>JAEUHA010000313.1 GCA_016793535.1 Opitutaceae bacterium | reverse complement strand
TACTGCACCGGCACCGCGATCATATCGATCATCGCCGCCCGACCCGGGCGCCCGAAGCTGGTCACACCGAGCGCCGATGCCGCGGGCGCGCGGGTGGGATCGTAGTAGACGCCACGGATGTCACCGAGGAGCGCCCGCGCGGTCGGGTCCTTCAGATAATAGGTCGCCTTCGCCATCGTGCGGTAACTGCTGCCCGCCTCGAAGAGGATCGAGCCAAGGCGCTCGAAAATCGTCTTCATCTGCGTGCGCGGATCCTGGGTGTCGCCGCCGTTGATCTCGCCAATGAAAATGAGCGGCGTGCCGGGCATCACGTGGGCGATGTTGCAGTAGCGCGGCGACGGAGTCAGCCACGGCAGCCACGTGTACGTGATCGATTCGCCCGCCTTGGCCGGCAGTGCCCGGGCCGACGCGACCAGTTCGATCTCGACCCACGTGTCGCTCGTCCACTCCTGCAGGACGATCGGCGGCACCTTGCTGTCGCCGAAACTCGCGGTGATCGCCTGGGTCGCGACCGACGGATCCGCGACCGGCCGGAAGAATGCCTTCACCTGCACGACATCGCTCTTCTTCAGACCGAAGTGCTCGAGTGACCGGTAGAGCCCCGCCATGGTGGCGGTGCAGCCGCTGGCCAGGTCCGTGCCGCGCTCCACCTGGCCGGAAATGAAAATCTTGCCGCCCGCCGGCAGCACTGCGGCACGTTCGAAGATCTCGGCGACCGCCGGTGTCCGGGAAGTCGTGGCCACCGCCTCAAATTTCACACGCGCGCCCGGCGTCGTCAGCGGCGTGCGCGTCAGCGTGTACGCCACCGGCGTCGCGGCAAACTGTGCCGCCACGGCCACGTCGACCGCGGGCACCGCGGCATCGTCGGCCACGTAGGCGTTGAGTCGCACCACGCGCGTCAGGTCACTGCCCAGACCGCCCAGCACGCCGGCCAGCGCCTGCAGCGCGCCCGCCGCCTGGGCACCGGCATCGCCGCTCGCCGTCGCGGCCGCGACCTGTTGGGTGAAAACAAGGGGACCGTCCGGCACGCGCACCGACCAGGCAGTGCCGCTCCGGTCGTTCTTGGACAAGCGTTCAAAGGTGGACATGGATTTCTTGGTCGGAGCCGCGGCAAAGGCGCTGGCGGCGAGAAGCAGAATCAGGGGAAGGCGGGTCGTCGACATGATTGGGTGCGGTGGCGCGCCGGCGCCACGCGGCCAACGTGGCCGGTCCGGCACCCGCGTCGCGACCAAAAAAAGAAACGCGGGCCGCTGTGCGTCCAAGAGCAGCAGCCCGCGTCATGATTCACAGCTGGGTTGCAGCCATGACCAAGGTTCAGAACCGTCCGCGCACGCCGGCCACGAAGCCGACGCCCTGGTTCGTCTTGAAGAATTTGAGCCCGTTCAGCGCGACGTCGGTCCGCGGCGGCTCGTCGGTGATGTTGTTCACGTCGAGGAAGACGTCGTAGCGGCGGTTGATCGTGTATTGCAGCTTCACGTCGAACATCAGCCGTTCCTCGTTGTAGACATCGATGCCGGAGACGGTGCTCTTGTATTTCTCGTCGGTCCAGTTGGCGAGGAAGCGCGCATCGAGCCCGCGATAGCGGAAATTGATGCCGCCGTTACCGCTGCGGGGCGACAGGTTGCCCAGCCGCGTCGTCGATACCGTGCCGCCGAAGTCACCCTGCGCCTCGAGGTAGGTGAAATTCGCGAAGGCACCGAGGCCCTTCAACGCTCCGGGCAGGAAGCTGAACTGCTGCTGATAGCTCAGCTCGATGCCGCGGATGCGCGCTCCGCCGATGTTCTGCGTGGTCGACAGCGTGTAGCCGGCATACTGGCCGTTGCCGTCCAAGCCGCCGGACGGAATCGTCGTCGAGAACGTGCGGAAGTAGTTCGAGATCTCTTTCAGGAACATGCCGGCGCTGAGCAGACCGACGGGCTCGAAATAACGCTCCACGCTCACTTCGAAATTATCCGTCAGATAGGGCTTCAGGTCCGGGTTGCCCATGGAGATGGAGTTGTTCTCGGTGTTCTCCGTCAGGGTCGGAATCAGATTCGCCACCGGCGGCCGCGAGATCGCGCGGTTGTAACTGGCGCGCACGAGCAGTGACTGCGCCGGCTCGTAGACGAAATGCAGGCCCGGGAAAAAGTTCTGGTACTGGCCGCTCGAGACATTGCGCCGCACAAACGACCGCTGCGCCCGCGCCGCGTTGGCCGCTACGACCGCAGGATCGAGGCTGGCGCCGCCGACGGAATTCCCGCCCCACGACGCCGTGGTGTTGCGCGCCCAGGCGGTGCCCTCGGTCTCGGTGTCCTCCATCCGGACTCCACCGAGGATCCGCAGCCGGCCCAGCTTGACCGAACCCTGGATGTACGCGGCGGTGATCGTTTCGCTGAACTTGGCCCGGCTCACCTGCGAGTTGGCATAGGTGTCGTATGCGTTCGCGGCAGTCTGCTTCCAATACGCCGTCGGCGCCCCCTCGGGATTGGTCATGAAGGGGAACGGGCCGTACCGGTCCTCGCTCTGCTTGTATTTCAAATCCGCATACGGCGTCATCGCGTCATCCGCGGAGTTCGGCACGCCGTCGGCGCCGACCCAGGTGTAATAGCCGACATCCGTGAACGGATTCCGCGTGTCGTCGGCCCACTTCGCGCCGAACTTGACGGTCGCAGGCAACGGCGCGTCGAACTTCTTGGTCACGTCGAACCGCAGGCCGTAGAGATCGTTGCCCGCCTTGTACGACTGCTTCTGCATCGTGGACATGTTGTAGCTGGCGGCGTCGTAGATCGACGGGCCCGCGGTCTGGCGGAAGATCGGGTACCAGGGGTCCTGGCCCCGCCGGTCGATCTCGAAGCCGATGCCGCCCGGCGTGCGGGCCTGGGCGCGGATCCAGCCCGGGTAGGAGATATCGGCATGCGAATAACTGGCACGCAGGCTCACCGTCGTGGAACGCTGGAAGACCTTGAACTCGGTCCCGCCGCTGAGCGCGAAATTGCGCGAGTTCTTGGTGAACGCCGGCGTGGACTCGCTGATCGACACCGACGCCGCATGCGGCAGCAGGAAGGAGTGGTCGTAGGTGCTGTCCGCCGTGAAGTTCGCCGCCGTCGCCGCCGGATTGCCGATGCCCGGCCGGTAATACTGCTGGTACTGGTCGTTCGTGTTGAAGGAGAACTTGAAGAACGTGTACGCGTCCGGGGACAGCTTGTAGTCGACGCTCAGGCCGGCGTTGTGCGCGCGGGCCTTGTAGCCGATGTCGCCGGTGCCGAAGATGCGGGTGAGCGGATTGGCCGACGTGGGGTTGAGGTAAGTCTGGCCGAAGTTGTACAGCACGCCCCCGGGGCCGGCTTCGTCCTGCGTCGTCGCGGACACGCGCCGGTTGAAGTTGAACGCGATGCCGAGATTGCGCCGGCCGCCGAAGACGCTGAACACATCCGAATACGCGAGCGACAGCAGGTCGAGGTTGTCGGCCTTGTCCTCGAACGGACTCGTATCGGTGTTGCGCATACGCCACAGCACGCCGCCCGTCACGGTGATCCGGCGCCCCGGGGCGTCGAACGCCCGGCGGGAAACGAGGTTGACGAAGCCCGCCACCGCGTTCGCGTCCTGCTCGGGCTGCGGCGCCTTGATCAGTTCCACCGTCTCGAGATTGCCGGTGCCGAGCTGCTCGATCTGGTAGTCACGGCTCGCCGAAGTGCCGGTCGACGTCGCGATGCGCTCCCCGTCCACCATGAGCGAGGAGAAACCGGGCCCCATGCCGCGCACGTACAGCGTGCGCACTTCGCTGCCGACCACGTCGGTCGAGATGCCGGGCAGCCGCTGGATCAGTTCGCCGGGATTGGCGGCCGGATTGCCGAAGGTGTCAGTCGCCGCGACCCATTTCGGATTCTCCGACAAACGCTGCGCCTGGATCGCGAGGGCGCTGCCCTCCCGCACTCCGGACACGGAAAAGGCGTCCATCCGATACACGCCTGATGTCAGCTTGATCTCCCGGACCGCCGTCTGCCCCGCCGTGACCGTCACCGGCACCCGCAGGGTATCCAGACCCGAGTACGTGACGACCAGCGTCTGGCTGCCCTCGGGCACGGCCAGGGTGAACGCGCCGCCGCGCTCGGTGGTCGCCGTGATGCCAGTGCCCTCCACCACGATCTGCGCGCCGGTCAGCAGGTCGCCGGTGGCCTGGTTCGAGACCGAGCCGGATACGGTGCCCGTCCGGCCCGCCTGGGCGAGGAGCGGCGCAACGCAGAGCGCGAGGAACGCCGGGCAGAGCAGGAGGAAACGAGGCCACGAAACGACCCGACGGGGACGGAGGCTGAGCGGATTCATAGGCGGTACGATGGATTGGTGTGAGGGAACCCTGCGCTCCGGGGTTGCGGCGCAAATCCGGCGGCGCAGGCTCGTAACTGATAGGTTACTATGCCGGGAGGTTGGCAAGCACAATCACCGCCGGGTGGCGTCGGCAAATGAGCTTGCCGGAATCGGTAACCCGGCGGTTACTCCCGGCATGAGCTGGATGCGTCACCGCCCCACCCCGTCGTCAACCGCCCCATCGTCTCCGGTCCGCCTCGGCCGGGCCGGTCTTTTCCTCGCCGCCGCCTTCCTCTGTCTCGTCTGCAGCACGCGGTCAGCCGAGGCCGCCGGCACCGGCTGGAGCGCCGGCTCGGGGCGCGAGAAGATCACGCCGCCCGCCGGCCTGTGGATGACGGGTTACGCCTCGCGCGACCAGCCGGCCGACGGGACGGCGCAGGACCTGTGGGTGAAGGCGCTCGCGGTCGCGGATCCGACGGGCCGACGCGGGGTCCTGCTCACCCTGGACCTTTGCGGCATCACGCGGGAAATCTCGGATCACGTCGCCGCGGAACTCGGCCGCCGCCACTCGCTCCCGCGCAGCGCGGTCATGGTGAATGTCTCCCACACCCATTGTTCGCCTTTCCTGAACGGCAACCTGAGCGGGTTGCGCATCCTGCCGCCGGAGGGCGTGGCCAAGGCCGATGCGTATGCCACGGACCTCAAGGCCCGGATGATCCGGGCCGCAGAGGCCGCGCTCGCGTCGCTGGCGCCGGCCACGATCAGCTGGGGAGAGGATGAAGCGACCTTTGGTTTCAACCGGCGGGAAAACGCGGAAAAGCAGGTCCCCGAACTACGCGCCGCCGGCAAGCTGAAGGGCCCGTTCGAACCGCGCGTCCCCGTGCTCGCCGTCCATGCCGCCTCCGGTGAACTGCGGGCTCTGCTCGTTTCCTACGCCTGCCACAACACCACCCTGGGCATCAACCAGTGGCACGGCGACTACGCGGGCTCCGCCCAGGTGGAACTCGAGAAACGCCATCCCGGCGCCACGGTGCTCTTCGCCATCGGCTGCGGCGCCGACATCAATCCCGCTCCGCGGCGCGAGCCGGCCCACGCCGAACAGCACGGACGCGCCCTCGCCGACGCCGCCGACCGCGCGCTGGCGCGAAAACTGACGCCGGTGGACGGCCGCTTTGGCTCGGCGTTCGAAGATATCACGCTCCGCTTCTCGCGCCTACCCACCGAGGAGGAACTGCGCACGGCCCGGGAAAAGCAGCAGGCCAACCGCGAAATGCACCAGGCCTGGGCCGCCGCGGTCGCCGCCGACATCAAGGTGAAGGGCGATCGCGCGCTCGAGTACGCGTATCCGATTCAGGCCTGGTCGCTCGGCAACGTCGCATGGGTCGCCCTCGGCGGTGAAGTGGTCATCGACTATTCCATCCGACTGCGCCGCGAACTCGGTCCCAACCTCTGGGTCTTCGGTTATTCCACGGACGTCATGGCCTACATCCCCAGCGAACGCGTGCTCAAGGAAGGCCGGTACGAAGGTGACACCTCGATGGTGCCGTACGGCAAACCGGCCAAATGGACCGCCGGCCTCGAGGAGAAAATCGTGACGAAGACGCACGAGCTCGTGAAACGGAGCCGCGCGACTCCCTGAACGAACCCGGGTTCAGAGTTCGGACAGCAAGGCCAGGAATAGCGGGAAGGCCGGACTCAACCCCACGGCCCTGACATTCGTGGCCTTCACCACGGATGACACGGTTCCAGACGCCAACCGGGCGATCCGTGTGATCCGGGGTTCGACTCAAGGCAGCCGGTGGCATGTCTTCCCGCCCTCCCCGGCCTTCCTGTTCAAATCAGTTCCTAAACCGTGTAGTGCTTCGCCACCTTGCGCACCGCCGCGCCGATCTCGCGGATCAGCGCTTCGTCCATGCCTTCGTTCAGCGGACACATCACGCCCGTGGTGAGGATCGCCTCGGCCTCCGGGCATTTCACCTGCGTATAATCCATCTTCGTCAACCCGAGTTCCTTGACCGGCCAGCGGCCGGCGAAGAACGCGTGCTGCTGGAAATAGGGCATCTTGTAGAGCGGAACCGGAATGTATCCGGGAGAGCAGGACGCGCCTTCCGCCCGCAGCGCGGCGACGAATTCCGCCCGGTCGCAGCGGAGGCGGTCGAGCCGGAGCCGGAAGTAGAAAAACCAGAACGAACTGCGGTCCGCCGGCGCGATCGCGGGCGGCATGACCGCCGGGAGGCCCGAAATCCCCTCGACGAGCAGGCGGCCGAGCGCGGCCCGCTTCGCCGCGATCGCCTCCAGCCGCTGCAACTGCACGGCGCCAAAGCCGGCCTGCAGTTCGCTCATGCGATAGTTGGTCGCGAGGACGCTTGTCGTCGCATACGAGTTTTTCGGATCGAGGCGGTCTCCGCCCTTGTCGGAAAACTTCAGCAAAGCCGGGCCGATGCGCGGATCGCTCGACGTCACCACGCCCCCGTCGCCGGTCCCGATGTGCTTCGAATCCATCAGCGAGTAACAGCCCACATGCCCGATCGAACCGACCGGCCGGCCCTGGTAGCGTGCGCCCCAGGCCTGCGCACAATCCTCGATCAGCACCAGCTTGTGCCGGTCCGCGATCGCCCGAAGCGCCGTCATGTCGCACGGATTCCCCGCCAGGTGCACCGCGATGATCGCCTTGGTCCGCGGGGTGACCGCCCGCTCGACCGCCTGCGGATCAAGGTTGTAGGTTGAGGCGCCAAGGTCGGCAAACACCGGTACGCCCTGCTGGAAAAGGATCCCGGCAATCGTGCCGATATCGGAGATCGGCGTCGTGATCACCTCGTCGCCCGGCCCGATGCCCGCCGCCGCCACTGCCACATGGAGCGCGGCCGTGCCGGAGGAACAGGTCACGACATGCTCGCGCGGACAATACTGCTTGAAGCGCTCGATGAAGAGCGCGGTCTGCCGGTTCGGTTTTCCACCCGCCCAGTAAAAGATCGAAGGCTGGTCGACGGCGGCGCTGAGTTGCGCCTTCTCCGCGTCACCCCACCGCACGCGCGCCCCCGGCTTGCCGCTCACCGCGCGGGTGCCGCCGTCCTTGGCGAGTTTGCCGCCTTCGTGGTCCGCCGCGCGGGCCGCCCGCGGCAACTGGGACGCCGCCAGGGCGACCGAACCGGTCTGCAGAAACTTCCGTCGCGACTGTGAGGATGCCATGGGAGTAATCGTTCGGGTGAGCCCGTGCGGCGGTGCCACCCCGGCCCGCCGTCAGTTAACCGACCGGTTACTTAGCTCGCCCGTCGCGCGGGGCAAGAAAAAATCCGGCCCGCCCGCGGCGCGTGGCGCGACGGCGCGCCCCGTCACCGGGAAGCTCCGGCCTCAACCCGGCACGCCGGCCGCGTCCGTCGGTTCCACCTGCCGCAGTTTTTTCGCCCCCAGTTCGCGATAGCAGTCCGGCAGATCAAACGCCTTCAGCGCGCCCGGGACGAGCAGCGTCAGCGGCCACTGGTAGGCCTCGGTTTCCATGAGCGTGGTGTAACTGCTGAGCGCATGCTTCAGCGTGACCTGCGTCACCGCCCCGTGCAGCACGGCGGCGAAGGTCGCGGGAACTGCGCCCCACCCGCGCGCCACCAGGTGCACGTCGTCGTGGCCGATCGAACCCAGCCAGTCGAGCACCCGCAACAGGTCGTGGGTGCGCTGGCCCGCCATGGGGTAGTCGTACATGAGCCCGGTGGCCGCATGGAAATAGTTGGCGCCATACGGCGTGAACGTCTCCCGCGTGCCGGTGAGCGCCTGCGACTCGCCCACCCCGCGCACGTCGCACGCAAAGATCGCCGCCGCGGACTCGGCCGCCATGACCTCCTTGACGAGCGGCTCCGTCCGGAGCTCATCGTCCGCCGAACGGTGCGACACGTACAGCACGGCCCGGCGGCCCTCGCGCGGCGGCCGCGACGTGAGCGGCGCGTCACTCAACCGGTAGACGACGGTTTGAATCTCGGGCTCGGTCTCGAGCACGTACGTGGCCGCGTTGCGCTTGGGGTACGCACGACCCGATACCGGCCGGAGAATGCGGTAGTCCGGGATGGTCGTGGCCCGGGCCGGAAGTTTCAGGGCCGAACGGAGGGAACTGCGCAGCGGCTCGCCGCGTGGTTCACCCCGGGTCTTGGCCAGCTGCCGCGCCTGCTCGCGCGACAGCGTGAACGCCGTGGCCGGGTTCGCCTCCGCCACCTGCCCCTTGGGCGTGCAGAGGAGGTCCGCTTCCTTTTCCAGCGTGATCGCCGGCTCCTTCTGACCGGTCGCACTGCCCGTCTGCCGGTTGAACCAGCCATACATCGCCTCGCGATTCGGCTGATGGTAGCCGTGATAGTCGGGACCGATGAAGAGCTCCACGTTCTTCTCCACGCCCAGCAGGCGATAGAGCGCCTTCGCGCGACCGTAGGCCTCCTCGAGGCCGCGGGCGTCGAAGAAATCCTTCTCCTGTCCAAGCACCATCAGCGGCTTGGGCGCAAACGCCGCGAGGAAATCGGAGTGATCGAGACCGAGCGCGAGCACCTGCGGCGGACACTGTTCATGATCAGCCGCCTCCTCGTTCTCGATGTTGCGCCGCCAGGTGGTGATGAAACAGCTCGGCGCCGCCATCGTGAAACGCGGCTCGAGGGCGAGCAGCCACGCCGCCTGCGTGCCGCCGCCCGAGTTGCCGGTGAGTCCGATGTGCTTCGGATCCACCTCGGGGCGGGTGAGCAGGTAGTCGACGGCGCGAATCCCGTCCCAGGCAAACCAGGTGCCGATGAACTCGTCCAACAACGTGAGCCGCGCGCCAACGTAGAGGTGCTCGCTCGTGCCGACGCCGAAACGCGGCTTCAGGTTGGCGTCGACGTGCTGCATGCGTTCGCCCTGCCCCATCGGGTCGAAGATCAGCACGACATAGCCCTGCCGCGCGAGGCCCTGCGCGAAGGACTGGTAGGCGTCCGCGGCCTTGCCGTTGTTGGAGTGTCCGCACGTGGCCACGACGCCCGGCCGCTTGCCGCTCCGGCCGGTCGGCACGTAGAGGTTTGCCGTCACGGGAAAACCAGGACGGCTGTCGAAGATCACGTTCTCCAGGCGGTAGCCGTCGCGCTCCAGCACGCGCGTCACCCGGGCGTTCAGCGGCGTTTTCGCCGGCAGCGGCCCGAAGCAGCGCTGGATCTTCTCCCGCACGTCGCGACAGTACGCCTCCGCCTCGGCCTTGGTGCGCAACTGCGCCCGCCGCGCGTCAGCCGCCCGCTCCGTCTCCCGCACGCGCCGGACATAATATTCCTGGACGGTGCGCGGAAAACGGTGGAGCGGCGGCAGCCCGCCGGCAGGGGCGGCGCTGGCCGCGGCGGCGGACTTCTTCGTTTCCGCCGCACCGAGCGCGGAACCGCGGCCCGCCCACTCGAGCACGGAAAGTCCGGCGAGGCCGAGCGCGCCGCGCTGCAGGAGCGACCGGCGGCTGAGGGGTTGCGAGGCGGGGGTGTGAGGGAGTTGGTTCATGAGAAAGACAGGGACGAAAAGCCGCGGGTGTAGGATCGCGTGGTGATTGCTGCAGACCGGGTGCTCTCACCACGCGGGATGGCACCGCCGAACGCAGACGCGGGGTGCGGGCACCTCGCCCACACTCGGGCTCGTGCGTCCTCGCCCCGGTCCGGCGACCCGGCGCTGGCGTGCGATCTCGACCGCGGGCTCCACCTCGCAGCCATGGGCTAACGCGCCGCCGCCGGCAGCGGTGCGGCGACCTTACGGCTGGCCGCCGCGGTTTCCTGCACGACCTGCCACGCCACGCTGCGCAGGTGACGGGCAAACTCCGGTGCGACGCCCGGCGGCACATACGTGAGTTTCTCAGGCGACTCGGCAAAAAGGAACCCGTACCACACGAGCGCGCCGAGGTACTCGCCGGCCACGTTCGCGTGGTTGGCATCCTTGCCCAGTTTCTTCTGCGCGCTCCAGCGGTAGCCCACATGCAGTGAATTGCGCTGCAGCGGCAGCGCCGGATGCTCCGCGGTCTTGGCATCGAAGCGCGGGTCCACCCGGTAACCCCATTGCGGATCCGAGTCCACGCGCCAGAACGCATC
Source organism: Opitutaceae bacterium (assembly GCA_016793535.1). GTDB lineage: Bacteria > Verrucomicrobiota > Verrucomicrobiia > Opitutales > Opitutaceae > ER46. The sequence goes on along the minus strand of JAEUHA010000313.1, from coordinate 4,237 downwards.
GCCGACGGGTATGACGCGGGCGCGCAGATCCTGGGCGAGCTGCCAGTACGCTGCGCGCGACCGCTCCCACATTTCCTTCTGCGTGGCGGCGTTCTTCCCGCCGCCGATCTGACCAAACACGGCCGCGTCCGTGCGATACGCCCACGTCTGGTGGATCACGATCTCCGCCTTCGGCTGCAGTTTCTGCAGGTGCGCGTGCAACTTCGCAGCGTACGGCTGATACGTCCCGTAATCCGTCGAATTCATCGAATTCTGCTGCACCGTGATCACGTCCCACGTGTCGACGCGAATATTGTCCCACAGGGACTTTCCGCTGTAGATCTTTCCCTTCGGATCGTTGGGATCCGCGAGAAAGGCCTCGACCGCATTCCAATGGCGCTCGAGCGAACAGCCGCCCGTCACCGCCCGGCCGATGATCAGTTCATGGCCGCCGTTCTTCGCCAGCTCGGGCAGCAGCCGGGTCGCGTTGTTCGAAAAGCTGTTGCCGACATGGAAGAGGCGCAGCGTGCGGGCGTCGCCGAGGGAAACGGCCGTGGCGAGAACGACGAGCAGCGCCGCGACGCGGAAAAAAAGGGGCCGGGGCATGCGCGATGAAAGGACGGCGCGCGGCGCGGCGCAAGGGTGCGCGGATAGAATTTCCAACCTGGGAGCGCGAACGTCGACGTCCGCGAGATCGGAAAACGCGGACGAGGACGTCCGCGCTCCCAGGGGGGAAATCTTTTCCTTCCCCGACAACCTACCGCGGACTCGGCCCCGCCTCCGCCTCCAACTTCGCCAGTTCCTCCCGCAGTCGCTTCAGCTCCGCCGCGTGACCGGCTGATGCGATGAGATTCCGCATTTCATACGGGTCGCGATTCAGGTCGTAGAGCTCGTCCGCGTTCGGCAGGTCGACGTAGTGAATGTACTTCCAGGCTTCGGTCCGGATCGCCCGATAGCCCATCTGGCGCGTCCGGGGAAACACGTTCTCCGAGAAGTGTTCGACGAGAAACGCCTCGCGCAGCGCCGGGCCGTTCGCGGTGAACAGCGGTGCGAAGGACTTGCCGTGCAGCCCGGCGGGGATCGGAGCACCGGCCAGCTCGATGAGCGTGGGCGCAAGGTCGACGGTAAGCACCATCTGGTTGCGGCGGGTGCCCGGCTTGATCTGCGCCGGATAGCGCACGAACAACGGAATCCGGATTCCCTCCTCGTAGGCGAGCCGGCGTTCGACGCTCAGGCCATGCTCGCCGTAGAAGTAGCCGTGGTCGCTGGTGAAGATGATCACCGTGCGCTCGAGCTGACCGGACGACTCGAGGTGCTTGAGGATCTCACCGACGCCCTCATCGACCGCCGCAAGCATCCGCAGGCGATTCAGGATCACCTCGTCGCTCGAGCCCGTTTTCGGACCCAGCGGTTCGAGGCCGGGAATCGTCCGCAGCAGCGCCGGCTTGCCCTTGGGCGCCTCGAGGGCGTTCGGGCGGCGCGGGATCTTGGCGCCGGCGTAAAGGGTCTTGTGCCGCTCCGCCGGTATGAAATTCGACAGCGTCGGATCGGAGAGCGAACCGTCCGCACGCTGCACGGTCTCGGGATGCACCGCCTTGTGGGCAAAATAGAGCAGGAACGGTTTCGCGTGTTTCGCCTGCAGGAATTCGAGCGCGCGCGCGTTCAGGACGTCGGTGACGTAGCCCTTCGCCTTCACCGCGGTGCCGTTCACGTTCAGGTCCGGATCGAACGTCGAACCCTGCCCCTTGAGACAGACCCAGTGATCGAATCCCGGGCGGCGCGTGTCGTCGTTACCCATGTGCCACTTGCCCACGAACGCCGTCTCGTAGCCCGCGCGCTGGATCACCTGCGGAAACGTCGCGAGCCGGTGGCTCTGCGGGCTGCGGTCGGTGTTGTCGACGATGCCGTGCGCGCGCGTCTGCAGTCCGGTCAGGATGTTCGCGCGGCTCGGCGAGCAAATGACCGTCGTCGCGAAGGCATTGCGGAACATCACGCCTTCCTTCGCAATCCGGTCGATGTGCGGGGTCCGGGCGAACGGATGCCCCGTCGCGCTGAGGTCATCCCAGCGCACGTCGTCGGCCAGGATGAAGAGGATGTTGGGCCGCTCGGCGCTCGCGGCGCCGGCGGCCGCGAGGCCGAGCCCGGAGAGGATCAGTCCGGCAAAAAGTGACGCCAGGCGGCGAGGCGATGCCGGGAGGTAATTACGTGTATCCATGAAAGAATGATGCGACTCAGGGCAGTTCCTTGATGCGGATGTGGCGGAAGCGGACGACTTCGCCCGGCTTCCAGACCGTGACGTTCGGGATGTCGGGATGCACCTGCAGCGCGATGCCTCCCTGCGCCGGCACGCCGCGGGTCGTTTCCTCCGTGTGCTGGAAGTCGGTCAGGAAATGTCCATTCAGCCAGACGCGGATCCGGGCTGGTTCTCCCTCGATGCGGACCTCGACGTCGTTCCAGGCGTCGGGCCGCATCAGCCGCGCGCCCTCGGGGTTGCGCTGCACGTAGCCGTGCCGCACGAACGGAATGAAGATGGCGCCGACATCCGATCCCTGGCGCCAGTCGAGCGTGATCTGGTGGCTGCGTCCGTCCGGACCGACGCGAACAAAGATGCCCGTGTCCATCGGGTGGACCATTTTCACCTGCAGCCGCAGGATGAAGTCCTTGAACGGCCGCTCGACCCACAGCAGCCCACCCTTGCCGGGCGGATCCTGCGCCCCGACGAGCATGCCGTCCTCGACCGTCCACTTGCCCGCGAGGTGCAGCGGCGGCATGCCATCATGCGGCTGCCAGCCGTTCAGCGTCCGGCCGTCGAACAGCGCCACGAAACCCTCCTCGTCCGGCGCCGCCTGGCCGGAGCCGGCGAGCGCCTCCCGGATGAACGGAGTCGCGCCCCGCGCCATGCGCAGGAAGCCGAGATCGGTCGGATGCACTCCATCCACCGTGTCCTCGCCGTCGCCGCCGAACAGGTGCGAGGCCGGGATGTAATACAGCTGCTTGTCGCCGGCCTTCTTCAGCCGGTCGTACAGCTGGCGCAGGTAGGCGTTGGCCTCGGCGACCTTGGCGCGCCGCGCCTCGATGAATCCGGTATCCGAATACGCAACGTTCTCGACCAGGATGATCGGCGTGCCAGGCCGGGCGGTGCGCAGGGTCTGCACGAATGGTTCGACGCGTTCCTTCACCTGGGCGACATCGAGGTTGGGCAGGCTGTCGAGGACATACGCCGCCGGATCGAGCTCGGCCAGGAGCCGGGCCATTTCCGGCTCGGTCTTCCCGTTGCCGCTGAACCCCAGGTTGATCGTCGGCCAGTCGAGCGCGCGGCCGATGATCGCCGGATACGCCATGCCCGGACGCGAGGCGCAGCCACCCTGCAGGATCGACGTGCCGTAGAACACGATCGGCTTGCGCGCGGCATAGCGCTCGGGCGCCCGCTCGAGCACCGCGCCGGGCGGCACGCCGAGTTCGATCGACTCGATCCCGTTGTAGAGCGGAAGGTGGAGCAGGAATTCACGCTTCGGCCCCTTGGCCAGGCCGCGCACCAGCGCGCCCTCGGTCGTACCCTTGGCGGGCCGGCCTGCCCCGACCCACTTCCACTCGCCGGCATCCCGCACGTAAAGGTCGAGTCCGCTCACGCCCGTCGCCGGCATGTGCGGCAGCGCCAGCCGATCCGGCTTGCGCACCGTCCAGCGGGCCGAAACGGCGTCCGCATCCGTCACGAAGCGCAGCCGCAGGCCGGCCGAATCCTGCGCCAGCGACCAGACCGGCCCACGGACCACGCCTTCGGCGCGGGCGGGCAACCGGTCGTAGCGATGCTTGGTGTCGGTCCAGCCCTTGCCCTCCAGCGGCCACGCGGACAGCGCGTGCCAGGTCAGAGCGGTCCGCTCGGCGGCGGCCGCGGTTGATACCAGCGGGGCGGCGAGCGGTGCAATCCAAGCCGCAGCCACGAGCCAGACGAGGGACGATCGAGTGAAAGGGAACGACTTCATCAGGGAGTGGGTTTCATGTCGCGGAGCGCGATGAGTTGACGCAGGGCGGAGTCGACGAGGGCCTCGCCGGAGCCGGGATTGGAGCGCGTGGTCGCCGTCGACGCGCCGTAACTGCCTTCCCGATACGCCTTGCGGTTGGCGACGTAGCCGATCGCGCCGTTGGCGAGCGTGTTGACGAACGTGTACTGGTACGGCGAGCCCTGCTTCACCATGAGGCCGAGCTCGACGAACATCTCCCCGGGCAGCCCGACGAAGGCCACGTCGTCGGCGAGCGC
>JAEUHA010000550.1 GCA_016793535.1 Opitutaceae bacterium | reverse complement strand
CCCCGGACGCGGAGGCAAGGGTCGGAGCACCAAGCTGGGCCGCTCCACCCGTAAGTCAGATCGTATTTCGTGTAAGCGTTACATGGCAGGCCCGCCTTGCGGGCGGCTCCGCGTCGGGGCCGGCCGCGTTTCGCCTGCGACGGTCACGTTGACCTCGCCGCGGACTGGCTTCGCGCCAGGGGTGGCCCGCGCGCGTCAACCGATCAGCCCGCTCAACGCCTTGCTGATGCGAAACGCGCCGCGGACCGCGGCAAACGCCGCCAGCAACTCCGCCGGCGCGGCACCGCGCGGAAAAACCACGTCGAGCGTCGCGCCGGTGCAGCGCACGACTGCGTCCACGTTGTCCACCCCGATCTCGCAGTCGCGGTAGTCCGAGGGATACTTCACCGCGAGCCCGCCCTCGCCTTCCAGCGCCTCGATCGCGTCGATCACCGCCTCCACCCGTGCGCCCTTCTTCAGCGCGAACGAGATCTCCGTGAACCGGCCCGCGAAGATCCGGGCGAACGCGTCCCGCTCCGCCACCGCGGCATCGCGCAGCTCCCGCAGGGTCGTCGTCACCGCATACTGGGTCGGTTCGCGCTCCTCGAGCGCATAGGCGAGCTCGAGCGAAAAGTCCCGTGCGGTCAGGACCGCGTGCGGGCTGGTCACGCTGAGCGCGATGTCCTTGCGCTTGTAGTCGAGGCCCGCCCGCAGCTCCTGAAAGTAGCGCTCGGCCTCGTCCGCGAGTTCCGTCGCACAGATCTTGCCGAGAAATCCGTTGGTCACCGCGTTCGCCGCATCCGGCAGGGTGTGGTGCCCTTTCTTGAAGCCCGAGAGGCCTTTCACCGATCCGCCCGCGCGCCCGATGAACGCGATGCTCGCGATCACGCGGGAGGGAAGTTCTTCGGTCATGCGGTCTGCCAGCAAACCGCCCGCGTCCGCCCTCGCCAGCTCGAAATCAAACCGTTCCCGGGTTCGTCTCCCCGGGGAGCGCGGACGTCCTCGTCCGCATCTTCGGGCCTCATCACGCCGCGCGCATGTCCGAGCCACGCGACGTCCGCCGAATCAACGCCACCAGCCCGACGATCAACAACACCGGCAGCCAGATCGGCGCCAGCAGCACCACGAACGCCAGGATCGCCACGCAGGCCGCCACCAGCAGCGGGAGGCCCACGGTGGCCAGTGCCAGGAGCAGCCCGGCGAGCAGGCAGCCAAACGCAAACATCTCTGGCAGGAACTTCACCGCCAGCAGCGCGCAGAGGACGATCAGCAGGAACTTCAGAAACGGGTTCATGCCCCGAAAACCCGCGCGCCCACGAAAAGTTGCAAACTGCCGCGCCCGCCGGCTGTGATCGCGTTCCGCTTGAACACCTCTCCTGCCGTTCCCGTCGTGTGCGCCGTCATTCTGGACGATGCGAACCGCATCCTGCTCGCCCAGCGGCCGGCACACAAGCACCTGCCCCTCAAGTGGGAGTTCCCCGGCGGCAAGGTGGAGCCCGGCGAGGAACCCGTGTCCGCCATCGCGCGCGAGATCAAGGAGGAGCTCGGCTGCGACCTGGTCGTGCTCCGCGCCCTGCCGCGCTTCACGCACCTGTATCCACGCACGCTGATCGAGATGATCCCGTTCCTGTGCCGGCTCGCCCCAGCCAGCCCGCCCCCACACCTCCACGAACACGTGGCCGTCGCCTGGGTCACCCGCGAGGAACTGCAAGGCTACGACCTCGCCCCGGCGGACTGGCCGGTGCTGAAATCCCTCTGAGCTGACTCGGCAAAACCACGAAATACCCGAAACACACGAAAGCCGCCGGCGGCGCCATGGCGA
>JAEUHA010000310.1 GCA_016793535.1 Opitutaceae bacterium | reverse complement strand
AACTCGGCATGGGTGGTGATCACAGCGGCCTGCTCATCCTGTCGGGCCAGCCCGCGCTCGGCACGCCGATCAACCAGGCACTGCCGCCCGGAGACACCATTTTCGATCTCGAGATCACACCCAACCGGCCCGACTGCCAGTCCCACCTCGGCATCGCGCGCGAACTCGCTGCCTGGTTCAAGCTGCCGCTGGTGTATCCGCAGGAGAAATTCCGCGGCGTGCTGCCGGAGGGCGCGGCCGAGCGCCGCGATCTGCTCACCTCCGTCCGCGTCGAATCGCCCGAGGACTGCCCGCTTTACTCCGCGTTCGTCATCTCCGGCATCAAGATCGGCCCGAGTCCGGCCTGGCTGCAGGAGCGGTTGAAGGCCGTCGGCCTCCGTCCGATCAACAATGTCGTCGACGTGGGCAACTACGTGATGCTCGAAACCGGCCAGCCGCTGCATGCCTTCGACGCCCGGAAGCTCGCCGGCAACGAGATCATCGTCCGCCGCGCGGCCGCGGGAGAAAAAATTACCACCCTCGACGGCAAGGAGCGCACGCTTTCCAGTCACATGCTGGTCATCGCGGACGCGAGCCGCCCCGTTGTGGTCGCCGGCATCATGGGCGGCGAGAACTCCGGGGTCTCGGCCGACACCACGGATCTGGTGCTCGAGTGCGCCATCTTCAAGCGGCAGTCGATCCGTTCGACGTCGCGCCAGCTCGGACTCTCGTCCGATTCCTCCTACCGCTACGAGCGCGGCGTCGATCCGCACACGGCGCTGGAGTCGGCCTGGCGGGCGATCGACCTGATTCTCGAGACGGCCGGCGGCCAGATCGCGGGCCCGATGTTCAAGGTCGGCGGCGAGGTGCCGTGGCTGCGCGAGATTGTCGTCACGCATGACTACATCACCGAGAAGCTCGGCTTCGACATTCCGGCCGCCGACATGCGCGCGGCCTTCGATGCGCTCGAGCTCAACGTGACGCGCGAGGAAGAGACGACGCACCCGGCGCGGGGCGTTGCGTGGACGGTGAGCATCCCGAGCTGGCGCGACGACCTCGACCGACCGATCGACCTGGTCGAGGAAGTGCTGCGACTGTACGGCACCGAGAAGATTCCCGCGGCGGTCGTGCGTTCGCCCGGTTTGCTGGCGGAGGACGATCCGATCGTGGCGTTCAACCGCCGCGTGACGGAATACCTGGTCGGGCACGATTTCCACGAGTGCGTGAACTACACGCTCCGGCCCGCGAAGGAGATCGCCGCCTGGGTGCCGGAGGCGGGTGCGAAGGAACTCGCGCTCGCGAATCCGTTCGTCGAGGACCAGTCGCACCTGCGGCCGACGCTCGTCACCGGGCTGCTCGAGTCGCTCAAACTCAACCAATCGCGCGGCGTCGCCGTTTCGCGGCTCGGCGAGACCGGCCGGGTGTTCCTCGAACGCAAGGGACAGACAGTGGAGTGCGCCGCGGTTGCGTTCGTTGTCGCCGAACCGGTCGCCGAGCGCGGATGGCTCAAGCGGGAGACGCCCGACTTCTACGCGGTCAAGCATCACGTCGCCGCGCTGGCCGCCGCCGCCGGGATCGACCTGTCGCGTCAGCCGCTGGCGACAAGCTCCGGTGCGCAGGATGGCTGGCAGGCCGGACACTCCGCCGCCGCCGGTGACCTCTCGCAGGGCGGCTGGGTGGCGCGCTTTGGTCTGCTCGACCTGGCCCTCGTCCGCGCGGCGGGGATCGAAGGCAAAGTCTACGCGGGCACGTTCGCAATCCTGCCGGAGAAGCTCGGTGCCGACGTCACGCGCCGGCGGTTTGCCGAATTCAGCCAGATGCCGGCGGCGCTGCGGGACCTTGCGCTCGTGGTTGATGCCGCCACGCCCGCGGCGGAGGTCCAGAAGGCGCTCGTGAAGATCGCGCGGGCGGCCGTGGGCCCGGCGTTCGCGCTCGAGAGCGTCACCGTGTTCGACCTCTATGCCGGAAAGGGCATGCCGGAAGGAAAGAAGAGTCTCGCGTTCAACCTCGCGTTTCGGTCCGCCGACCGGACGCTGACCGATGACGAGGTCAACGCGGTGTTCCAGAAGATCCAGGCCGAGCTGGAAAAGACCACGCCTTACCAGATCCGCAAGTAAACCTGCGTCCGCCATGTCCAACGCGCCCGAACTCAACATCGACCACATCGCGAAGCTCGCCCGGCTCGCGCTCACGCCGGAGGAGAAGGCGACCTTCGCCGCGCAGCTCGGCAGCGTGCTGCATCACATCGAGCAGCTCGCGAAGGTTGATGTCACCGGCGTCGAGCCCACCGCGCACGCGTTCGCCGTCACCAACGTCTGGCGCGACGACGTCGCCGAGCCCGGCCTGCCCGTTGCCGCCGCCCTGCGCAATGCCCCGGCGCAACGCGAGAACATGATCGCGGTGCCCAAGGTCGTGGAATGATGTGGCCCACGGAACACACGGAAGACACGGAAGGAGGCGGCTGTTTTCCGTGTGATCCGTGTGTTCCGTGGGCAAGACCGCTCCGTCATCACCGGTAGAATCGTTTTTCCAGAATGTCTGCTGAACTTCACTTTCACTCCATCGCCGAGGCGGCCGCGCAGCTCGAGGCGAAGACGCTTTCCGCGGTCGAGCTGACCCAGGCGGTGATCGCGCGCACGAAAGCGGTGGAGCCCCGCGTGCGGGCGTTCCTGTCCACGGATGAAGCCACGGCGCTCGCGCAGGCGGCGGCGTCCGATGCGCGGCGGGCCGCGGGCCATGCGCGCGGTCCGCTCGACGGCATTCCTGTCGGCCTGAAGGACGTGATCGCGGTGAAGAACCAGCCGCTCACCGCCGGCAGCCGGATGCTGGCGAATTTCGTCTCGCCCTACGATTCGACGGCGGCGGCGAAGTTGCAGCAGGCCGGCGCGGTCCTGTGGGGCCGGCTCAACTGCGACGAGTTCGCGATGGGTTCGTCGAACGAGAACTCCGCCTTTCACCCGACGGGCAATCCCTGGGACGTGTCCCGGGTGCCGGGCGGATCCTCCGGTGGCAGCGCCGCTGCGCTCGCCGCGGGCGAGGCCCTGGCGACGCTGGGTTCCGACACCGGCGGCTCGATCCGCCAGCCCGCGGCGCTCTGCGGTGTCGTCGGCATCAAGCCGACCTACGGCCTCGTCTCGCGTTACGGGCTGATCGCGTATGCCTCCTCGCTCGACCAGATCGGGCCGTTTGCCCGGACGGTCGAGGACGCTGCGATCGTGCTCCGGGCGATTGCGGGCCACGACGAGCGGGACTCCACCTCGTTTCGCACGGAGATTCCCGACTATCGCGCGGAGCTGCAGACCCGCCGCGGGCCCTGGAAGCTCGGTCTGCCAAAGGAGTACTTCGGCGAGGGGCTCGATCCCGAGATCGCCGCCGCCGTCGAGCGGGCGATCGCCTTCTACAAGGCGCAGGGCTGCGAGATCCGCGAGGTGTCGCTGCCGCACACGCAGTACTGCCTCGACACCTACTACATCATCGCAACGGCGGAGGCGTCCTCGAATCTCGCGCGCTACGACGGCGTACGCTACGGCCATCGCGCCAAGAACGCGAAGGACATCGTCGACCTCTACTTCCAGTCGCGCGCCGAGGGCTTCGGCGCCGAGGTGAAGCGCCGCATCATCCTGGGCACCTATGTGCTCTCGAGTGGATACTACGATGCGTTCTACCTGCGCGCGCAGAAGGTGCGCACGCTGATCCGGCAGGACTTCCTCAACGCCTACAAGGAGGTCGACGCGCTGCTCACGCCGACGTCGCCGATCCCCGCGTTCAAGCTCGGGGAAAAATCCGATCCGCTCGCGATGTACCTGTGCGACATCTACACCATCGGCGTGAACCTCGCCGGCCTGCCGGCGATCAGCGTGCCGTGTGGCTTTACCCGCGGCAATCTGCCGATCGGCCTGCAGCTGATTGGCCAACCCTTCCAGGAGGCCAGCCTCCTCGCGCTCGCCCATAGCTACGATCGCGCCCACGACTGGAGTTCAAGACATCCCAAGCTTTGAAACCACGAAACACACGGAACACACGAAAGCGGCGCCGCGCGTTTCTGAGTTTCGTGTATTTCGTGTGTTTCGTGGTTAATCCATCCTCACCATGAACTACGAAGCCGTCATCGGGCTCGAGGTCCACGTCCAGATCAAGACCCGCTCCAAGGTCTTCACCCGCGTCGGCGCGGGGTACGGCCACGAGCCGAACACGCTGACCGACCCGGTCGTGCTCGGTCTCCCGGGCGCGCTGCCCGTGATGAACAAGGCCGCCCTCGATGCCATCATCAAGGCGGGCCTGCTGCTGGGGTGCGAGATCGCGCCGGTCTGCAAATGGGACCGGAAAAACTACTTCTACCCGGATTCGCCGAAGAACTACCAGATCTCCCAGTACGACCAGCCCATCTGCCTCGGCGGCGCGGTCGAGATCGAACTGCCCGGCTCCGCCCGCAATGTCATGGGCGAGCACAAGCGGATTCCGCTCACCCGGATTCATCTCGAGGAGGACGTCGGGAAGTTGAACCACGGCGCGACCGATTCCCTGGTCGACTACAACCGCGCGGGCACCCCGCTGATGGAGATCGTATCCGATCCGGCGATGCACACCGCCGACGAGGCGTTCGCGTACCTGACGTCGCTGCGGGCCACGATGATCTACGGCGGGATCTCCGACTGTGACATGGAGAAGGGCCAGCTGCGCTGCGATGCCAACATCTCCATCCGTCCCGTCGGCGAAAAGAGGCTCGGGACCAAGGTCGAGCTGAAGAACCTCAACTCGATCTCGTTCGTCCGCGACGGTATCGCCCACGAGATCAAGCGCCAGATCGGCGTGCTCGAGCGGGGCGGCACGATCGTGCAGGAGACGCGGGACTACGACGGCATGACCGGCACGTCCCAGTCGCTGCGCTCGAAGGAAGAGGCCCACGATTACCGTTACTTTCCCGATCCGGACCTGATGCCGGTGGTCGTCGACGTCGCGTGGAAAGATCGCATCCGGGCCGAATGTCCGGAGCTGCCCTTCGACAAGCAGCGGCGTTTCCTCGCGGAGTACCAGCTGCCGTACACGCTGACGTCCGTGCTCGTCTGGGACCGTGCTCTGGCGGATTACTTCGAGGAGGCGGCCAAGCTCGCCGGTGCCGGCAAGGCCCAGGCGGTCGGCAACTGGATCACGAATGACCTGCTGCGCGAACTCGGCGGCGCCCGGCTCACGGTCGCGGAGGCACGGGTGCGGCCGGGGCACATTGCGGCGCTGGTGCAACTGGTCGACAGCGGCGTGGTGCTGACCAACGCCGCCAAGGAAATCTTCGTCGAGATGTTCGCCACCGGCGACCAGCCCGGGGTTATCGCCGAACGCCGCGGCCTCAAGGCGGCGCCGACGGACGCGGGCGAGCTCGAGCAATGGTGCCGCGACGCCATCGCGACCAACGCGAAAGCGCTCGCCGAGTTCAAGGCGGGCAAGGACAGCGCGATCAATGCCTTCAAGGGGCCCGTGATGAAGGCGGCCAAGGGCAAGGCCAACCCGAAGCTCGTCGACGAGACCCTGCGCCGGTTGCTGGCCGCGATGTGAGCCGGATTCCGGTCTCTCGAAAACGAGCGGCTCTGATCGGATTGGAACAGGAAGACCCGGTAAATCAGGGAGAGCGGAATCAGCCTTCCCGATCTTCCCGGCCTTCCTGTTCAATGCTTGCTTATCGTCCCAGCGACCAGTTCACGCCGTTCAGAATCAGCCGCCGCACATCCGGCTGCGTGACGTCGAAGGGGCCGCCGAGGCTCGTGTAGAAGATGCGGGCGTTCTTCGGCCCGTACGTGCGCGTCCACGCCAGGGGCTGCGCCGGCGGGTGCCCTTCGGCCGTGCCGAGCAGGAGCGGCTTGGCGTCGGGCGCGAGCGGGAGAACCTTGTAGAGCGATTGGTGGCCCTTGATGGCCGCGGCATTGACGCCGGCGAGCAGCGGGCTGTTGGCGGGCGCGGCGGGATGCACCGAAACCTTGTACGGCATGCCTTTGTTCTCGTAGCCG
>JAEUHA010000463.1 GCA_016793535.1 Opitutaceae bacterium | reverse complement strand
GCCGCCTCGATGACCTCGACCCGCTCGATCGGATGCAGCGCCAGGTCCACGACCTCGACCTCACTCCGACGGAGCACGTCCCGGTAGTCGGTCGTGACCTCCGCGCCCGGAAAAAACTCCGCCCGCCGCTGGGCGGCCCGCGCGCCGTCGCGATCGCACAGCACGACCACCTCCAGACCCATCTCCCGATAGGCCCGCAGGTGATACTCGGCGATGCCGCCGCAGCCGACCAACCCGATCTTCGGCCGGTACGACTTCGGCCGCGGCGGAAGATACGGCAGCACGGGCGCCTGGATGGTTGCGCCTGATATCGCGTGGCTGAGACCGTAGCCGGAGGAGGACATGAGAGATCTTTGGGTTATCGGTGATGGGTCATGGGTGATGGGCCGGGGGGCACGAGCGCAACGCCAGGGTCCGTTGTCACGTGATAGCTGTTCCTTGATCCTTGTCCGTTTTCGCCCCCGTCACGTGCTCACTTGGTACCTGTCACTTCTGCCCCGTCACTCCACCAGCTTCACCGTCTTCCCCGTCCGCGCGCTGAGCCGCGCTGAGTCGACGATCTGCTGGCCGATGCGCGAGATCTTCGGCGAGAGCGGACCCTCGATCGGCCGGCCTTCACGGATGCAGTGGACGAAATACTGGACCGGATTCTCGAACGGCGGCACGAGCGGATCGACCGCGATGTCCTCGCCCTGCGGGTTCGCCCGCGTCTGCAGGCGGATCGTCGGCGCGTAATCGTACGAGGCGATGGTCCCCTCCTCGCCCTTGAGCACGAAGCCGCACTTCGGCTGCGGCTGGTTGATCCACGGGTCGGTGAACGTGCCCCAGCGGGTCTGAAACGTCGACAGTCCGCTCGCGTAGCGCGCGATCGTCACGCTCTGTTCATCCACCGCGAGACCCTTCGGCCGGTCGACCACCGCCGTCACTTCGGTGGGCTTCTTTCCGTCGTGGTACCACGTGCCGAGCGTCGTGCCGTAGCCGAGATAATCGAGCAGCGAGCCGCCGCCGCGGCGCGGATCGTAGAACCAGCTCCGGCGCTTCATCGCGGCGGTGGGTGTCACCTCCAACTTGTCCGCCGTGTGCCACAGCGGACCGCGATTGCCGCCGTAATGATGCACTTCCTGCAGCGCGCCGATGCGGCCCTCGCGGAGAAGGCGGTGCGCGGTGACGTGGCTCGGCACCCAGCGCAGCGGCCAGTTGATGGCGAGCAGCCGCCGCGCCTTCTTCGCCGCGGCGATCATCCGGTCCGCCTCGTCCACCGTCGCCGCGAAGGGCTTCTCGACGAAGAGATGCGGGCGATACGGCGCCACGAGTTCGACGTACTCGGCATGGCGCCCGGTGGCCGGACACAGGATCACGAAATCCGGCGCGGTCGTCTCCAGGCAGCGATGCGGGTCGGTGAACACGCGCTCCGGCGGCAGGTTGAAATTGCGGATCACCGCCTGCATGCGCGCCGGATCCTCGTCGCAGATGCCGGCGATTTCGACGTCGGGGTGCTCGTGGCACTTCCGCAGCAGATCGCCCATGTGCATGTGATCGAAGTTGAGGCCGACTACCTTGAGTTTTTTCATGGGAAAACGGTTGCGGCGAACCGGGGCTTCAGGCGGGCGCGTGCAGCGTCCACCGTTCCCCGGCGCGAACGACGGCGTGCCGCTGTCCGAGCCGGTCGCACGCGGCGACGAACGCTTCGGGTGACGCCGTGTTGAACGCGA
>JAEUHA010000441.1 GCA_016793535.1 Opitutaceae bacterium | reverse complement strand
CCGCGTTCATCGCCTCGAAGCGCTGCCGGCGCTCCGCCGCGTACGCGTTCCAGGCGGCATCGGTATAGCGAAACGAGGCCTGGCCGGGCGCGAGTACGCGCCACTCGCCCGTGCCTTCGGGTGCGACGGCGACCACGGTTTCACCGAGTTCCGGGCGGAACGGCTTCTTGCTCTTCGGCTCGATGCCACCGACCAGCGTCTCGAGCACCACGGTCGTGGCCGCGCCGGAGAACGTCACCTCGCCCCACGCCTCGCGGTTGCCGGGCGGGGCAAAGCGATAGCCGGGGCCGAGGTCGAGGTAGCGGTCCTGCTCCTCCACTGGCAGTTCGCCCGCGTTGCCCACCGCAAACTGCCGCGGCTGGTCGAACGGCGTCTCCAGCACGACCTTGCCGTCGACCAGCAGCCGCGCCGTGCCGCGCGACCGCAGCAGCAGCCGGTGCCGGCCCGCGGGGAGCGTCACGGTCGCCGTGGCCCGCACCAGCGTGGGAAACGCCCGGTCGGCCCGCACCCCGGTGGCGATGTACTTCTGCGGCAGCTCGAAGAGCCCGAACGCATCCTCGTGAAACGTCTCGGTCACCTGCGCCTGCGTCGGCCAGGAATTGTCCTTCGGCACGCCCTCCTCGCAGATCTCCACGGTGACTGCTCCCGGCCGGGCGGCGGCGCGAACGGCGGTCGCGGCGAGGGTGACGAAGGCGAGAAGCAGGCAAAGGAAGCGGGCCATGGGGGAGAGCGTGGACGGCAAGGAAGCCCAGGATGCCGGGTTTTTCACGTCCGGGCTCATCACACTTTCGTGTGGAGAGGGCGCAGGGCCCGCGGCAGGAGCGGCTTCGCGCCGCGACCGCCGGCGAGACTGAACGTGCGATCGTGGCGTAAAGCCGCTCCCACGAACGCTGGAGTGGCAACAGGATCCGCCGACCCGGGGGCCGGGGGCCTCACTCCGGCAGCTTTACCAAGCCGCGCCGGATCGCCTCGACGGCGGCCTGGGCGCGGTCGTTGACCGACATCTTGTCGAGGATGTGGCTGACGTGCCGCTTCACCGTGAACTCCGAGATATTGAGCTCCGACGCGATCTGCTTGTTGGCGTGGCCGGATGCGATGTGCGCGAGGATCTCGCGTTCGCGGGCGGTGATCGCCGGCCCCAGGCGGGCCGTCGCGAGCCGGCGCGCGACATCCGCGGGCAGGTAGGGCCGGTTCTGCGCCACGCTGCGGAGGGCGGTGAGCAGTTCGGCGCGCGAGGCCGACTTCGACACGTAGCCCAGCGCACCGGCATCGAGGGCGTTCTGGATTTCGTCGTCGCGAGAAAAGTTCGAGAAGATCAGCACCCGGGCGTGTGGATCGAACTGGCGCAGCGCGGCGGTCGCGGCGACTCCGCCGCCGCCGGGCAGTTGCAGGTCCATGAGCACGACCGAGGGCCGGTGCTGCCGGTAGGCCGGGAGCGCGTCCTCGCCGCAATCGGCTTCGGCCACGACCCGGACGTCGTCGGCCAGTTCGAGTGAGGTCACGAGCCCGCTGCGGACCACAAAGTGGTCGTCGACGATGAGCACGGTTAGGGGGGCGGAATCGGGCATCTGGAAAGTAAGGCTTGGTACAATGTAGGCGAGATGCCCTCACCCCGCGACTTTGGTGGCCACTTCCGCAGCGGGGCGGGGTGAGGGCACCCCGCCTACATCGCCGGCCGCACTCGTCGTCGGCGAGCCTTCAGTTTGGCGCAGCGGCAGCGTGACCTCGACCGTGGTGCCCTGGCCGGGCGCGCTGCGCCAGACGACCTGCGCTCCCAGCTTGCGGGCGCGTTCGCGAATGCCCACGCAACCAAAGTGGCCGCTCTTGCCGCGGGTCTCCAGGGGAGCGTCGAAGCCACGGCCGTCATCCGTCACCCGCAGCCGCAGCGTGTCGCTCTCGACCGCGACGTCGATCGTCACGCGGCTGGCGCCGGCGTGCTTGAGGGCGTTGGTCACCGACTCGCGCGCAATCATCCGGAGATGATGCACGGTCGCCACCGGCAGCGGCGGCGGTGGTCCGGCGAAATCGATGCGCACCTCGACCCCGCCTTCATGGTCGAGGCGCGTCGCAATCGCCTCGAGCGCAGCGGCCAGGTCGCCGTCGTTCTCCGCCGCGTCGCGCAGGTCGGACACGAAGTTGCGGGTCTCGGCCTGGATCCGGGAGAGCAGGCCGCGTGAGACCTCGATGATTTGCCGGCCCTTGTCGTCGAAGGTGCGCGTGGCCACCGCATCCAGGCGCAGCGCGAGGCCCGTGAGATCCTGTTCGAGCGAGTCGTGAAACTCCCGCGCGATCCGGTGACGCTCCTCCAGCGCGGCCTCCGACTCGATGCGCCGCCGGAGGGCGGCGGTCTGCCGCCGCACCTGCCGCCGCAGCACCGCGATCCAGAGTCCCGCGAACAGCACCGTGCCGCCGAGGGCGACCAGCACGGCGACCAGCCGTCGCGCCGTCCACCAGGGCGGCGACTCCAGCACCTCGAGGTCCTCGCGGGCCCGGAGTTGCAGCGTCACGGTTTCCGGCCGGGACGTCAGTACGACGCTGGTGCTCGACTCCACCTGGCAGATGCCGCTGGCGCGCACGAGCGAACCGATCGGCACGTCGACCGCCATCGCCGGACCGCGGGCCTGGAGCGCCTTGCCATTGCGCTGCAGCGAGAGCACCACGCCGTTCTCGGTGCGGAAGAAATCGGTGAGGACGGCGGTCACCTTGACCAGGTCGCCATCGCGGGCGCCGCCGAGCACGCTGGGAATGTCGCTTTCGAGCGCTTCGGGCGCCGGCCCGGGCGTGCGCGTAAGCAGCTTCGCATCGACAACGGTGGCGCTGAACTGGCCCATCTCCGTGAACCCGAGCACGTCGATCTGGTCGCCCACCTCGACCGCGGTCGGTGCCATGAAGCGCAACCCGAATGCGGTCTGGCCGCTGCGGACGAAGACCTGGGTGCGCGACGGGCAGGCGGTGACGACGCCCTCGATCCGGATGCGGTGGTTGCCCTGGCCGGTGACGCGAAACGTGAGCAGGTTCGCGGCCGCGACGCGGGGCACGTCCGCCTCGGGCACGGCCGGTTCGAGCACGGTGATTTCGCTGCTGTCGCGCGTCCGCAGGTACGGCTGCACCAGTTGCCGCCGGCGATTGATGCCGCCCGCGGCCAGGCCCTCGACGCGGATGCGACTGTCGACGATCGCGGCCTCGTCCTCGAGCCCGACGTCGATCCAGGCCTCGACGATGCGGGCGCCCACATCGACGCGCAGCACGCTGCGGCCTTCGCCCACCGGAGTCACCGAGCGCGCGATGCCCTCGATCGCCACGCGCTGGTAGTGATAGCGGCCCGACATGAGATCGTCGTAGCCGGCCACGACGGCCGGGGGCAGCGGTCCGTGTCCAATAATCCGATACGGCGCGAGCGCGATGCCCGGCAGGTAGTTGCCGGGCTGGGTGCGGCCGGTCACCTCGACGACGTCGCCCGGTCGGAGCTTGTTCGCCGGTTCGGGCCGGAAGAATGTGCCGGCCGTGTCGTCCTGCACGAACACCGCCCCGGGACCCTCGACGAACGTCACTGTGCCGCGGATCTGCGCCTCGAGCCCGGAGCGCGCCTCATCGTAGCTGAGCGAGCGGACCTGGATCGCCTTCGTCAGCTCCGCGGCGGCGGCGGCCAGCGGGAGGACCAGGGCCGACGCCAGCGCCCAGCGACAACCGCGGACCAGCCGGCGTGCTCCGGCAGGAACGGCGGGGGCGGGGCGGGCGAACGGTGGCGTCACAGCGGGAAGGTGGGCGCGGGCGCGAATCTGCGGCGCCCGCGGCAGCAGGTTCCTCAATCCGGCGCCCTGAGGTCAAGCCGCGCCACGGCCGGACCGTCGTACCGCCTGCCGGTGTGGGAGCGGCCTGACGCCGCGACTGAACGCACGGTTGGTCGCTGAGCCGCGGCGGGACGCGGCTCCCACAACGGCAAACCGCCCGCGGCGCGACGACGTGCCGCCGGGGAAGGCGCGTTACGCGAACAGCGCCGTGATCGGCTTGCCGCCGTCGGTGATCGGGACCGGCCGTGAGCCGGCGCCGAGATTCTTGGTGGGATCGATGCCCATCGCGGCGTGGATCGTGGCGTGGAAGTCCGGCACGGAGACGCGGTTTTCCACGATCTTGGCCGACAGGTCGTCCGTGACGCCATAGGCGCCGCGGTGCTTCAGGCCGCCGCCGGCCAGGATGAGCGAGAAGCTCCGCTCCTGGTGACCGCGGCCGCCGCCGGCGTCGAAACTGCCCGGCCGGCCGAATTCCGTGCCGATCACGATGAGCGTCTTGTCGAGGAGCTTCTTGTCCTGCAGGTCCGTGATGAGCGTGGAGAACGCGGAATCGAGCTCCTGCACGAGGCCGTACTGGTTCTGGTGGCCGGCGTTGTGGGTGTCCCAGCCGGCGCCGTTGATGAAATTCAGGTTGTGGGACACCTCGATGAACCGGACGCCCGCCTGCACGAGCCGGCGCGAGAGCAGGCAGCGCTGGCCGAATTCGCCGCCGTAGGCCTGGCGGAGCGCGGCCGGCTCCTGGTCGAGCTTGAAAGTCCGCATGAAGTCGGGCCCGGCGAGACGCAGCGCCTCGCGTTGCAGCTCCGCGTAGCTGGATAGCGATTCCTCCTCGCGGCCCTGCAGGAGTTTCAGGGTGGACTGCCGGCGCTGGGCGCGTTCGCCGTCGATCCGGTCGACGGGGGAGAAGCCGGCGGGGCCGGATTCCGTATCCGTCAGGTAGATATACCCGTGCTTCGGGCCCAGGAAGCCCGGGCCGCGGCTCACGTTCGGGTAACCGATCAGGAGGTAGGCGGGGACTTTTTCGTACACCGCGCCGCGCTCGTGGGCGATGATCGAGCCGAACGACGGATAGATGGTGCTGCCGCTGACGGGCCGGCCGGTGTGGACGAAGTTCGTCGCCAGGCCGTGTTCGCCGATGGTGTGATGCACCGTCCGCACGACCGTGATCTGTTCGGCGAGGCGCGCGCTCTTCGCCATTGGCTCGGTGAACTTCACTCCGGGGACCGCGGTGTCGACGAGGTCGTAGTCGGTCCCGGCGGTGCGCGTCTTGGAACTGCCCCGCTTCTTCGGGTCGAAGGTGTCGATCTGCGACATGCCGCCGCCGAGCCAGATGAAGATGCAGTGTTCGGCCTTGCCCTTGGGCAGCGACAGGACCTGCGCGCCGGGATTGGCGCGCAGCAGGCCGGGCAGGGTCGCGGCGGCGGCGGCGGTGGCAGCGTGGGAAAGGAAGGTGCGGCGGTTCATCGATGAAGGGGGTTTGAAGAATCGGTTCACATCACGTGCGTCCATTCGGGGGCGTTGAGCAGGGCCCACAGCACGTCCTCGAAGCGCTCGCGCCAGCCCGGCTCGAGGCGGGCGGTGGGCGGTTCGCCCCGGCGCGCGGCCGAGTTCTGTTCCACGCGCTCGAGATTGGCCTCGGGGCTCATGTGGTTCGACCAGGAGACGTACTTCGGACGCGTGCGCGGGCCGGCGGGCGGCGCGGGCGGTGGCGGCGTCTTGACCTCCCGGTTCGCGTAACCGGGCTTGAGCAGGCCGACGGCGTGGGCCTTTTCCCGGGCGCTCGGGAGCCGGGTGAGCAGCCGCAGGTAGAGCCGGTCCACGAGCGTTTCCACGGCTTGGTCCTCGAGCACGAAGCGCGTGAGGCCGTGGTCGTCGCTCAGGCGCACGAGCCAGGACATCATCGTGCCGTTGGCGATCAACGCGGGCTGGAGCACGTTGCCCTCGACGCGGCGGGTGCCGCCGATGGCGTCGGGCCGCTCCGCGCGCCAGCCGAACACTTCGAGCACTTCGCCGATGGCCTGGTTGCGCGGCAGGGAGAGGCTGGGGCGGTCGCGTTCGTTGGAGGTCGAGCCGAGCATCCAGGCGCGGCGGGCGATGCCCAGGTCGATCGAGACGTTCATCGGCCGGGCGCTGTCGAGGTCGATCACGACCGGCTCGACCGAAAACGGTTTGCCCGTGGCGGCGAACAGGGAGTCGACCAGTTGTTCGGCGCCGATCCGCCGCGGGGCGGGCGCGGTGAACAGCGGGCTCGGGGCGGACAACGCCGGATCGACGGCGCGCTGGTAGGCGTGCGAGGTCAGGATGAGCCGCGCCATGGCCTTGAGGTCGTAGCCGGAGCGGACCAGTTCGCGCGCGAGCCAGCGCAGGAGTTCCGGATGCGAGACCGAGGCTTTTTCCCAGTCCCCCGGCAGCTCCACGATGCCGCGGCCCATGAACCGCTCCCAGATCCGGTTCGCCATCACCTGGGCGAACCGCTCGTTCTGCGGTGCGGTGATGAGCGCGGCGAGCCGGTCGCGGGTGTTGTCGGGTTGTTCGGCCAGCGTCGCGGCGGTCTGCTCGTCGCAGAAGGCGGCGAACGGCCACGCGGGCGCGACTTCGGAACCGGGCGGGAGCGTCACCTCGACGAGCGCCTTGCGGCCGCCGGCGGTCAGATGATCCATCGGCACGCTGCTCGTCGTCGGCACCTTCACGGGTTTCTGGGCGAGCAGCGCCGCGAGGGAGAAGAGATCCTTCTGTTTCGACGTGTGCGTCGGCGAATCATGGCAGCGCGCGCACTTCATTTCCACGCCGAGAAAGGCCGAGCTGACGATCACGCCCTTGGCGGCCATGGGCACGTCGTTCTGCGACGCCACGCCGAAACCGGCGGGGCCGCCGAAGCGATCGCTGCCCTCGAGCCGCAGCAGTTCGGTGACGAACAGGTCGAGCGGCTTGTTGTCGCGGAGCGACTCGTGGATCCACCACCGGAAGGGACCCGTGTTGTTGAGCGTCGGATTGATCAGGTTCGGATTCTCCGCGAGCACGTCCATCCAGTAGCCCATCCACTGGTCGGCCCAGCGCGGATCGGCGAGCAGCCGGTCGATCACTTTCGTCCGACGGTCGGGCGAGCGGTCGGCCCGGAAGGCGGCGATCTCGGCCTCGGTGGGCACGAGGCCGATCGTATCCAGCGTGACACGACGCAGGAACGTCAGGTCGTCGGCCGGCGGCGTGAGCGCGAGGCTCTGGCGCGCGAAATCGGGCCACACCGCGCCCTCGGCGATCCAGCGCCGCACGAGCTCGATGTCGGCCGCGGCCAGCGGATCGCTCATGGCCGGCATGCGTTCGTCGGGATCGGTCGTGAGCAGCCGCTGGAGCAGCGGGCTCTTCGCGGGCTGGTGCGGCACGAGCGCGGGGCCGTCGGCATTGCCGCCCGCCAGGGCCTCGGTCCGGAGGTCGAGGCGGAGTCCGCCCTTCACCTTGGCGCCCTGGTGGCACTGGTAGCACTTGGCCTCGAAGAGCGGCTTGATCTCGCGGTGGAAGTCGACGCTGCCCGGCTTCGCCGCCTTGGGATCGTAGTCGGCGGCGACCTTCGCGATGCGGGCGGCGAGAAAATGGTCGATCGCGTTGTGCGCCGGGAAACCCGGGGGCAGCGACGGAACCGGTTCCTCGCGGGTGGCCTGGAGGTAGGCGCGGGCGGCGTCGCGGCGGCGGTTCCAGTAACCGGCGTGTTCCGCGCGGCGGGTGGCCCGGGCCGCCGTGTTCATCGTCTCGAGTCGCAGCCGGCGCTCGGCCTCGTAGGCGGCCCAGCCTTCGTCCGTGTAGCGGACCGTGCGGGTGCCCGGGCTCAGCAGGTACCAGGTCTCGCTGCCGGCGGGCGAAAAGGCGGCGACCGTTTCACCCAGCTCGGGCCGGAACGGAGTCTTGCTGCGCGGTTCGAGCACGCCGATCAGCGTCTCGAGCACCACGGTCTGCGGCGCGCCGCTGAACTCGAGCGTCGCCCAGGTTTCGCGATTGCCGGGCGGCGCGAAGCGGAAGTCGGGGCCGAGATTGAGGTACTTGTCCTGCTCGTTGAAGAGCACCTCGCCGCCGACTGCGCGCAGCGTGGTGTAGATGCGGGCGTGGTCGAAAGGGGTCTCGAGCACCGTCTTGCCTTCGACCAGCAGCCGCGCGGGTCCGCGTGAGCGCAGCAGCACGCGGTGCTTTCCCGCCGGGAGCTGCACCGTCGCCGACGCCCGGACGAGCGAGGGAAACGCGCGGTCGGCGCGCACGCCCGTGCCGACGTACTTGTGCGGCAACTCGAACAGCCCGAACACGTCCTCCGTATACCGTTCCGTGACCTTTGCTTCGGTCGGCCAGGTGGCGTCCTTGGGCACGCCTTCCTCGCAGATTTCCACGGTCACGACCCCGGCGGCGGGTACGGCCGACCGCAAGGGAACGGCCGCGGTGGCCGCAAGGCAGAGGACGAAGACAAGACGAACCATAGGGGTTGGAAACAGGCTGAAACAGAATCCGAGCCCCGCGGCTTTTTCACGCGCCCCGGCATCCTACTTTAGTGCAGCCCGCGACAAATCTCCGCGGCTCCGCGCAAAACGCCGCGGCCGCGGGAGCCGTTTTGCACATTGCACTCGCCACGTTCGCGGCGGGTTCCTTGATTCCGCGCGCCGGCTCGCCCCGTCACCCATGTTCGGCCTTCACCCCTACGACCTCGCGATCATCGTCGCCTACCTCGTCCTGATCGCTGCGATCGGTCTCTACGCCGCCCGCCGGGTGCGCAGCACGAGCGAGTATTTCATGGGCAACCGGCGGTTTGGAAAGCTGCTCATGATCGGCCAGTCGTTCGGCATCGGCACGCACGCGGACCAGCCCGTGGGCACTGCCGGCAAGTCGTACGCGCTGGGTTTCTCGGGCCTGTGGTTCGGCTGGAAGTTCATTTTCTGCACGCCGTTCTACTGGCTGATCGCGCCGATCTTCCGGCGGCTGCGCTTCATCACCAGCGCGGAATTCATGGAGGCCCGCTTTGGCCGCGGGATCGGCGTGCTCTACGGACTGTACGCCGTTCTTTATCTGATGATGAACATGTCGGCCATGCAGAACGGCGCGGCCAAGGTCGTGAGCCAGGCCACCGGCGGCGCGCTCAGTCACGCGGTGGTCATCGGGTCGATGTCCGTGATTTTCATCGCCTACAGTTTCATGGGCGGCCGCGTGTCGTCGGTGATGGCCGACTTCTTCCAGAGCCTGCTGATCATCGTGCTCTCGATCATCCTGATTCCGTTCGGGCTCGCCCAGCTCGGCGGCTTCGCGGCCTTCAAGGCGACGCTGACGGAAAGCCAGCTTTCACTCGCGATCCCGGGCGGCCTCACGATCGGCCTGATCGCGATCCTGAGTGTGCAGAGCCTGTGTTCGATTTTCTCGCAGCCGCACGTGATGGGGTCGGTCGGCAGCGGGCGGACGGAGCTCAACTGCCGGGTCGGCTTCACCTACGGCAACCTCGTGAAGCGCTTCTGCACGATCGGCTGGGCGCTGGTGGGCCTCATCGTGATCGCGCTGGTGGCGCGCGGGACGATTCCCGCGCCGAAGGATCCGGAGGCCGCGTTCGGCGTCGCGTGCCAGCAACTGCTCGGCCCGGGGTTTCTCGGCGTGATGGTGGCCAGCATTCTCGCGACCAACATGTCGACCTGCTCGGCCTTCATGGTCGATATGGGGGCGCTCTTCGTGCAGAACGTCTACCGGCCGTACTTTCGCGCCGACGCACCCGATGCCCACTACCTGAACCTTGGCCGCGCGGCTGGCGTCGTGATGACGCTCGGCTCGATGGGCCTGGTCTACGTGATGCCAAACGTCCTCGATACGATCCTGCAGAGCGACAGCCTCGCCGCCTTCATGGGGGTGTCGTTCATCGCCGGGCTCGTCTGGCCGCGCGCGAACCGCGTTGGCGCCGCGCTCGCGTTCCTCACCGGCACCGGCGTCAACCTCGCGCTGAACCTCGCGTGGCACGGCAACCTCATGGCCTGGCACGCCGACATCTTTCTCTACTCGCTCCTCGCCAGCGTGGTCGCGCTGATCGGCGGCAGCCTGCTGACCCGCCCCGAGCCGGCCGCCGCGTGGGAGGCGCTGCAGGAACGGCTCCACACGCCGGCGTCGGTCGAAGGTGTGCCGGCGGCCGAGGTGACGGAGCGGTCCCGCGCGGCCGAAGCCAATGGCGAGGGCCTGTTGCTCGTCGACCTGCTCCGGTTGCCCCAGACGTTTTCGTTCCGCCGCTACCGCACCGATCTGGTCGGGTTCGCGGGCGCGCTCGGGGTGGTGGCAGTCCTGATCGCGTGTGCGTTCGCGATCGTGCACGCGTGAAACCGGCGCGGCCAACGGTGGTTTACCGCGAGGGACGAAGGACCACGCTCGCCGGCCTGATCAGGTGGGTAAAGTCCTGCGCCGGTGGTTTCCTGTTGGGCGGGCTGGCGCTGGCGACGGACCTGCCGGCAGCGGAAGTGGACGGTAGCTTTGCGCTCACGGCCGGGACGTCGATCCGGTTCGCGTCGGTCGAACAGGGGAGGGAAGTGCTCGGCCGGCGCGACGCGTTCATCACGGCGCTGAGTCCGTGGGATCGACAGGCGCGCCTGCGCACCGATCGCGACGTTTCGAGCGAGGAGTTCCTCGCCTTTGTGACCGGCGAAGTGCTGGCCTGGGAACCGGAGGAACGGACCAGACTTGCCGCCGTGCTGGAGCAGGTGCGGGAGCGACTGCGGCCGTGGCCGCTGCGGTTGCCGCGGGAAATCCTGTTCGTGCTAACGACGGGCCGGGAGGAAGGCGGGGCGGCGTATTGCCGGGAGCAAACGATCGTCCTGCCCCGACCGTTGCTCGGTGCCCGCGGCCCGGACAAGACCCAGACGGGGCCGCGGCTGGAGCGCCTGGTGCTGCACGAGCTGTTTCACATCCTCAGTGCGCACGATCGTGCCCTGCGCGACCGACTTTACCGCAGCATCGGCTTCACCCGCTGCGGCGAGGTCGCGCTGCCGGAGGACGTGGCGGCCCGGAGGATCACGAATCCCGACGCGCCGATCGTGGAGCACGCGATTGAAATCGAACTCGAGGGTAAACCCGTCTCCGTCGTGCCGATCCTGCTCGCGGATGCCCCGCGCTATCCGGCGACGGGCGGCCGTGTGTTCTTTCGCCACCTGCAGTTTCGGCTCCTGGTCGTGGAACCCCGGCGCGACGGAGGCGTCGCGCCGCGATTGGTACAGGGAGCGCCGCAGTGGGTGGATCCGGGTGCGGCCCCGGGGTATCACGAGAAGATCGGCCGCAACACCGACTACATCATCCACCCCGAGGAAGTCCTGGCGGATAACTTTGCCCTGCTTCTGCTCGGGAACGGCCAGGTCAACTCGCCCCACGTGCTCGACGGCATGCGGCGGATTCTGCTCGAAAACGAAGCGCGGTGATCGTCGCGCGGTGCGCCCACGACGGGCTCCGCCGCGTGCGCGTGGGCGTGACTTGATTCACTCGGATCCCGCCTTCGCCAAGGAATCGGATAGCTTGCCCACGGAACACACGGAACACACGGAGCACACGGCAGGTGTAGCTGCTTTCCGGGTATTCCGTGTGCTCCGGGTGTTCCGTGGGCCAACCGCTCGCGCCCGAAATCCGTGGTCGAAGGAGGGAAGACTTCCTCCGTTGGAGTGATGCCGCTCGGACTTTGCTTTTGTACGTCGCGCCGAATGCCGCCCACGCCCATCGACCGCGGAATTCCCTGCTCGCGCGGATAGGGTCTTGATCCGCGTAATCTGCGTAATCCGCGGTTAAGTGTAGAAGCTCGGGCTGATTGGTATTTGATGTCCCGCGGTCGAACCCTTCCCCATGTCCCTCCGCCTTGTCGTCCTGCTTGTGCTGCTCGGTCTCGTGCGTTCGGCGTTCGCCGCCGCGCCTTCGCTCCAACTCACCCTGCCGCCCGCGTTCTACGCCGTGCCAGGGGTGCCGATGAGCGTGTACTTCGACAATGTCGTGCTGACCGAGACGCCGGAGTCGTATCGCTTCGATGTCACGTGTCCGATCGGCGAGAGCGAGGCGCGCCGCTGGACGGTGACGCCGACGGACGCGCACGTCGGCCGTCACGTCTTCACGCTCGTCGTCCGGGACGCGCAGGGCGCCGAACTCCAGCGGGCGCGCACGCTGCTGCACGTGGCGCCCCGCGACGCCGGCAGTGGCGGCTCCCTCCGGCTGCTGATCGTCGGCGACAGCCTGACGAACGCCACGCACTATCCGAACGAGCTCGCGCGGTTGCTCTCCACGCCGGGCAATCCGCGCTGGACGATGCTCGGCACGCACCGGCCCGCGTCGGCGGCGCCGGGCGTGGCGCACGAAGGCTACGGCGGCTGGACCTGGAAGTCGTTTCTCTCCCTCTATACGCCGGCCGACGAAAAGACCGCCGCCGGACCGCTGGCGCGCAAGCGCACCAGTCCGTTCATTTTTCCCGCGGCCGACGGCACGCCGCAGCTCGACATCGCCCGGTACGTCCGCGAAGCGTGCGCCGGGCAGGCGCCCGACGTCGTGACCTTTCTCCTCGGCATCAACGACTGCTTCGGCGCCAACCCGAACGATCCGGCCGCCATGGACAAGTCGATCGGCGCCGCGCTCGACCACGCGGAGAAGCTGCTGGCGACGTTTCGCGCGGCGTGTCCGCAGACCACATTCGCGGTCGGCCTCACGACGCCGCCCAACGCGCGCGAGTCCGGTTTCGAGGCGAACTACAAGGGCAAGTATCACCGCTGGGGTTGGAAACGGATCCAGCACCGGCTCGTGCAGCGCATGCTGACCCAGTTCGGCGGTCGTGAGGCGCAGGGCATCGTCATCGTGCCCACCGAGCTCAACCTCGATCCGGTCGACGGGTATCCGGTGAACAACGGCGTGCATCCGAACGTCACCGGCTACCAGCAGATCGGCGCCTCGTTCTACGCCTGGCTGAAGTGGCGGGCGCAGTCGGCGGGGCGCTGACCCGGGAGCGCGGACGTCCTCGTCCGCAGAGATCGACGCACGAGGCATCCGGCGTCGTTTCCCGGCGGCCATCATGCGTTGACAGCAGGTTCCTGCGGGAGAAACGATGCGGGCGATGCGCACCCCTCGCTTCGTGTCGGCCCCACCTTGTCTGTCGGCGTTTCGTTCGGTTGTCCGATGGGGCGCATTCACGCTGCTCCTGCTGGCGGCGCCCGGCCTTCGCGCGGCGGAAGCCGGTGCGATCTCCGGTTCGGTCAGCAACGCGGCCACCGGCGACCTGTTGGAAGGCGTTCGGGTCGCGCTGCCGGCATCCGGTCTCACGGTGCTGACCGACAACACCGGCCGCTACACCTTTGCCAGCGTGCCGCCGGGGGCGCATGAGGTCGTCGCAACGTACACCGGCCTCGATCCGAAGAAGCACGACGTGACGGTCGGGGCGGGCCAGCGGGTGACGCGGGATTTCGAGCTGACCGCGAGTATCTACAAACTGGAGACGTTCACGGTGGCGGGTGAGCGCGAAGGCGGCGCGGCCGCGATCACCGCCCAGCGCAACGCCCCGAACACGAAGAACGTGGTCGCGATGGACTCCTACGGCAACCTGCCGAACATGAGCGCGAGCGAGCTCGCGATCCTGCTGCCCGGCGTGACCGCGGCCCTCAACCTGGAGAACGGCATCGACGGTTTCACCGTGCGCGGGATGGGTCCGACGCTGAACAACATCACCCTCGATGGGGCGATGCTCTCGACCCAGGGCGCGATGAACCGGCAGAGCCGGATCAACAACCTGACCGGCGCGATGTTCGAGGGCCTGGAACTGACCAAGGGACACACGCCCGACAAGGGCGCCGATTCGCTCGGCGGCACCCTCAATCTGAAGAGCCGCTCGCCGCTCAGCATGCGCGAAAAGCGCCGCCTGACGTACAACTTCGCCGCGCGCTGGGCGCCGCCGTTTTTCGAGACGATTCCCCTCCGCGAGGCGCACCGGCTGCATCCGCTGCTGAACGTGGGTTACTGGGAGGTTTTCGATGTGCTCGGCGGCAGCCGGAACCTCGGCATCGCGGTCAACACCTTCTACAGTGAGAACGTCGCGGGCTCGCACAGCACCACGCGCGACTTCCAGAACACGACGAGCCAGCCGGCTTTCCTCTGGGACTACCGCACCTTCGACCAGTACAACAACCGCAAGCAGGCGAGCGTGAACGTGAAGATCGACTACCGGCTGACGCGCACGACGAAGCTCACGTTCAACGCGGTCTACAACGACGCCAACGAAATGGAGAAGCTGCGCTTCGAGACCCGCGCTTTCACCAACCAGGTGGTCGGCACCACGGGAGCGGCCGGTATCCTGCCCGGTTATACGAATCGCGTCACCGAGGTCCGCCAGTCGACCGCCTCGAACTTCGATGTCTCGACCCAGGGCCCGAACAACTTCTACCTCCGCATGCGGCACCTCGATTTCGGCGCCGAGCACGAGTGGAGCCGCGTCCAGCTCGACTACGGCGGCCTCTTCAGCCGCACGCACATCAACAACGGCAGCGGCAACGAGGGCGGCATCTTCACGATGCGCGTGAACAACCTCGGCTGGATTCTCGATCGCACGGCGTCGGATCTCTATCCGCGTTTCATCCAGACGGCGGGGCCGGACATTTCCCGGCCGGAGAACTACCGGCTGAACGGATTTTTCCAGAACAACAACATCGATAACGACCACGAGGTCCGCGAGGGCCGCGCCAACCTGAAGGTCACCGCGCCGGCGCTGAACACGTTCTTCAAGGCGGGCGTGCACTGGCGCGAGCAGTTCGCCCATGACGTCAACCGCAACCGCCGCTGGAGTTACCGCGGTACGACGCTGCCGTCCGATCCCTCGATCAAGATCATCAATGGCGAGAAAACCGGCCGCCAGATTCCCTTCTGGTACGCGTCGCAGTTCTTCCGCGATCGCAACCCGATCGATCCCGCGCTGTGGAACGAGGATCTTTATTGGGGGCAGATGATCCGGTTTACCGGCACCCGT
>JAEUHA010000436.1 GCA_016793535.1 Opitutaceae bacterium | reverse complement strand
AACCGCCGATCGCGGTGTCGCGGCGGACGTCGACCGCGGCGTTGAGCTCGTCGTCATCATAGAAGCGCGTGCCGAGGTTCAGCGTGCGCATCGTGTACACGCCGGCCACGTCCGGGTTGTTCCGATCGCGTCCGGTCGTCGTCTGGAAGGCTCCGACGGCCGGGTAGCGGGGATCGCCGGCGGTGAGCGCGTAATTGGTCGTGAAACCGGCGTTCTGGAACGACGCCGTGAGCGCGCTGTCGGCGCCGCCGTCCCAGGCGGCGAAATTGAAGCCGAGGAGATAGGTGATCGTGAATCCGCCGACGCGGGACTCGCCGTCCAGGGAGACGGTGGACGTCTTCTGCAGCTCCTCGAAGTCGCGGACCTCGCGGCGGACGGTGTTGCCCGCGGACGACACGGTGGCGTAGGTGGTGCCGCTCAGCGTCGGTGCGGTGGTGACCGGGATCGAGTTGTCGCTGGCGCGGCCGAGCGGGAAGAAGAGCACTTGGCGCTGGCGGCCGCGGTTGGTCTGGCGCGCGTTGGTGGCCGCGGCGAGCCGGAGCTTGTGCCCCTCGAGGGGGCGCCATTCGAGGGAGCCGTTGAGGCCGTAGTTCTCGATGTCGTCGTGAAAGTGCTGCAGGACGAACGAATCCATCACGAACCCCCGCAGCGCGGCCGGGGTGGTGGCGGTGCCGGCGCGGAAGCCGGCGGTGTCGTTCCAGCCGGTGGTGCTGTTGCGCTGCTTCACGAAGGCGCGGTCGCGCCAGTTGGCCGCGAGCGAAAGGCCGAACCGGCGGTCGCGGCCGAGCAGGTCGGAGAACGTCACCGCAGCCTCGTATCCGGGATTCTCGTACGGGTAGCCGCCGGTGTAGTCGTCCAGCATCGCGGCGTAGGAGAGAGCGCCCTTGAACGACACGCTGCGCTCCGCGCGCGAGAACGCGCTGCGGGTGCGGATGTTCACCGCGCCGCCGATGGAGTCGGCATCCTGGTCGGGCCGCAGCGCCTTGGTGACCTCGATCTGGTCGGCGACGTCGGAGGAAACGACGTCGAGCGGCACGCGGCGGGTGATGCCGTCGAAGTCGGTGACGTTGACGCGGACGCCGTCGATCGTGACCGCGTTGAAGTCCGCGCTCATGCCGCGAACGGTGATGTAGCGGCCTTCCACGCCACCGGTGTCACGGTCGGTCTCGACCGTGATGCCGGGCATCCGCTTGACGGCATCGGCGATGGTCTTGTCGGGAAACTGGCCGCTGAAGTCGGCGGAGACCACGTTGGTCAGATTCTGCGCCGCCCGCTGCTGGTTGAGGGCGCGGGCCTGGCCGGAGCGGGTCGCCTCGACGGTGACGGCGGCCAGGGTCACGGGTGGGTCACCGAGCGTGAGGTCGACGCGGGTCGTCCGGCCGGCCGTGACCATGACGTCGAGGGTGCGGGGGGCGAGGCCGAGATAGTCCACGGTCAGCCGGTGGGAACCGGCGGGCAGCGCGAGAGTGAACTCCCCGTCGGGGTTGGTCTGCGTGCGGAGCCCGGGCGCCGCGGCCACCGAAACCTCGGCTCCGCGCAGCACGGCGCGCGAGGTGGTGTCGATCACGCGTCCGGTGACGAAGCCCCCGGCGGTAGTCTCGGCGGCGATACCGGCCCGAGGCGCCGGCAGGAGAATGACGACGGCGAACAGGAACTTCACCGCGGCGAAGGAAATCAGGGACAGGCGGGACAAGGCGAAGGGCATGGTGGTACGGTTGCGACGGGCTGGTCGACGCCACGGTCATGACGTCGTTCCCGGGCGGGAAGCATAACGGAGGCCGGCCGCGGAGGCCATACCACCTAGGAGGTAACCGATCGCAGCGCGAGGTGCCGTTCCAGGTCGGTGAGGCCGGGTGCCGGGCAGCCGCCAGGGTCCGGGTGGGTCAGGAGTTTCCGGTGCTGTGACAGCCCGACCCGCGTGAAAAGAAGCCGGCACCCGCGCGGCGGTTGATTTTCCGGCATTTGCGTTGCCGCACGACCTCGGAATGGAACGTGCAGACGAGCCGCTGCCGTTCGGCGGTGACCGCCGGAAGGCTCGGTTCGGAGCGAGGGAAATCGGATGGCACCCCTGTTCCGACCGGCTCCCACTCCTCCGCCATCCCTGACTTCTCAACCTGCACCGCCATGAAAACCTCATCGTTCCTCAACGTCTGGCGCGTAGGGACGTTGTTCGCCCTCGCTGCCGTCACTGGCTTCGCGGCGCCAGCCGCAAGGGATGCCGTCACCCTCAAGGTCCACGTGAACGTGCCTCCGACCTGGAGCCTCCTCGTGGATGACCGCATCTCGGAAATGTTTGTCGATGCGGTGCGCGAACTCCTGGCGCGACGCGGCTTCACGTCCCCCGTGGAGGAAGTGCGCTTCGTCGAGGATCCCGCGAAGACGCCGTATCTGCTCACGATAAACCTCATGGAGTGGCGGATGCAGCGCACCGGGGCGATTGACTGCACGCTGGCGGCGAGCCTGCAGACCCCGCGGGGCACCAAGCAGCTCGGCGTTTATCACCACACCAGCTTCCACTGGCTGGGCTCGGGCCGGTTCGGACTGGCCCGGGAGTTCGACGAGGCGGCTTCCGGGGCGTTGAACGATCTGTGCAACGATCTCGCGCGTTCGGAACTGCTGCCCGGCCTGCGGGTGGGACAGCGCGGTCCCTCGGCGTAAGGTCGTCGGATGCCGGCGTCGCGGGTTGACCGCGGCGCCGGCAATTGCGTGCGGTCTTCTTCACGTCGGGTGGCACAAGCCCGGCGTTGCCATCGGAAGGGCCCGTGGCGTGCAATCGCGCATGGGCTACCTTCTCGGTTTCGACATTGGCGGGACGAAGTGTGCGGTCGTGCTCGGGCGCGAGAGTCCGCGCCGCCCGGTGATTCTCGGCCGTGAGGCTTTCGCAACCGCCGACTATCCTCGACCCACCGCCGTGCTGACGGCGCTGGCGGACCGGGCCGGATCCCTGCTCGAACGGCACGGCCTGGGGATCGCGGAGGTCACCGCGGCCGGTGTCAGTTGCGGCGGACCGTTGGATTCGCGTCGGGGTCTGGTGCTCGGTCCGCCGAACCTGCCCGGCTGGACGCGTGTGCCGGTTTGCCGGGAGATCGAGCGCCGGCTGGGTGTGCCCGCCCGCCTGCAGAACGACGCCAACGCCTGCGCGCTCGCCGAGTGGCGCTGGGGCGCGGCGCGGGGCGCGCGCAACGCGATCTTTCTCACCTTCGGCACGGGGCTGGGAGCGGGACTGATCCTGGACGGTCGGCTCTACGCGGGCACCAATGACCTGGCCGGCGAGGTTGGACATCTGCGGCTGCGGGAGCGCGGCCCGACGGGCTACGGGAAGGCCGGTTCGTTCGAAGGATTCTGCAGCGGCGGTGGTATCAGCCGGGCGGATGCGCGCCGGCGGCCGGCGCACGAGATTTTCGCCGCGGCCCGGGCCGGCGAGGCGGCGGCCCGGCGGGTCGTGGCGCAATCTGCGCGTGAGCTGGGCCGCGGGCTTGCGCTGCTGGTGGACACGCTCAACCCCGAGGTGATCGTGATCGGCAGTATTTTCGCGCGCCAGCAGCGCCTGCTGTGGCCGCTCGCGCGGCGGGAGCTGGAGCGGGAGGCGTTGCCGCTGGCGCGCCAGGTCTGCCGCGTGGTGCCGGCGCAGCTCGGCGAGCGGATCGGCGACTTCGCGGCGCTGGCGGTCGCGGCGGACGCCGTGGCGGTCAAGAATTGAAGGATCTTCGCCAATCCCTGCGCAGCGGAATGGGGCGGCTCGGAGTACGTGTTCGTCGTCCAGTGGAGTCCTCAAATAAAGAACCGGAGGCAGTCATGAACACGCAACTCAGTCGTTGGAATCCGTGGAAGGAAATGGAACAGATGCAGAATCGCCTGGCTTCGCTGTGGGGCGCCGATCTGGCGCGGACCAACGGGGGCAAGGAGGAGGCGCTGGCCGTCGCAGAGTGGAATCCGCGCGTCGACATCGTGGAGGATGAAAAGGAGATCCTCGTGAAGGCCGAGTTGCCGGAAATGAAGCGGGAGGACGTCAAGGTGGCGGTCGACCAGGGCGTGCTCACCGTCTCGGGCGAACGGAAGCTGGAGAAGGAAGAGAAGGACAAGAAGTATCACCGCATCGAGCGCGAGTATGGCAGCTTCCTGCGGAGCTTCGCGCTGCCGCCGACGGTCGTCGCGGAAAAGGTCAGCGCCGAGTTCAAGGATGGCATGCTGCGCGTGCACCTGCCAAAAAACGGCAAGGCCGGCGGGAAGTCCGTCGAGATCAAGGTCACGTGACCCAGCGGCGGCCCAGCGCCGGTCCGAAAACCGCTGGACTCGGAGGGCGACGCTGACAAAGCCGCGCCCTCCGAGGCGGGTGCCGAACGGGTCTTCGGATCGCGATTCATCCGGCGCGCCGGCCACGCGCCGGGTCGGAAGCGATTGGACGCCCT
Source organism: Opitutaceae bacterium (assembly GCA_016793535.1). Taxonomy (GTDB): domain Bacteria; phylum Verrucomicrobiota; class Verrucomicrobiia; order Opitutales; family Opitutaceae; genus ER46. The sequence continues at coordinate 24,373 of JAEUHA010000436.1, read as the reverse complement.
GATCGCCGTGCTAGGCGTGAACACGTTCACGTCGGCAGAGCCCGAAGGGTGCGTCCGTGGTTGATCGCGCGCGCTCGCGATGGCTTTAAACCGTGCACCAGAGCCGGGAGACCGTGTCCGCCTTGGAGTCGTTGCCATCGCGGTGCGTGAGGGATGGGACCACCACGATCGGGCAGCGGGCTCGCTTCACCACTCCGGCTGTCGTGCTGCCGACAAACAGGTCGTGAATGGTGGAATGGCCGTGCGACCCCACCACGATGCCGTCCGCGCCAACGGCCGCCGCCGCGGCTATGATCTCCGGCACCGGCATGCCCGTCGCATGGCGGACCTCGGCGGGAACGCCTTTCTCGAGGAGTTCGCGCTCCAGGCGCGCCAGGAGATTCCGGGCCTGCGTCACGCGCACTTCATCGACGCGCGCGACGCTCATCGACGCGATGGCAAGATCGATGATCAGCGCGGTCGGCTCGGTCACGTGCAGCAGGATCACGCGACCGTCCGGCGGCTCGACCAGGGCGGCCGCTTCCGCCAGCACGGCCGACGTGACGGGGGAGAAATCGACAGCGGCCAGGATCGTTTTCATGACGAAGGAGTGACAGCGAGGGACCGTCTGCCGGCCTCCACGCGCGAAGGGCTGCGCGGTTGGGCGCGAGGCGGGCGTTCCGCGGGCCGTTTCGGTCGCGGCGCCGTTGCCACGGGCAGGTTGGCCGCGAGGCACGCGCGGGCCTCGGCCCACGGGTCGCCTTCGAAGCTCATGCCGCTTTGCACCCAAAGGTGGTGGGCGTAGTTGCAGACGTCCTGTTCGGTGTAGCCTGCCTGCACTCGCGACTGGAGGGGAGGGGGCGACGGCGGGGTTTTCATGCTCGACTCCTTTCCGTTCCGTGGACCGGGGAACGCCTTCACTGTAATCCGAATGGGCGGGCAACCTCTGCGTTTCTTGGCCAATGTGACGCGGTGCTTGGCGTGCTGCGTGGCCAACAATCCGACGGGCCCGATGGCATCATTGCGGGCTGGCGTCCCTGCCCGGGCCGGCTAGTGCAGTCGGACGGTGAACCCGAATTTCGACTTCCCGCCGCCCGCCCCCAAGCAGACTTCCCTCACCACCCGACTGCGGTGGCTGCTCGCGCTGACGGCCTGTGGCCTGGCCGGCGTCGCGCTGCCGGCGAGCGAGACCCGGCCCAAGGTGAAGGAGGTCGGTGCCCCGGTGCCGGCATCGGCACTCTACATCGGGAACAGCTTTTTCTATTGCAACAACAGCCTCCACGGCCACGTCGGCCGTCTCATCACTGAGGGCCTGCCGGAGGTTCAACATCGCGCGAGCTCCGTCACGATCAGTGGCGCCGGCCTGGACTGGCATGACGTCGACTCGTATTTCCGGCCCAACGCGATCGGACGCTATTCGTTCGGGGCGGGAAACGAGATTCGCTTCAATCAGCGCGAGCGGCTGTTCGACCTGGCGATCATGATGGATTGCAGCCAGTGCCCGCTGCATCCGGAACTGGGGAGCGTGTTCACCGAGTTTGCCCGAAAACACAGCGCGACCGTGCGGAAGCATGGCGCGCGGCCCGTGTTCTTCATGTCCTGGGCTTACCAGGACAAACCCGAAATGACGGCGCAACTGGCCGAGGCCTATACGCGGGCGGGCAATGACAACGATGCGTTCGTGATTCCTGCGGGCCTTGCGTTTGCCCGGTCCATTCGGCTGCGGCCGGACGTGAACCTCTATGTCGCGGACAAGCGGCATCCCAGCCTGGCCGGCACCTATCTGGCGGCGTGCACCACGTATGCCGCGCTGTTTCGGAAATCGCCGGTCGGCCTGACCTACCATGCCGGCCTGCCGGCGGAGACGGCGCGTCATCTCCAGACCGTGGCTTGGGAAACGGTGCAGGATTACTTCCGGCCTTGAGACGGATTCGTCGCCTTGCGGTGGGAGAAGGAGCTTGCCTGTCCGCGGGCGCGGCGCGGCGGCGCAGCGGCGCGCGTGAGGAATCGCGCGCTCCGCGGGTGCAGAGCGAAGTCATGACGACGCTGCGCACCCTTCTCGCCGCGTGCGTCGTCGTTTGTTTCGCCTGGCCAAACCTCGGGCGGGCTGACCGCCGGCAGGAGATCGTGAGCCGCGGTGTCCTGCGCGTGGGCACCACGGGCGACTATCCGCCCTTCAGCTATCGCGCCAATGCGGCGAGTCCGTTTGTCGGTCTCGATATCGAGATGGCCGGCCGGCTGGCGGCGGCGCTCGGTGTCCGGCTGGAGCTCGTGCCGACTTCTTGGCCAACCCTGATGAAGGATTTCAACGCCGGAGGTTTCGATGTCGCGATGAGCGGCGTGTCGATCACTGCGGAACGGCAGACCCAGGCCTTTTTCTCCCTGCCATATCTGCGCGACGGCAAGACGCCGATCACGCGCTGCGCAAACCAGGCGCGGTTCCAGACCCTGGCGCAGATCGACCGGCCCGGCGTGCGCGTGGTGGTGAACCCGGGCGGCACCAACGAACGCTTCGCCCGCGCGCACCTGCGGCACGTCACGCTCATCGTCTGGCCCGACAACACCACGATTTTCGATCGCATCGTGCACGGCGAGGCGGACCTCATGATCACCGACGCGATCGAGACACGGCTGCAGCAGCGGCTGCGGCCGGAGCTGTGCGCGGTGCACCCGGAGGCGCCGTTCGACCGTTCCGAAAAGGCGTATCTGCTTTTCCAGGACGCGCCCTGGCGGGCGGCCGTGGACGACTGGCTGCGGCCGCTCGTCGAGGGCGGCGAAATGACACGGCGGATGGAGAAGTGGCTCGATCATCCCTGGCCGCGTGCGGCCCCCGGCGCGATTCGGCTGGAGCCCCTAGGGGAGCTGATGGCGGAGCGCCTGGCGCTGATGCCGGACGTCGCCCGGTACAAGTGGAACACCCGGACGCCGGTGGAGGATCCAGTCCGTGAGACGCAGATCATCGCCGCTTTGCAGCGCGAGGCCGAGGTGCTGGGCGTGCCGGCCGGATGGGCGGAGCGCTTCTTTCGCGCGCAAATCGAGGCGGCCAAGGTGGTCCAGCGGGAACTGTTCGCGCAGTGGACGGAGGCGGGGCAGGGCGCGTTGGCTGATGCCCCCGACCTCGCCGCCGTGACGCGTCCCAGGCTCGATGCGCTGACGGCCCGGATGCTGCGTGAACTGGCAATGGCCTGGCCGGCGCTTTCGGATCCGGGTCAGCACGGGCGCATCACCGCCGTGATGCACCGGCTCAGGGCCAAGGATGAACCGCGGGCGGCCGCCGTGGCCCTCGCCATTGCGCCGCTGCTCGACGGCAGCGCGGGACGGCCTGGCCGGTGAGCTGCCCGCCGCGCCGCTCGATGCGGTTCGCCCGGGACGAACTCAGTTTTTCCCGAAGAGCACGGACTTCAGCGTGGGCGCCAGCCGGTCGCCCATCCGCTCGTTGCCCGCATCGTTGGGATGGAGCGGATCCTTGAACAGGGCCTGGTCGGCGGGTCCGAAAAGGTCGGGGCCCTCGATGACGTGGATGTTCCGATCGCCCGCGTTCCGACGTTCCAGCGCGGCGTGGCGCATCAGCGCGCGCAGATTCTCGGACAGCTCGCGATAGCCCGGCTCGGCCGCCTCCTTGGTCGAATAGATCGGGGTGACACAGACGATCGGCGTGGTGGGATGGGCCGCGCGGAGGTCGGCGAGCATGCGCGCGAACACGTCCTTCGACTGGGGGCCGTACGATTTGCCGAGGTCGAGGAGGAAGGCGCTCGCGGCCGGGCGGTTGATCAGCGCCACGACGTCGGGTTCGGCCTTGCCGGCGCCGCCGAAGCCGAAGTTCACGAAGTCGAGATTGAGCCGCCGGGCGAGCACGGCGGGGTAGGTTTGCGCCGGATGATCGGCGCCGGTGCCCTGCAGGACCGACGAGCCGTAGCAGACGACGGGAGCCGGCAGCGCGAAGGCCGCCGCCGGCCCGATGTGGGCGTCGGCATCGATCCCGATCGCGACGACACGCACCTCACTGGTGTGGGGTAGGTAGATCGTGATCTCCCTGGGCCGGCGGTCGAGTCCGCTGAACAGCACGAGCTCGGCTGACTTGGGTCCGGTCGCGCCGGCGGATCCCACCCGTTCCCCGTCGACGTACGCGTCGAAATAAGCGGGCTTCCGCTGGGCCTGGACCACCTCGACGCGCAGTGAAAGGCGGGCGGTGGTACTCGAAAAACGAATACGCCCGCCGCCCGGCGCGACGGCGCGGCTCCAGACGCGGGCCGGCACGCGCTCCCGGACGGAGCGCGGCAGGCGCCAGAGTTCGGGCGCGTTCTCGGCGAACCACGGCAGGCCGCGGAGCTCGAGCTGCGGTGAGGGAAACAGAATCCACCTTGCTGAGCCGGCGGACGCTTCCGGGTGGCCGCCGGATCCGGCCGCCGGCTGGGCCACCGCGACGACGGCGAGCACGAGTACCGACAAAATTGAAGACAGAGAGCGACGTTTCACAACGGGAAGCGGCCGGCCACGTAAGACGACTCCCGCTGCTGCGGTCCAGTTTGGGATGGATCCCGGCCCGGCTGAAATGCGACTGACTGGAACAGCTTCATGCGCGTTTGCTCAAGAGTTGGCCAGGGAGGGACCTGATGGCAAACCGCCGAGTCCAGCCCTGCTGGAACCGGAAACGAAAAAGGACGAAGTCATAGCGACTTCGTCCTTGGTAAGGATCGGAATTGGACGGCAGCTCAGGCCTTGCGACGGATCGCCAGCATCGAAATGAGGCCGAGGGCAAGGAGGACGAGCGTGTTACCGCCGTCCGGCACGCCGCTGCCACGCGTGCGGAGATCGTCGATCGCGAAGGCATCGCCAAACGCTACGCTCGGACCAAACTGGATCGCGAAGATATCAGCGGATCCCCGAGTGAAGCCGACGTAGGCGCCGGGCTGAATGCTGGCTCCGGTGAAGTTGACCGTCTCCAGGACGACATTGCCGGCGCCAAAGATCGTAACATTGTAGTTACCCAAGGGCGCGGTGTCGCTCATGAAGGCTTCAACACCGCTCACCGGAGTGGCAAATGTCGCAATGATTCCGGCGACAGTCGGGAAGGGCGCTCCACCTGACATCGAGCCAGTCAGAACACCGGTACCGGAAGCGGCCTGGTAGCCGAACAGGAAGGGAGAGTTGTCGATCTGGGGCTTGCCACCGTCCGGCTGGCTGAACGTCACGCCGGCATATTGGGTGTCGATCAAGAGCCCCTCGGCCTTGCCTTCGAAGTTTGCAAGGGGAGCGCCACCGATTTGGGAGGCGCCCAGGATATAGTTCGCGGCTTGGGCGGCTGAGCCCAAGGAAAGCGACGCGACGAGAGCAATCAGGGTATACTTCATAGGATAAGGGAGTGCTGGATTTAGCGTACTCGGAAACCACGTAGCAAAGTTGGCACCACCTGCATGGATTACGTATGGAGCGTTCTTAAGAATTGGTGGAGCAACAGAATGCGTTTCTTTGCTTTATGTGATCGATTTGCGTGCGGATAAAGCGGTCACTAAACATGTAATGCATTCCGACGAACGAGTATGCGGGTTTACAGCCGACTCTCCTCACCACGGCCCCAGTGCTGCGGGGACGATATCCCCTCGTGCCACTTGGGCTACCGATTATCGGTTCCGGACGGCGACGCGCTCGACGCGGCCGTTGCCGTCCCGGGTGTCACCGTCAGCCAAAGTTTATCCGTGGCCGTGATCACCAGGTCGCGGAAGCCCTGCGGCACGCCGTTCCGTGAGGTGCTCGAGATGAGTTCATGGATCGCCGGGTGCACCTGGTCTGAATTTTCCGCGCGAAATTCGATCCGGATCGGCCCGCGGTAGGGCGGCGCTTCGGGCGTGGCGCTCACCTCAAGCGTGATTTCCTTTTCCGTCTCGCCGATTTCCACGGGATTCGCGCTCACGCCTTCGGGCAACCCGATGACGTTGGCGGTGAGCTTCGACTTGAAGCCCTGCAGCCGGCGGGCGGTGACCTTGATCTTCGCTGGCTTCCCGGGTTCGACGGCAAAGCCGGACTCCGCGATCACACCCTGGAAGCGCGGCTGCGGCGGCTGCACGCTCAGGCGATAGCGGTACTCGGGGCCGGCCCGCTGGAGCACGCTGCCGACGACGGCGACAAACCGGCCCGTTTCGGGTGCCGTCCATTCCAGGAACGGGTCGGCATTCGGGCCGTCGTCGTTGCGCACGAGTTCCTTCCCGGCCGCGTTCTGAATTGCCAGCCAAGCGTCGAGGGGCAGGCCGAGTGCGGCGGACTGGATGGCGAAGACGAGTTTCTCCCCCTTGCTTGCCGAAAAGGCGTAGCGATCTTTCTCGCCCACCTGCGCGATCACTCCCGTGACGGCAAAGGGCGCCGTCGGCGCCGCTTCATCCGCCGTGCGCGCCATGTGCTCCGTTTCCGTCCACGCCGGACTTTCGGTCGGCGAGAACGCGGGTTCCGGCCCGGGCCCGAGCGCGAGGTGCAGCCGGTACACGCACGCGTCGCTGCCGGTGAACCGCACGTCCGCGGTCGCGGGTTGTGCGAACCCGAAGACCTGCAGCACGTAGGTGCCCGCGGTGGCCGCGGTCCAGGCGAGGGCCGGATCGAAAGTGCGGCCGTTGTCGTGGTTCAGCGCCAGCTCGAGCCCGCGTGTATCCACCAGGCGCAATACGGCGTCGACGGGCGATCCGAGCACGTAGGCGTCGAGCGACGCCCGCAGGGTCTGCCCGGCTTCGAGTCGCACGCCGAACGAATCGACGTCACCGCTCTTGTTGAGCCGGCCGTTGACGGTGACAGGCAGGTGTTCCACGACCTGCGGCTTGCCATACTCGTCGTTGGGCTCCGCCTCCGCCGCCTCGGGCCCGGTCGCGACGATGAGAAAGCGCGGTGCGCTGGCTCCGGTGGCGTTGAAAAACCGCACCAGGTGCGGCCCCGGCGGCACGTCGGGGCTCACGTCGACGGTGAACTGGCCGGCCTTCTCTCCGGGGAGAAACGAGATCCCGGGCGTGTCGGTCCAGACGCTGGGCGGCCAGGGATCGAACTTGCCCACGGCCGTGACGGGCGTCGCGGTTCCGCGCACCGCGGCGACGGGAAAAAGATGCGTCAGCGTCGGTGCGGCTGGGGTCGCGGTCTTCTCCGCGGCCGCCGCGCACGAGAGGAAGAGCGTGGCCAGCCACGCTCTGCCCTGACGAAGGAACGCCGGGGCGACCGGGCGCCGGATCGGTGTGACCACAGGCACGGGACGGCGAATCAGACGAACAGTTCCTTGATTAGCCGCCCGTTGTTCACGAGCTGGATCGGCCGTCCGGTGTTCGTGTGCATGACCTGCGCGTGATCGATCCCCATCTTGGTATAGAGCGAGGCCGCGAAGTCCTCCGGGCGGTAGACGTTTTCCGACGCATGGTAGCCCTTGGGGTCGGTGGCGCCCACCACCTGGCCCCGCGGAATGCCCGCCCCGGCCATCAGGACCGACATCGCATGCGGCCAGTGGTCGCGGCCGGCGTCCTTGTTCACCTTCGGCGTCCGGCCGAATTCCCCCAGCAGCAGCACCATGGTGGAATCAAGCAGGCCGCGCGCATCGAGATCGTTGATCAACGCGGCGACGCCCTGGTCCAGTTTCTTCACCATGTCGCCCTTGTACGCTTCGAAAAGCTTCGTGTGGTGATCCCAGCCGCCGAAATAAACCGTCATCCACGAGACGCCCACCTCGACCAGCCGGCGGGCCATCAGCAGCCGCTGGCCAAAATCATTCCGGCCGTACGTGTCGCGCACCTTTTCGTCCTCCCGGTGAATGTCGAACGCCGCCTGCGCCTGCGGCGACAGCACCATGTCGATGCCCTGCTGGTAGTATTGATCGAACGTGACCGCCGGATCCTCGGCCAGCTTGTCCGTGTAACGCAGCATCCGGTCGAGCGACGCGCGCAACTCACGGCGGGACGCCGCGCGGCCCTCGCTGATTTCAGTCGGCAGGACGACGTCGCGGACCTGGAAACCCTTTTCGTTGGGATTGCCGTTGATCACGAAGGGCGCGTGCTTGCCGCCGAGAAAGTTCGGTCCGCCGCTGCGCGACACGCGGGGCACCGACATGTAGGCGGGAATGCCATTCGTCAGGCCGCGATGATGCGAGACCACCGAGCCGAACGACGGATGAAACGTCACGAACGCACCGCACGCGACGGGCACCGGCGTCTTCGCCCCCGTCATCATGTAGTGGTTGCCGCCGCCGTGGTTCGGATCCTTGTGGCAGATCGAGCGGACCACCGTCACTTTGTCGGCGGTTTTCGCCAGATGCGGCAGCACTTCACTGAAGTGAACGCCCGGGACGGTGGTGGGAATTGTACCGAGCGAGCCGCGAATCTCGGCGGGCGCGTCCGGCTTGGGGTCGAAGGTCTCGTAGTGCGACGGCCCGCCGTCGAGCCAGATCATGATGCAGTTGACCTTCCGGCCCGGTTTCGCGCCCGGCTTGCCGGCGCCGACCGGAACCACCGCGCCGTGCGCCTGCAACCGGAGCAGGCTCGCCAGGCCGAGTCCCACGCCGCCCCCGAGCCCGAGCTGCAGAAAATCCCGGCGGGGCATGCCTGCGCAATTGTGCGTGATCCGACTCATGGGGAAGTGACGATCGACGGGGACGGATTCGGGTGGAGCGGGGCCGCGGGTCGCGTTTCGAGGGCTCAGTGATTGAACACGAACTCGGCGGAATTGAGCAACGCCCAAAACACGTCTTCCGTCGCGCTCCGGCGCGTCGCCTTCTCTGCGGAGAACGCCGCCGTCGCCACCGCCAGTTCCTCTGGCGTCGGGAACCGGCACAGGGTGGCGAGGTAAAGTTCGTTCACGATCTCCCCAGGTGACTTCGCACTGTCGGCGAGCCGGCGGGCCCGGCCGGTCGTGCTGCTGAGTTTTGTCTGCAGGCCCTTCGAGTTCATCAGGTGCAGCGACTGCACGACGCTGATGTGGGTGTCGCGCTCGCAGGGCGGATCCATGCTGGGATCGGGCCGGCTGAAGGCGTCCATGAACTGCGACTCGATCTTGTAACTCCAAGCCTGGACCGCCCGGCTGCCCGGCGGCATGCCGGCAAACGTGTCCGATCCGCCCGTGGCGTCGTTGACCGCGTCCAGCAGTACCTCGGCAGGCAGGCGCCGGCGATAGGCCCGGGAGAAATTGCGCGTGTCGGCGAGGTTGTACTCGTTGGGCGTCGAGCTGAGCTGGTAGAGGCGCGACGCCATGATCGTGCGCATGAGGTGCTTCAGGTCGTAGCCGTGCGCCGCGAAGTCCCGCGCCAGCGCCGTGAGCAGCGGGGAGTTCACGCTCGGATTCGAGATCCGGAAATCATCGACGGGCTCGACCAGGCCGCGGCCGAAAAACTGCGCCCACACCCGGTTGACCGCCGCGGGCGCGAAGTACGGGTTGTCCGCCGCGATCAGCGATTCGACGAGGGCGCGGCGGGGATCCGTGTCCTTGGCTGCCGGGCGGTGGCCGGCGTCGAGCGGCCGCGGCGCCATCACCTTGCCGGTGACGGGATGCTTCACGGTGCCGCCCGGCGCGAAGTAGAAGGTCTCGCTCCCGGCTGAGATCGGCGGCGACACCCCCGTGCCCTTCTGTTTCACCGCGCCGAAGAAAGCTGCGAACTGGAAGAAGTCCTCCTGGCTCCACTTCTCGTTGGGATGGTTGTGGCAGCGCGCGCACTCGAGCCGGGTCCCGAGAAAGAGCTGGCTGAACATCGTGGCGCGATCCGCCGGCTCGCGCCGGTCGCGATAGATCACCGCCGGCCCGTCGCGGTGATTGCTGCCCTCGGCGAGCAGGATCTCGCGCACGAACTGGTCGTACGGCTTGTTCTGCCGGAAGCTCTGCCGCAGCCATTGGTCGAGGGTGAAGACGCTCTTGATGCCGACCCGGTCCGGATTCGGCCGCACGAGGTCGGCCCACTTGGTGGCCCAGTGATCCGCGTAGGCTGGTTCGTCCAGGACGCGGGCGATGAACCGCTGGCGCTTGTCCGGCGTCGGATCGGCGACAAACGCCCGCACTTCCTCCGGCGTGGGCAGCAGGCCGACGGCGTCGAGCTTCGCGCGGCGCAGGAATTCGGTGTCCGAACTCAGCTCCGAGGGAAACAATCCCAGCCGCTGGAAATGCGCGTAGGCGAGTTCGTCGATGAAGTTGTGGCGTGGCAGCGCGGCGTAACGCGCGGCCGGCAACACCCGGTCGGCCGGCACGGTGATCTGCGAATCCGCGACCATGCCCATGTAGCGGGCGACGACCACCGCCTGGCCGGCGAGGGTGCCGATCTTCACGAGGCCGTCTTCGTTCACCGCCGCGATCTCCGGATCGTTCGAGGCGAAGGCCGCGAGCCGCGTGACGTCGCGGGTGCTTCCGTCGGAGTAATGGGCCTCGACCGTAAGGCGCTGCTCACCCTTTTTTCCATACACCCGCTCGTGCGGCGCGACCGTGATTCGCTTTAGTTCCGGTTCGTCGGGCAGGCGATACGCCATGCCCTCGCGCAGCCATTGCACGAGCAGCTGATGCAGCTCCGACCCGGGTTCAAAACGCCGGCCCCCTTCGTGGTCGATCGCGGTCGTGGGCTTCTGGATGATCAGACTCTGATCCGGCGCCGCCGGAAACACCCGACGGCCGCGGGCGCCCGTGACGATCGCGTCGAAGTCTCCCTTCGGGTCGTAGGAGAACACTGAGAGTTTGAAGCCGTTCTGACCCTCCGCCTTGGCGTGACAGCCGCCGGCGCTGCAACCCGCCCGGTTGAACGCCGGCAATACGTCGCGCACGAAGCTGACCCGCGGCGCCGGTGACGCGGGCCGATCAATCGGGGTGGTGCCAGCGGTCGGCGCAGGAACATCCGGCGGGCTCAGTTTCGAAAGCAGCTTTCCGTCCCGGCTCCAGACATGAACCACGCCATCCTGGCCGCCCGCGAATATCCGGGCGGCGTCCGGTGTGCTCACGGCGCTGAGCAACGTGTCGCCCGGTTCGCCGACTTTCTTCTCGTCACCGCCCTTCGAGCGTTCGGTCCCCGTATGGCGCTTGAGGTTCGAGTAGGTGAAGACGCCGCTGTGGCTGGTGGCCGCGACGATGGTCTTGCCTTCCCCTGGCCAGCTCACGGCATGAACGGCGCTGGGATGCAGCCCGAGGCTGATGACCTTTTCGCGGGACTTCACATCCCAGACGTTGAGCTCCTTGTCGGCGCCGCCGCTGACGACCTCGGTCCCGTCGGCGTTGAACGCGACACTCAGGACCTGCGCGCTGTGACCTTCGAGCCGCGCCAGTTCCCGGTGCGTGGCCAGGTCCCAGACCTTGATCAACCGGTCGCCGCCGGCCGTGGCGAGCCGGGTGCCGTCGCGGCTGAAATCGAGGCCGAAGATCGTGTCGTCGTGGGCGGACCACGAGGCCAGCAGCTTCCCTTCGGGCAGACCGATCACCCGCACCACGCCGCTGCGGCCGGTCGCGCCGTCGGCGAGCACGAGACGGCTCGCATCAGGGGAGAACTGCAGGGCGGTGACCTTGCCGATCAGGCCCTCGGTCCATTCGCGCCGCGGCTCAAGGGAGCCGGCGTCCCACCACACCACGCGGCGGAAACCGCCGGAGGCGAGCTGGCTCCCGTCGGCGCTCCAGGCCAGCGCCAGCACCGCGTCGCGATGCGCGTCGGCCTGCCGGAGTACGGGAAAGTCGGATACGGACGTGTCGTGGATAACGATTGTGCCGCCGCGGCCGACAGCCAGGCGCGAGGCGTCGGGGCTCAGGGCGAGCGCGAGGACCGGACGGTAGGAGGCCGGGAGCGGGGCCAGGGCCACGGGCCTTGTGTCGTCCTCGAGCAGCGCGGCTTCATCCCACGGCAGGCCGCCCCGGATCCAGTCCTGGAGGAGCTGCATCTGGGGCTCGCTGAGCTGCCGCTCGGGCGGCATGTGCGGGTCGGCATCGGGCCGCAATACCCGGGCCAGCAGGCTGGTGTCGTGCCGGCCCGCCTCGACGACGGGTCCCGCATCGCTGCCCTTCAGCAGCGACTCGCGTGAGGTCAGGACGAGGCCGCCCTTCTTTTTCTTTTCGTTGTGACACGAAAAACACTCCGCCTTCAGGAGCAGCATGGCCTCGCGGGCCAGCGGGCCGGATTCCACGGCGGCCGGGGGTGGCGCGCCGGCCCCGAACAGCGACGAGACGAGGCCGGTCATCACTCCGAGCCACCGGGGCAGGCGCCACCCTGATGCAAGCGAGCGGGAGGGAGCAGGGGGGATCATCGCGACGGCCGGAGTGGGGGGCGGCGGACGGGCAAACGTCGGCGCCGGCCCCAGTGTCATAAGCCGGCGCGCACTTTCAACTGCAAGTTTCGAGCCGGCGCGGGCCGGAGCCTGCCGGTCGGACAGCGACGGGCCGCCGTGAGGCGCACCCGTCTGCGCCGGTTACTTCTTCTTGTTGGCCGCGAGCTTGGCCTTGGTGGCCTGCTGCGCGGTGATCAACTGCTGCTTCTTCGAGCTGGCGTCGTTGGCGCGCGATTGCTTTTGCGACGCCTGTTTCTGGTTCGATTTCGGAGATCTGTCGCCCATGGCGGGTATCCTTTCAATGAGGGTTGTCTCACCGTCGGAATGTTCGTTTCCCCGAAGGCGTTGGTTCTTATCCTCCGGCCGGACGACAAAGTAAACAACCGTCGGTGCAGGCCGGCTGGCACCGCGGACGCCGCTCGCGCTCCTGCGCGCTCATCGCGGCTTCGCGCGAGCCTCCGGAAGCGCGCGAAACCGCGCTGCGTGCGATGCCGGGGCGGGCATCCGCGGGCACGGCCTTGACCTGATCTCCCGTTCGCGCCTTGTGGGCGCGATCTGATGAGCCCCGGCCCGATCCCCTTTCGACTGCCCCTTGAGAATCCCCGCGTGCGCATCGTACCGAGTTTCGCCGCGCTCGTCTCGACGCCGTTCGCCGACGGCGTCAACGCGCTCTGCTGGCCCCGCACGCTCACGGGTGACTTCGCGGAGGTCGTGGCGCACGTCACCGCCGGCGACGATATCGCCACCCTCGATGACGCCACCCTGCGGGCGCTGCCGCTGAGTCCCGCCGGCCGGGCGGCGGTCGAGGTCCTGATCGAGGACCAGGAGCGGCTCCGGGCGCTCGGACTGGAGCCGGTCCTGGACTGCATCCAGCGTTATCCGCAGGACGACGCGGACGCCACGGTGCCCACTGACGTCTATTCGTTTCACGCCGACAGCGCCACGGTCGCGACCGATACGTTCCTTTGCAGCTACACCGAGGCGGCGTCCGAGGGTCTTCGCAACGAGGAGGCCCGGCGCTGCATCGATGTTCCGGATACGCGCGCCGCCCTGCGACGGGAATTCGGCGGCGCCGACGACGAGGCATTCGAGGCGTACCTGCGGGAGAACTGCTACGACCTGCATTACGTCGCGCTGCCGCACGCGCGGCCGTTTTCCTTCGGGTTGGGAAATTTCTGGCGCATCGCTGTCGACTATCCCGGATGTCCGGTTCCCCCGTGCGTGCATCGCGCCCCCGCCACCGTCACGGGGCGGCCACCCCGCCTGCTCCTCATCAGCTGAGAAGTCCCCCCTCTGCGCATGTCCTCCCTGCCGCCCCGTCGTCTCCATTGGTCCATCCCCGGTTCGAGCGCGCTTCTGGCGGGCCTGCTCGGGGCGGCGGCATTGCTGCCCGCCGCCGAGCCGCCCCGGACGAAGGCGGCCCCGTCCGGCCGCGATCTCAGCTACAACGCCATCACCACCGGGCCCCGTTCGCCCGAGGAGCAGCGGCGTGGCTTCCGTTTGCCGGCGGGTTTCGAGATGGAACTCGTGGCGGCCGAGTCCGAGGGGCTGGGGAAATTCATCGGGCTGGCGTGGGACGCGCAGATGCGGCTGTGGACGATGACCGCGCTCGAGTATCCGGTGGATGGAAACGAGAACAAGGCCGCCTCCGATGCCTTGTTCGCCCGCGGCGGTCGCGATCGGGTGGTCGTGTTCGACGATCCCTACACCAACGCTCCCGGGGGCGCCAAACCCCGCGTTTTCGCCGACGGACTCGTGATGCCGCTCGGCGTGCAGCCTTTCCGGGACGGTGCCTTCGTCCAGTACGGTGCCGACATCCGCCTCTATCGTGATACCGACGGCGACGGCCGGGCGGACCGGCACGAAACGGTGCTCACCGGCTTCGGCACGCAGGACTCGCACCTGTTTCCCCATCAGTTTCTGCGCCAGCCCGGCGGGTGGATCTTCGTCGCCCAGGGCCTGTTCAACTATTCCAGCGTGCGGCGGCCGGACGGCACGCCCTTCGCCGACGGTTCGGCCGTCGTCCCGTTCAACCAGTGCAAGCTCGCGCGGTTTCTGCCCGATGGCTCGCGCTTCGAAAACGTCACGGCCGGGCCCAACAACATCTGGGGCCTGGTCACCGGCCGCGACGGCGAGACGTTCTTCCAGGAAGCCAACGACCAGGGGTATCCGGTCATCCCCTACACGCCCGGCGTGCTGGTGCGGACGGGGTCGAAGGACCGGCTGCGGCCGTACCAGCCGATGATGCCGCCACCGCTGCCGCCGGCGCAGATGGGCGGCACCGGGCTCAGCGGGCTGGCGCTGGCCGAGGACGGTGACGGCCTCTTTCGCGCCGTCGGACGGCCTGCGCAGGCCGGCGACAAGGTGTTCTTCCTGGCCAATCCGATCACGGGCACGATCCAGGTCGTGAAGGGCGTGCTCGAAGGGGCGCGGTATCGCTACGAGAAGCTTCCGGACTTCGCGACGAGCGAGGACCGCTGGTTTCGTCCGGTGGCAATCCACTTCGGTCCCGACGGCGGCCTCTACATCGTCGACTGGTACAACAAGATCATTTCGCACAACGAAGTCCCGCGGGAGCACCCCGATCGCGACAAGGTCCGGGGCCGCATCTGGCGGGTGCGCCACCGGGATCAGGCGCGGGGCGCGCCACCGGTGCTCGCCCGGCTCGACGACCGCGCGCTGGTCGCCCAGCTCGGGGCGTCGAACGCCCTTGTGGCCCGGCTGGCCTGGCTGGAACTTGCGGACCGGCGGGCGACGGCGGTGGTGCCCGAGCTGGCGCGACTCGCCGGCGATCGGGATGCGCCGGTCGACCGGCGACTCGGGGCGCTGTGGGCGCTCGAGGGTATTCAGACGGTGGAGACGGCGCTGCTGCGGACCCTCGCGGCCGACGCCAGCACGCACCTCCGGCGCGAAGCGGCCCGGATCGCCGGTGCGCAGGAGCGGAGCGAGGACGATTTCCTGGCGATCGCCGGGCCGCTGGCGGTGGATCCGCATCCCGGCGTGCGCGCCGCCGTGGGCGATGCCCTCCGGCGCGTCCGCCGGCCTGGACCGCGCACCCTGGCCGTGGCCGCGCGACTCGGCGGGCCGACCCTGGCGACCGGTGACGAATGGGAACGGTACGAGCGGGAGTTCGAGCGTTATCTCGCGCGCTGGGCCCTCGAGGAGAACCCGGACGCCACCGAGGCGTTCCTGCGTTCGGCGGAGGGCGCCGCGCTGCCCCTCGAGAACCGGGTGCTCGCCACCCTGGCGCTCGGCGGCGTGCGCGCCGCGGTGGGACTGGCCCGGCTGGCTCCTGAACTCAAACGGCCCCTGGACGCCGAGGAGATTCGCGTCCTCGCGGGGCACTTTGCCGACCCGGCGGTCGGCCATGCGCTTGTCCGCGCCCTGGCCGCGGACACCGCGCGCGCCACGGTGCTCCGCGCGTTGCTCGACTTGCGCACGAGCCTCGATCCGGCGCCGCTGGCCGTGGCGCTGACGGCGGCGGCCCGGGCCCAGCTCGCGACGGCCGCCGAGGCGGACCGGCTGCTGGGCGCCGAGGTGGCGGGCGCGTTCAAGCTTACGGCGGTCGAAACGGAATTGGCGGACGTGTTGCGCGCGTCCTGGCGTGAGCCCCGGCCGCCGCTCACCCTGGCGGTCCTGCGGGCGCTGCGGGAAATCGGCGGCGGTCCGGTGGAGCTGCTGGAAGAGATTGCGCGCCGCGGGTCGCCGGCGGCGGTGCGGGATGAGGCGCTCGGCGCCCTGGCCGCGTCGACCGATGCACGGGCGCCCGGACGCCTGGTGGCGCTGCTGCCGGAGCTGACGGCGACGCAGCGGGGCAGCGCGCTGCAACGGCTCGCCGGCACGCGAGCCGGCGCGGTCGCGTTGGTGGCAGGCTGGCGCGACGGCGCCGTGAGCGGCGGGGATCTCGGCGTGAGCACGGTCGACCGGCTGCGCACGCTGCTGCCCGACGATCCGCAGGTGGCCGGCTTGTGGCAGCGCCTGGGTGGCGACGCCGCGCGCGTGCTGCGGTTGGACGGCGCCGATGGCGACTTCGTGGCGACGCAGCTGGCGTTGCGCGGGCCGTTCACGGTCGAATGCTGGGTGAAGCTCGACGCGCCCGTCAGCAACCACGACGCGATTCTGTCCGCCCGCGGTCAGCTCGACGTGAATTTCCACGCCGGCCGGCTGCGGGCCTGGGTGGGCGGGGCGGCGGGCGGGAAGGGCGGGGATCTCGTGGTGGCGAAGAAGGCCATCGTACCCGGGATCTGGATGCACACCGCGCTGACGCGCGACGCCGGAGGAGTCTTCCGGATCTACCTCAACGGCGAACTCGATGCGACCAGCACCGCGACGCACCCGGGTGACTTCACCAAACTCGACATCGCGCGCTCCTCGCCGGCCGCGGGCGGCACCGCGGGCTGGCTGACGGAGTTTCGCGTCTGGAATGTAGCCCGGTCGGAGCGCGAGATCCGGGAGAACTTCGACCGGACCTATGTCGCCGAGCCGCCGGGGACGCGGCCCGCGGCGCTGCGCCACGTGTTCGGCGGCGCCGAGTGGGGGCCGCTGCGCGGCGCCGCGCGCGTCGAGGCGGTGGCGGACGCTCCGACGCTGCTGACGCCGGCCGAGGCGGCGGCGCAGGCGGAGAAATTCGCGCGCTTTCGCGCGCTCGCCAATGCCCGCGGAAATCCCGAACGCGGTCGCGAGCTCTTTTCCTCCCTGTGCCTCACCTGTCACCAGCAGGGCGGCCGGGGTGCCCAGATCGCGCCGGCCCTCGATGGCGTAGCGCTGACGGGCGTCGAAGCGCTGCTGCGCAACCTGCTCACGCCCAGTGCCGCGATGGAGAGTGCGTACCAGACGTTTCGCGTCGTCCTGCAGGACGGCAGCATCCTGGACGGTTTCCTGGCCGAGCAGACGGCGGACGCCCTCGTGTTGCGCCTGCCGGGAGCCGCGGATCGGAGACTGGCGCGTTCAGAGGTGAAACAGGCCTCCTACCTGCGCCGCTCGCTCATGCCCGAAGGCTTGCTCGAGGCGCTCTCGCCGGAGCAGGTCACCGATCTCTTCGCCCACCTGAAGTCGCTGCGTTAGCGCCCTTCCTCATGGCCCCGCGGCCACCTCGTTGACGCGGTCGGTGATCGTGAGCGTGTTGAGATCGAGCACGCGCTCGAGCTTGCCGTGCGTGAGCGTCAGCCGCCGGCCGCCGATCTCCGCGTTGAGGTGCGGACCCTCGAAGAGCTTCCACCGGCCGTAGTCCACGGCGCGGCCGTCGACCACGGGAGTCTGGCCATAGGTGAAGCGAAGTGCGCGGCCGCGCAGCGTGGTCATCGCCACGGTGGGCGTCGGGTCGAGCGCGAACGTGAGCGGCAGCGCGGTGATCGCGGCCTGGAACGCGGCGAAGTCCGGGAATTCGTCCGCGGTCGCGGCCTGGACGATGGTGCCGTTCCTGAGGTGCGGGCTCGTCAGCAGCCTCCCGCCGAGGTCGAGGCGCGTCTTCGCCCAGCCGCTCGTGTAATGAAGGTACTTGATCCAATGATACGCCGCCAGCGGCCGGTAGGCGAGGAAGGCGTTGCCGCCGCGGGCGAAGATCCAGCCGGAGGCGTGCTCGGTGACGTCGGTGAGGTCCTTCGAGAAGAATCCGTTGATGTGCGGAAAGCGCGTCCCGGCGGGGATGTCGTACAGGGCGATGACCGTGTCGAGATCCTGGAACACCTGCTCGTAGGGCGAGCTGCCCATCACCTTGTCGGGCGAGTCGTAGGACGGTTTGCCCTCGAAGGTGACGCCCTTGATCATCGGCTCGGGATAGAACACGAACGACGCCTGGATGATCTCGCTCGCCGAGTGCGGGTGCAGCGAGAACAGCGTGTTGTGCTTGCCGCGCGGATCGGCCTCGGCCCAGGTGACGTCCCAGACGTGGGACTGGAGCGGATCGATGCGGCCGCCGCGCGTGGAGCCGACGGCGTAGTCCTTCCGCAGGTAGTTGGTCTTGTGGACGGCCGGGGAGAGTTCGTCGCTGTAGCGCCAGAACCGGCGGACGCGCGCGCGGTCGCGCTGGAGAATGTCGCTACGGCGATCCGTCGCGATGCGATAGATGACTTCCGGCACCTCGTAGTTCTTCGCCAGCGGCGCGAAGTAGAGGCCCCAGCCGCTGTAGCCGGCGGTCGGCGGCGTGTGGCCGAAGAGGAGCCAGCTGAAATACGACGCCATCGCGTTCCAGCGCTCGATGACCGAGCCCTCGTCGGTGCGGGAGTTGGGCCCGCGCAGCACGCCGCGGAGCGTGTTGGCGGCGAGCTCGGCGAAAAGCCAGTCGAGCATCATGCGGCCGCGTTGCCGCATGGCGGGA
The DNA here is from genome assembly GCA_016793535.1 of Opitutaceae bacterium. Lineage (GTDB taxonomy): Bacteria > Verrucomicrobiota > Verrucomicrobiia > Opitutales > Opitutaceae > ER46. The sequence continues at coordinate 5,842 of JAEUHA010000436.1, read as the reverse complement.
TCGCGGGACCAGTTCGCGAGGAACTGCAGCGGGATGACGTACTCGCCGATGTAATGCGTCGGATTGAATTCCGCCTGGCCCAGCGTCGTCGTGACATCGATCCAGTGGAGGATGAAGGCCCGCGCCTCGGCGAGATTCTCGGCGGAGGATTTGCCGGTGTACCAGCTTTCCGCCGGCTCATCGGGATAGAGCTCGGCCATGAGGTACAACGAAAGGTAGTACATCACGAAGTGGTTTTCGGTGTCGCCGCGCATCTGGCGCGTCGTGCGCCAGGCGGTGCGGATCGAGGCGAGGGCCTCGGGCGAGAGCCGGTCGCGGCCGAGGTAAGCGATGCAGACGCTCGGGAACATCCAGAACGGACCCGTGCCGGGCTCGCGCATCAGGTCGATCACGCGCTGCGAACACCCGGGCAGGTCCTGGCCGCGCACGATTCGCGCGGCGATCATGGCGAGGTCCAGCCGCGCCGGATCGTCGGTCCGGGCGTTGCCGCCGCCGGCGGCCCAGTCGAGCACTTCGTCTACGCGACGAAGATAGGCCGCCCGGCGCAGACTGGCGTCCAGCACCGGCGTGGCGGACGGCGCCGGGGCTTCAAACGAGGGCTGCGCGTCGGCCGACAGGGCGGCGACGATGAACAGGAAGGTGGAGAAAAAGGGACGGCGCATGGCAGCGGGGCGTTGTTCAGGGTGTGCGCCGGGGAACGAGGACGAACTTGTTGACCTGCGCGGCGGCGATCGTGTCGGGCTGCCAGGTGCGGCCGAAATCGGCGGAGACGAAGAGGGTCTGCGTCGCGACGCTTGCATAGAGCCGGCCGCTGGGATCGACGCCGACGCGCCAGACGTGCTGCGGCGCCGGCAGGCCCGCGGTGCGGGAGATCCAGGTTTGTCCGCCGTCCTCGCTGGTCAGGACGCCGAGGCTCCAGCTGCCGAGGGCGAGGCGCTCCGGCCGGGTGACGTCGAACGTGACGTTATACAGCGGGTGCGTGGCCGGTGCCGTCGCGACCTGCGTCCAGGTGAGGCCGTTGTCCACGGAACGCTGCAGGCCTGCCCCGTGGGTGGCGGCGAGCCAGAGGCGCGGATCGTGCGGCGACTGCTGGAGGTCGTAAACGGTGTCCCGGGTCGCCAACACGCGCCGCCAGCGTTGCGCGCCGTCCTCCGTGAGGTAGATCCCGGTTTCGCAGCCCGCGAACACCCGGCCGGCCCGGGTGCGGTCGACGTGCAGGACCTGGGTGTACTTGCCGCGGAGCGGCAGCCCGTGCTCGCGGCGGACGAGCGTCTGTCCCCGGTCGGTGGATACGGCGATGCCGTCGGGCAGCGCGAGATAGACGTGATCCGGGGCGTTGGGATCGAGGGCAACGTCCCGGGCCTCCGTCATGTCCCAGTCGTTGCAGTTCCGCCACAACCGGCCGCCGTCGAGGCTGCGCCACAGTCCGTTGAGGGCGGAGGTGTAGACGACGTTGCGATCGCGGGGATCGAACGCGACGGCGGTGAGCGTGCCGTCGTTGTAGCCCACGTGACGCCACCCGCCGTCCGCCTGCTGGTAGACGCCATTGTGGGCGGCGACCTTGGCCCCGATGGTGTAGTTCCGGTTGAGGTTGGCGCAGAGGTAGAAGTCGTACGCCGTGGCTCCGGCGGCGAAGGTCGCGGGAGCCAGCAGGCCGAGCAGCAGGAGGGCGGGGCGGGACAGAGGCATGAAAGGGGAAGAGGAGTTGGCGCACGCCACCGACCGCGGCCTGCGCCCTGGATGGATTTCGGAAATCGTGAGCGCTGTCATCTGGAATCGCGCCACGCGAGTTCGGAATCCGGGAGCGGCGGTCGCGGTCATGCGCCCGGGTCAACGCGGGATCGACTGATCGTCGAGCGCCTGCACGGCGCCGGGAGGCGGTTCCACCACCGTCGCGCCGAGGCCCGAGAAACGCGTGCTCCATTGCACGATCGACCAGTCCGTCTTCCGGGTGCGGCTGTTCGGAAACCCGATGGCGAGGACGATGTGATATTCCGTCAAGCCGGCCGCGGAGAGCTGAAAGATGACCGAACCGTGGACGTCCGGCGCGCGTTTCGCGCGGTCGTCGCCCCACAGGCGTTCGATGGCGCGGTCGGGCAGTTCGGCGACGACGAGTCCCTGCACGCTCCGGAACGACTTCAGGTCCGCGAGCAGGTCGAGCAGGTCCTCGTTCGGCGGGCGGCGGGCCGTCACCTGTCGTGCCGCGGCGAATACGCGGCCGGCCCGCACCTGCTGGCCGCCGAATGCGACCGGGCGGTCGGCCCCGGCCGGCGGGCGCATCTCGGTGCGGCGCTGCCAGCCGGCGGGCGTGAGTCCGACGACTTCGCCGCCGCGGAAAACCGCCGTGACCGGCACGGGCAGATCACGCGTGGGCAGCTGCGTGATCTCGGTGAAAGTCTGCGGATCGGTCCGGCCCCGCACCTCGATGGGCGCGTTGGGGTTGAGACGGGGCTCGCGGGTCTCGCTGGTGAACCGCTGCCGGACGGTCGTCTCCCAGGCATAGCTCGCGCGGGAAAGGGCCGTCACCGCGTCGCGGACGTCCGCTTCCGGATCGGCGCGCAGCGCCGGCAGCGCGAAGAGCAGGCAGAGGGTGAGCGTCAGCTTGGCGGGGACCATCGTGCCGCCCGTAGTGACGCGGGGGAACGGCGACGGCAATGCGGCAGTGTGGCCGTCAGCGCGCCGCCACCCGGGACCCGGGTGCCGGCGCCGGATCGCGGCGCACCAACTCGGCGCGGTAACCGAGGCGGAGCGCGATCGCCCGGACGATCTCGCCCGGGCTGCCGGCGCCGCAGCGGGCGCGAGCCGTGCCGGTCAGGGGATCGTAGACGGCGACCCACTCGGGATCCGGGCGAAAGAACAGCAGCGGAACGTCATCCCGGTCGCCGGCGATCCAGAAGAACTCGCTCGCGTGCGGCAGGAGCGTGGCGGCGTCGCGGACCATCGCGGCGCGTTCGGGGGGAGACAACGGCGTGGCCGGACGTTTCCCGTAGGGATCGTGGCCGCGACGTTCCTCACGAATAGCCTGGCGGGCGAGCGCGGCGGAGGCCGCTGCCTGCAGGCGCTCGGGCGCCGGGTGCGCGGCGACGGTGGCGCCGAGCGGAAACACGCCGAGCTGGCTGTCGCGACCCCACCACGCGCCGCGCCAGCTCACGACTGCGATCGTGTGCTGGCCGTCGTAGTCGCGCAGTTCGACGGTGAGCGAGACGCCCCGCTCGCGCGGAAACTCGGCCTTGAAGCGGGCGAGATAGGCGGCGGTGGAGACGAAGCAGCCGTTGCGGAGGGCGATCGCGTCGGCATGGACGGGTGGCGACGCAGTCGGGCCGGCGGCGGGGGCGGAGGAGGCGGGGGTCATGGCGAGGACGAAGGCCGCCACGCACGGGAGGACCCGGGGGATCCGGCGGAGGCGGTGGGGAGTGGGGAGAATCGGGTCCATGCGAACTCCACCCGCGGCCGACGCCCGATGTTGCAGAAAAATCAGGCGATCGATTTTTTCGGTAACTGTGAAAGATCTGCCCGTGTTATGGCGTGCAGCGTGTTGATGCCCCCTTCCCATCCGAACCCCGGTACGTCGCTGCTGACCCGGCCGACGCTGCTCTTCCGCGTGCGCGAATGGCAGGACCGCGCCAGTTGGGAGGAATTTCACCGGCTCTACCGCCGGCTGGTTTACGGCCGGGCGCGACGGGCGGGTCTCTCCCACGCCGACGCCGAGGACGTGGCGCAGGACGTCTTCAAGCGCGTGGCCGAGACGATCAAGGATTTCGACCTCAACCCGGAGCGCGGCTCGTTCCGGGGCTGGTTGATGAAGCTCACGCAGTGGCGCATTGCCGACAAGTTCGAGAGCCTGCGCAATCCGGCCGCGCCGGCGGCGGACTACGACGGTGATCCGGCGTCGGCCGGCGCCGCGATCGAGAGCCTGCCCGCGCCGGTGTCCGATGACGATGAGTGGGACCGCGAATGGCAGCAGCACCTGATCTCCGCCGCGGCCGAACGCATCGCCCGCCAGGTGAACCCGCGGCATTTTCAGGTCTTCGACCTCTATGTGCTGCAGCACTGGCCGGTGCTGCGGGTCGCGAACGAACTCGGAGTGAACCCCGCGTCGGTTTACCTGATCGGGCACCGGCTCACCCGGCGCCTGAAGACGGAAGTGGCCCGGCTGCAGCAGCAACTCGGCTGAAGGCCGGCGTATCCGCTGGCCTGCCCAACCGCCTTCGATTCCATCGGTGCCGATGTCCACTCCGCCGGTCCAGTCCCCGCCGTCGATTCCGGACTTCGAATTGCTGCGCCGGATCGGTCGCGGCAGTTACGGCGACGTGTGGCTGGCCCGGGGCGTGACCGGGATCTTCCGCGCCATCAAGATCGTCTGGCGCGACCGGTTCCCGGATGCGGAGCCGTTTGAGCGCGAATTTCGCGGGATGAGGGAGTTCGCCGCGATTTCGGTCGGTGAGTCCACGCAGCTCGCGCTGCTGCACGTGGGCCGGAACGAGGCGGCGGGTTTCTTTTATTATGTGATGGAGCTGGCGGACGATGCCGACCGCGGACGCGCGATCGAGCCGGCGAGCTACACCGCCCTCACGCTGGCCGAGGTGCGTCACCGGCGCGGCCGGCTGCCCGTGGTGGAGTGCGTGCGGATTGGCGTCGAGCTGGCGCGCTCGCTCGACGCCCTGCACCGGCGCGGGCTGGTGCACCGTGACGTCAAGCCGTCCAACGTGATCTTCGTGAACGGCGGTCCCAAGCTCGCGGACATCGGGCTCGTCGCGCCCGCCGCGAGTGCGCAGACCTACGTCGGCACGGAAGGCTTCGTGCCGCCCGACGGTCCAGGATCGCCCGGAGCGGATGTCTACGCGCTGGGCAAGGTGCTCTACGAACTCGCGAGCGGGCGCGATCGGCAGATGTTTCCCAAGCTCCCCGACGATCTCGATCGCCTGCCGGACTGCCGGGCGCTGCTGGAGTTCAATGAAGTCGTCCTGCGGGCCTGCGAGCCGCGGCCGGAGCGGCGTTACCCCGACGCCGGCTCGCTCCTGGCGGATCTGGAAACGCTGAGCCGGGGACGGTCCGTGCGCACGATCGCCTCGTGGCAACGCGCGACGGTGGGGATCCTGGTCGCCGCCGTGATCGCGGCCGGCGGGTGGGCGCTCCGGTCGCCGGATGCGGTGGCGGGCGCGAACCGCGCTGCGACGAACGGCGTCGCGACGAACGCGCCGGTGGCGCCCACGGCGGTGGCGGTGCTGCCATTCGCCAACTTGAGCGGCGACCCGGCCCAGGACTATTTTGCCCTGGGCTTCAGCGAGGAAATTCTGAACGCCCTCGTCCGGGAGCGAAACCTGCGGGTGATCGGCGGATCCGGCCGGCTGGGGCGTCCGCGCGACGGAGTTCCGCTCACGGAGGTCGCGCAGTCGCTGCAGGTCGCCCAACTGATCGAGGGCAACGTGCGCCGCGACGGGAATCGCGTGCGGGTCAACGTGCGGCTCACGCGGGCCGCCGACGGCGTGACGGAAAATCTCGGCAGCTTCGATCGGGAGACCGCGGACATTTTTGCGCTGCAGGATGAGGTGGCGCGCGCGGTGGTGGAGCGCCTCGCGCCGCGCGCCGCCCGGAATCCGGTGCCGGTGTTGACGCGGAACTTCGAGGCCTACGAGGCCTTCCTCCGCGGACGCGCGCTGCAGGTGCGCGCGTCGACGAATGCGGGCGACGCGGCCAAGCACTACGAGGCGGCCGTGGCGCTCGATCCCGGGTTTGCGCTGGCGTGGGCCCGGCTCGCCGAGGCGCGTTTCCGTCCCTATGCGGCGAAGATCGACACGAGCCCGCGGCTGCTGGCGTCGGTGCGCGAGGCACTGGGCCGAGC
>JAEUHA010000317.1 GCA_016793535.1 Opitutaceae bacterium | reverse complement strand
GTCGGCGCGCGCCCGGGGCACAGCGCGCGCGCCGCCGAAGTGCCGCCGCCGATTCGCGTCGAGGCGCCGGCCGGAGGGGTGACCGGCGAACTCGGGCTACCCCTGCAGCGGACGTTCTCCTCCGACGACTACGACGGCTTCAGCCGGGTCACGGCGGTCGCCCATACCGCCGAGGGCTTCACGATGTTCGGCACCTACCATGCGGTGATCCTCTACGATGGGGCGACGCATGAGAAGATTCCGGTGCCGGCCACGTACGTGACGGCACTGTGCCGCGACCACGACGGCGTCATGTGGGCGGGCGGCGACAACGAAATCGGCGTGATCGCGGCAGACCCCGTCGACGGGCAGTTGCGGTATGTCTCGCGCACGAACCGGCTGCCGCCCGCGGCCCGGACCTTCGGCCGGCTGCGGGAGCTGGTCGGGAGCCGCGACGGCGTGTTCGCCCTCACGAGCCACGGAATCCTGCACGTCGCCGGGGAGCGCGCCGACTTCCAGCCCTTGCCGCCGGAAAACCGGACGCAGCTCTTCGGCGTTGGCGGCCGCGTTTACTTGCAGGATTCGGGCCGCGGCTTGCAGGTGTTCGACCCGGGCGGCTTTCGCGCGGTCGACACCGGCCGCACCCTCGCCGGCCGGGAGATCGAACTGCTGCCCCGCAACGCGACGCACGCACTCTGCCTGATCGAGGGTGAAGGCGTGTTCGCGTTCGAGCTGGCGACGGGCCGGCTGGAGCAACTCGACACTCCGCTCGCCCCGCTGCTGCAGGGACCCATGGTGCGCGGCCTGCCGCTGCCGGACGGACGGCTGGTCTTCGTCCGCGGCAACAACCGCGGAGTGGTCATTGCAGACTCCGCCCTGCAGGGCGCCCAGGTCCTCGGCGCCGCGACCGGACTGGCGAACACAGCGATCCTCGGCGCCGCCCTCGACGGCGACAGCGGCCTTTGGCTTGCCACGGCCAACGGCCTGCTGCGGCTCGACCTCGCCCCCGGCATGACGGTCTTCGACGAACGGAACGCGTTTCCCATCGGCTCGTCGGGCTCGCTGGTCCGCCACCGCGGCGTGCTGTATGCCGGCTCCACGCAGGGACTCCGTCGACTCGTGCCGGGCCATGCCACAAACGGGACGCCGGCGCGGTTCGAACCGGATCCGCGCGTGCCCGAGATCTGCGACAACCTGCGCGACACGCCCGCCGGGCTCATGTTCAGCACCAACAACACCGTCGAACTGCTCACGCCGGCGGGGCGCCGGCGCTTGTTCGAACCGGCAGCAAAGATCACGATGATCAAGGTCAACCGGCGCGCGCCGGAGCTGTTTTTCATCGCGACCGATGACGGCGGCGTTCACGTGCTGAACCTCACCACGGGGACCACGCGGCGCGTGCTCTCGCTGCCGCCGGGCGTCATGCTGTGGAACGGCGCCGAGGAATCCAACGTGGTGTCGTGGTTCGGAACGGCGGCGAGCGGGTTCTGGCGGATCACCGCGACCGACGCGGCGTGGACCGAAGCCACCGCGGAAGCGCAGCCGCTGGGTCAGGCCGGTTTGCCGGACGGAAAGAGCTGGACCGGCGTGTTTCCCCTTTTCGACGAACTCCACTTCCTCACGGAAACCGGAATGTACCGCTGGCAGCCCGCAACCCGGACGTTCGCGCCGGACACGCGCTATCGGATCGACGGCGTGACGCCGCTGCGATTCATGCCCGTGGTGGCCGATCCGGCCGGCCGTGCGTGGGCCTCGCCCTGGCTCGGCACCGTCGCCTGCGCCCGCCCGCTCGGCTACTTCCAGGCGAACGGCGAGAGCTCGTTCGCGTGGCACGACGCCCCGGCCCGGTGGCAGGCCGGCGTCGGCCGGTTCGGCGCGGGCATGATCCTCGTGGAATCGGACGCCGGTCGCCCGGTGTTGTGGACGAAAAGTCCCACGACCATCGCGCGCATCGAACTGGATACGCTGACGGCGAACCGACCCGCCGCGGCGTGGCGGCCCGTGCTGCGCCGGTTCACGAGCGGGGAGCGCACGTGGCCGGTGACCGCGGGCACGACCCTCAACCTGCCCTTTTCCAACCTGCCGATCACGCTGCGCTACGCCGCACCGCGTTATCAGCCGGGCGGCCCGGTCCGCTATCAGACGCGGCTGCGTGGTTTTCGCGAACAATGGTCCGCGCCCTCCCCCAGCCACGAGGCGGTTTTCACCAACCTCACCGGCGGACCGTTCACCTTCGAGGTGCGCGCGATCGACGCCGACGGCTTCCAGAGCGAACCGGCCCGGCTGTCCTTCACGGTCGCCCCGCCCTGGCACCGCAGCGGACCGGCGATCGTCCTCTATGGCCTGACCCTGGCCGGCGCGGTCGCCGGCTTCGTGCGCTGGCGGTTGCGTCTCGCCGCGCGCGAGCGCGCCCGGCTCGAGCAACTCGTGGCGCAGCGAACGGAGGAGCTCCGGCTGGCGAAGGACGCCGCCGACGACGCGAACCGCGCGAAGAGCTCGTTCCTCGCCACCATGAGCCACGAACTGCGCACCCCGCTCAACGGCGTGATCGGGTTCTCGCAGGTTCTGATGAACGACCAGGAACTCTCGCCGCGAAACCGCGAACGGGTGCAGATCGTGCAGAACAGCGGCGAACACCTGCTGCGGATGATCAACGAAGTCCTGGACCTTTCGAAGATCGAGGCCGGCAAGATGGAGCTCGCCACGACGCCGTTCCACCTGCCGCAACTGCTGCGCGACTGCATCGCCGCGGTCAGCGCGCGGCACGAGCGGAAGCAGCTCGAGTTCGTCTACGAACCCTCCCCCAGCCTGCCGGAGATCGTGCTCGGCGATCCGGTCAAGCTGCGGCAGGTGATCGACAACCTGCTGAGCAACGCGGTGAAGTTCACGCCGCGAGGCCAGGTGCGCTTTCGCGCGGACGTGGGTGACCCTGCGAGCGAGAGCGTGCACTTTGCGGTCACCGACACCGGGGTCGGGATCACGGCGGCCGACCGCGCCCGGCTCTTCCAGCCGTTCCAACAAGCCGCCGAAGGGCGGCCGCCCGAGCCCGGCACGGGCCTGGGACTCGCGATCAGCCGGCGGATGGTGGAGCTGATGGGCGGCACGCTCACCGTCGAGAGCACGCCGGGCGTCGGCAGCACGTTCTCGTTCCGCGTGCGTCTGCCCGCGCTCGCCGCCGAGGCCGCGGCGATGCCCGCGGCCACACCACGGATCACCGGCTATCGCGGGCCGCGGCGGCGCATCCTGGTGGTCGACGATGTCGCCACCAACCGCGACGTGTTGCGGGAGCTGCTCACCCCGCTCGACTTCACCGTCAGCGAGGCCGCGAACGGACCCGAGGCGCTGACGACGGCGCAGGACCTCAAACCCGATCTCGTGCTGGTGGACCTGCAGATGCCGGGCATGAACGGATTCGAGCTGGCACAGGCGTTCCGCCGGCAGGCCGGCCTCGCGCCCACGAAGTTGATCGCGCTGTCGGCCTCCGTGCTCACGTTGAACCGTCAGGACGCCTTTGCCGCCGGCTGTGATGATTTCCTGCCCAAGCCGTTTCGGGAGGCCGATCTCCTCGCGCGAATCGGCCGCGTCCTGCAGCTCGACTGGGTCAGCGTCGACCCGGAGCCTTCCCGCCGCGCGCCTGCGCCCGACGCACCGGCCGCCACCCGCCTCTCCGCCGCGGAACGCGAGGAACTGCTCGCTTGCGCACGGCGGGGGGAGATTGCGCAGTTGCGCCGGCTGCTCGCCGCGCACCCGGGCGACCCGCTCGCCGACGCGATCGAGAGTCTCGCCCGCACTTATCAGATGGCCCGGATCCGCGAACTCCTCGAACGGCACGTCGCGCGCGCTGACGCGGCCCGGGGTACTCCCCCGGCCCCCTGACCCGCCGGCCGCGATCGCGCCGGCAGCCGGGCTCCATTGGCCCGGAGTCTCTTCGCCCCGCCCTCGCACGGCGACTCAGTTTCTTTCCTGCACGCTCACTCGCGCCGCAAACGCCGCATCCGGCGAGATCCGGAGCTTGCGGCCGCTGGTCGTGGTGAGGTTCGCGATCGTCACGCGCTCAGTCAGCCGATACGGAAACGGCCGCGCCGCCGGATTCGCGTTCGCGCCATCCGGGTCGGAAAAGAGGAACGGGCCCTGGTAATCGGTCGGGTGCGCCCGATCGTCGATCACCAACCCGTCGATGGTGATCTCCCGCGGCATGTGGCATGGGTAACCGAAGTCATGCTGCCCGTCGTTGCTCGCGTTCAGCAGCGTGGGCTGGACCGCCGCGCCACAGGCCGGCCGCCAGCGGCAGTTGCGAATCACCACGTTCCCCTCCCACGTGCTCCCGTAGTCGCTGCGCAGACTGAGCAGCGACCGGCCGTTCAAGGTCGAGTTCTCGATCGTCAGCGTGCCCCGGCCGATGGCGTTCAGGCCCGCGTGACCAAGGGTGCAGCCGCGGATCGTGTACGTGCCCGAGACGCCCTGATGCGTGTCCATGCGGGACAGCGTGCAGTTCTCCAGGAGGATGTTCTTGCAGAAGTTGGTGCCGATCACGCCCCAGCGGGTCGGGTCGCAGATGTTGTCCATGCGCACGCCGACCATCGTGAAATTGACCACCTCGTTCGCATTCAGGTCGTACGTCCCCATGCTCACCGGCTTGCCGGCGGAGCCGATCGTCGTGTAGGTGCGGTGGCCGGTGACGAAGCAATCGCGCAGCGTGACGTTGGCGCAGCTGCTGACGTCGAGGAACCCGCGGTACGGATGGCCGAACTCGCCCTCGCCGGTCACGTGGTGCGTCAATCCCTCCACCGTCGTATTCGAGCGATTGATACTGATGTTCCGCGCCCAGTAGTTGTAGCCCTGGTCCTGCCGCATCCGGTTGGCGATCGTGGTGAAGACACCGCCCTTGAGGATCAGGGGTCGCTCGTCGATCGGCCGGGCTTCGACGCGCGTGATCGTGTCGTAATCCCCGTCGATCGCGCCCTCGATGGTACCGTCGCGGCGCAGGATGAAACAATCACGCTGGGGCGTGCCGTTGTTCTGGTTGAGGCCGCGCCGGATGTAGACGCGCCGGTGGCTGTTCTCCACCCGCACCCAGCAATCGCGCGGCGGCCGGACCTCCAGCTTCGCCTGGTCCCGGGTCAGCCGCGCGATCGACAATACGACGGGCTGCTGCTGCGAGCGCACCGCGAAGAGCGACACGCGATGATTCTCGACGTCCGTGTCGTCGATCACGAACCGGGACGTACCCCAGTCGGTGTCGGTCGTGATGACCGCGGTCAGCGCCCGCCGGCCGAGGTGATACGTGGCGCCGGGCCTGGTTCGCACCGGCAGGCCGTGCGTGGTGGCGAACGCATGCGCCGCCACGATCGCGGGCAGGTCGTCCGTCACGCCATCACCGACCGCGCCGAACGCCTCGTAGCTGACCGGACGATCGGTCGGCACCGCCGGCGAGCCCGAGGTCGCGGCAGCGACCGCCGTCGCACCGGCCACGATCGCGAGGAAAACCACCGGCCACCGCTGGCGCGCCCTTCCGGGCAGGAGCCGCCGAAGCGCGCAGGTGAGTCCGGGGCGGGAGTGAGGCAAGGTAATCATAAGGCGCCTCCGCGGGTATCCGCCCTTTGCCCGCGCTTGGCAACCACGCGCCGACGGTCGCGCGCAACGCGGAGGGGAGAACGTGCGTTGGCGCGGCGGGACGCCGCGACCCTGCGTCCTCGGCTGCGCGGCCGCGCGCCGTGCGTCGCGCGTCACCTCGAGCGGAAAATTTCGCTGGCCAGCGCTTCGACGACGAGGGTGCGGAGGCCGTAACCGTCCGCCTTGACCGCCGCCAGGATGTCCTCGACCACGAACGCGTCGACGGGCTCCATGTGGCGGCCCGTGGCATAGCTCAGGAACTCCTTGATGAGGTGCTGGACAAACGCGTCCTGCCGGCTGCCGAC
>JAEUHA010000307.1 GCA_016793535.1 Opitutaceae bacterium | reverse complement strand
GGTTCACCTATAACGAGTCCGGTGGCTACATCAGCGGCGTAAACGCCGCCAAGACCATCGAGGAAACCGTCACGGCGGGCTACCTGCGCGGCGACCTCAAGCTGTTCGATCAACGCCTTTGGCTGGTGGGGGGCGTCCGCTTTGAACGCACCGACGACGAAGGCTGGGGACCACTCAACGACGTCAGCAATACGTTTCGCCGGGACGCCGGCGGCAACATCCTGCGCGACGCGAACGGCCGTCCGCAGCGCATCACCACCGATGCGCTGCAAAGTGCGCGGCTGCAGTATGTGCGGCATGGAGCGTATACGAAACGCGACTACGAAGGATTCTATCCAAGTCTCAATACGAGCTACTGGCTGACCTCCGGGATCGTGATCCGCGCCGCGTACGCGCTTACGATCGGCCGCCCGAATTTCCCCGAGATAATCCCGGGCCTCAGCGCGACTGACCCCGACGCTCCCGCCGGCAGCCGCACCGTTACAATCGTCAATACGGCGCTGAAGCCGTGGACCTCGGACAACTACGACCTCAGTCTTGAAACCTACGAGGTGAAGGGCGCGGTCGCGTCGGTGAGTCTTTTCCGCAAGGACGTCCGCGATTTCTTCGGTTCGACGCGGGTGCCCGGCACTGCGCAGAACCTGGCGGCGTTCGGATTGCCGGACGAGTACCTCGACTTCGATATCGTGACCAAGCGCAACGCCGGCAAGGCCGGGATCACCGGGGTCGAGGGCGGCTACCGGCAGTCGTTCGGCTTTCTGCCCGCCTGGGGACGTGGCCTGCAGGCCTTTTTCAACGTGACCTCGATGGCCTTGCGCGGCGCCAACCAGGACGATTTCACCAACTTCAACGCCCGGACGGTCCAGCAGGGCGTAAGCTATGTGCACAAGCGCTTCAGCGCGAAGGTGAGCTGGAATCAGACCAAATGGCGGCGGCGTTTGCCCGTGGCGGCGAGTGCCGCGGTGCGGCCCGGCAGTTACAACACCTACGCACCGCAGACCAAGATCGACGTATCGATCGCGTGGATGCTGCATCGCCGGGCCACGCTCTATCTCGACGTACGAAACCTGTCCGCCTCGCCCCAGCGTTCCGGCACCTGGTCGCCCGACACCCCGGTGTATGCGCGCATCGACCAGGTGCAGTTCGCCGGTGCCATGTTCACCTTTGGCGTGCGCGGTGATTTCTGAGCCCCTTCGAGCCGATTTTTCCCCGCGCTCACCACCCACTGCAGCCTTCGTCGCCCCGATCATGATGCCCTTTCGTTTCGTCTGGTTCATTCTCACCTGCGCGTCCGGTGCGGTCGCCGCCGCGGCGCCGCTGTTCGACGCGCCCGCGCCGGCGCGCTATGCGGTCGATGCCTCCGGCGGCCGCCCTGTCTCCATCTACACCGCGCCAGGCCACTGTGCGTGGCCGAATCTCAAGCTGCTGCGCGACGGTCGGACTCTCGCCGCGCTCATCTTCAACAACGCGAGCCACGGCCACCGGCCGGGCGACGTCGAGTGCTGGCTGAGCAGCGATGGCGGCACGACCTGGGCACTGGGCAGTGCGGCGACCCAGCACGAGCCGGATACGATCCGGATGAATCACGCCGCGGGACTGAACTCGGCCGGGGAACTGATCGTGCTGACTTCCGGCTGGTCGGGCCGCTGGCCGGCGGGCGCCAAGCAGACGCGGGGGCGATTTCGCTACGATGTGCTGGGCCCCTGGGTGAGCCGTTCACCGGACGGCGGCCTTTCCTGGTGGGTCGACCACAACGGCTTTCCCGAGCGCGCACCGACCGGTCAGCCCAATGTACCCTTCGGAGACGTCCAGCTGGCACAGAATGGCGACCTCTGCGTCATCGCCTACACCACCGAGGAACGGCTGACCGATCGCTACCAGGATCGGAAGTTCCGGGCCTACTTCTACCGCAGTCGCGACGACGGTCGCACGTGGGGAGATCCGGTCCTGGTCGGGCCGGCGAATGAAACCACGATCTTGCATCTCGGCGGTGGCCGCTGGCTCGCGCTCGCCCGCACCGGCACGGGCGTCGAGAAGAAGGACGCTTTGTCGTTGTACGGATCGACGGACGATGGCCGCACCTGGCAGCTAAAGCGGCTCATGACAGGATACCAGCGGGTCAACGGGCACCTCGCACGGCTGCGCGATGGGCGCGTCCTCCTTACCTATGGAGATCGGGCTTCGCCGCTCGGTCAGCGCGGACTCGAGGCCGCGATCAGCACCGACGGTGGCGAAAATTGGAGCGAGCGCGTCCGGGTGGCAGACTGGAACGGCGCAGACGGCGGCTACCCGTCGTCGGTGCAGCGCAAGGACGGACAGGTGGTGACGGCCTACTACTGTTCGGCGCTCCCCGGCGATCCGCCCGACTCGATGAAGAACTACCACATGGGCGTGGTCGCGTGGGACCCGGACCGAACCTTCGCGAAATCGGCCCCTTGACGCCTTCGCGCGGGCGGGGCGTTTCCCCCCCCGCACACGAGCGGGCCCGGCGAAACCCCGGGGATGGGCGCGATGTTGTTTACACGTGAGGGCCGCGGCGTTTCGCTTTTTCTTCTCTACCATCTCACCGTGCCCAACCCGCTTTTCCGCCTGCTGCGCCTCGTCACTCCGCTCCTGCTGGGCGTGGCGGTTCCATCCCCGGGTGCCGACCCGATCTCGTATCGACTCCAGCTGGACACCATCTCCGACGGCTACGACGGACAGATGTGTTGGTTTCACCCTCGGGCCGGTGCGATCCCCGGCGCCACGCCGACGGTCGTGCTCACGATGCAGCGGTGGAACCTCAAGCGGAGCGATGTGTTTTATCCCGTCGTGTCGCTGACGTCGTCGGACCTCGGCGCGAGCTGGTCGCCGATCATCGAGCACGCGGACACGCTGGGACGCCACCGCCTCGATGCGACGCGCGAGGAGGGCATCTGCGACTTCACCCCGAAATGGCACGCGGCATCCGGCAGGCTGCTCGGCACGGGCCACACCGTCTTCTATGCGAACGACGTGCTGATGGCCGTGCGGCCGCGTCACACCGTGTGGTCGGTCTACGATCCGGCGGCGCGAGCGTGGACGGCCTGGGCGAAACTGGAGATGCCCGCGGAACCCCGTTTCGCCAACGCCGGTGCCGGCAGCACCCAGCGGGTCGACTTGGACAATGGCGACCTGCTGCTGCCGGTTTACGCGAAACCGCTCGACGCCAAGGCGTACCTCTCGACGGTCGTCCGCTGCCGGTTCGACGGCAAGAAGCTCTCGTACGTGGAGCACGGCACCGAGCTGACCGTCGCGGTCGATCGCGGCCTGTACGAGCCGAGTCTGGCGAAGTTCGGCGGCCGGTTCTTTCTGACGATGCGCAACGACCAGGCCGCGTACATCGCGCGCAGCGCCGACGGACTCCGTTTCGAACCGGCGCGAAAATGGACCTTCGACGACGGCAGCGACCTGGGCAGCTACAACACCCAGGCGCACTGGGTGACGCACCAAGATGGCCTTTTCCTCGTCTACACCCGCCGCGGCGCGAACAACGACAACGTCGCCCGCCACCGCGCCCCGCTGTTCATGGCTCAGGTCGACCCCGACCGGCTCGTGGTGCTGCGCGCGACCGAGCGCGTGATCGTGCCGAACAAGGGCGCGCAGCTCGGCAACTTCGCCGTCGTCGACGTGAATGCGCGCGAGACGTGGGTGACCACCTCCGAGGGCATGGCGCCCGGCAATCCCGCCCAGTACGGTGCCAACGGCCGCGTTTACGCCGCCCGGATTATCTGGGACCGGCCGAACGAGGCCTGGAACCGGCATTGAGCGTGGGCCGCGCGCTCATCGTCTGGCGGCGCCGCCGCACGCCGTGCCGGGCAGCCACGCAGACGAGAACGGACTGGCAGAGTAGGGCGAGCGGTCTGCTCGCCTGAATGGGAAACGCAGATCTGTCCCGCCCCGCGAGCAGGAGGCTCGCGCTACGCGCGCAAATTCGGCGCGTTCAACGCGGGGCGGAGATCGAAGCGCCGGCGATGAATTCCGGCATGAGCAACAGCGACTTCGGCGGAAGGCGCTCGGTCCTGCTTTCCATCGCGCTGGTCAGCGTGGCGAAGAGCTGCTTGGCCTGCGCCTGCGCGCTGCTGGCGTAGCGGCTCGGCGCGACCGGGAGATAGCGCAGACAGGCATCGTCGTCGCGGCAGAGCAGCGAGATATCCCGCGGCACCCGTATGCCCCGCTCGGCCAGGATGGCGGCGACGGCCAGGTAGTGGAACGGATTCACGATGAAGAGCGCCGTCGGAGATGTCGGCGGACGCAGCAGGCGGGCGAGCACGCGCTGGAGATCAGGGACATCGCCCTTGTGCCGGCAGACGAGTCC
>JAEUHA010000294.1 GCA_016793535.1 Opitutaceae bacterium | reverse complement strand
GCCTACGCCAAACACGCCGCCAGCAACCGGTCGTGCACCGCAGTCGCCTCGATGCTCGCCTGGTTTTCGGCGAGCGTCCCCGTGCCGATCAAGACCGGCCACTCGGCCGAATCGGCCGGACACGTGCCATGCGAGCCGCGCACGAGCGAGGGATCGAGCGGGATGACGTCCATCAGCATCCGGAAGCCCAGCGCCTTGCGCAGCAGCTTGGCCGCGACGCGCAGTTTCGGCAGCCGGATGGCCGGGTCGAGGAACAGCTCCACCGGGTCGTAGCCGTACTTGCGATGAATATCGACGCACCGCGCGAAATCCGGCGCCTTCCGGTCGTCATCCCAGTAATAGTACGTGAACCACGCGTCTTCCGTCGAAAACGCCACGAGGTCACCGGAACGTTCATGATCGAGGCCGGCGCCGCGCAGCTCCTCCCCGCCCAGCACGCGCGCCACGCCCTCGGTCGCCTCCAGCACCGCGCGCACCGCAGGCAGCAGCGAGGCATCGTTGACATAGACGTGCGAAATCTGGTGATCCGCGATCGCGAAAACCCGGCTCGCGCCGCAGTCGAGCAATTCGCGGCCGCGTTCGTCCTTCACGGTGATCCAGCCGCGCGCGCGAAAAATCCGGTTCAACGCCACGGAGCGGTTCACTTTCGTGATGCCGTACTCCGACAGCACGAGCGTGCGAATGCCACGCTGCGCATTGAACTCCATCAACCGGCCGACGATCGCATCGATCGCCCGGCAGTCGTCCGCCAGCCGCGGGTCATCCGGGCCGAGCCGCTGGAGGTTGTAGTCGAGATGCGGCAGATAAACCAGGGACAGGTCCGGCCGGTGACGCTCCTCGATCCACTCGGCCGACCGCGCGATCCACTCCGATGAACCGATCCCGGCCGTCGGTCCCCAAAACGCGGGAAACGGAAACGGCCCGAGGTCGCGCTTGATCTCATCACGAATCGTCAGCGGGTGGCTGTAGACGTCGAAAAATTTCCGCCCATCGGCCGGATACATCGGCCGCGGCGTGATCGACCAGTCGGCGGTCGAGTACATGTTGTACCACCAAAACAGCTTCGCACACGTGAAGCCCGGCCGGGCGTCGCGCAGTTTCTCCCAGAGCTTTCGCCCGCGCACGACGTGGTTCGACTGTTTCCAGAAATGATGTTCGGCCAGCGTGCGATCATACCAGCCGTTGGCCACCGCGCCGTGACCGGACGCCGGCAGGCCGGTGAGGTAGGTGCTTTGCGCCGTGCACGTGACCGCGGGCAGCACGGGCCGCACCCGAATGAGTCCGCCGGCCTGCGCCGCCTGCTGCAGGTGAGGCATGTTCGGACCGATCAGCCGCGGCGTGAGGCCGACGACGTTGAGGATCGAGGTGCGAGCGGTGGCGGTCATCGCCGGCCCGTCCTGGGAGCGCGGACGCCCTCGGCCGCAGTCGTACGAATGGCGGACGAGGGCGTCCGCGCTCCCAGAGCTTCACCCATAACGTTCCCGCAGCTCGTCGAACGCCGCCTTCACGACCGCCCCGTCGATCTCGTGAACCTCGAGTCGATCACCTGGCGCGCGAATCATCGGGATCGAGAGCCGTCCGCCGAGATGCTCGCGGAATTCCTCCAGGCCATCGAGCATGTCCTGACGTCCGCTGGGACCGCGAATTTCCCGGACCGGCGCAAACAATTCGAACCCGAGCCGCTGGATGACGCCGAGGATGCGCTCGGCGATCGGTTCCGGCAGCAGCCCGATCCGGCGCGCGTAGATCAGGTCGATCGCCATGCCGACGGCGACGGCCTCGCCGTGGCTGACGCGAAACTCCGACAGCTGCTCCAGCTTGTGCGCCGCCCAGTGGCCGAAATCGAGCGGCCGGGCCGAGCCGCGCTCGAACGGATCGCCGGCCGTCGCGATGTGCTCGATGTGCTGCCGCGCGCTCGCGCGAATCACGGCTTCGAACGGCTCGCGTTCGAACTTCGCCAGCGCATCGACCCGCGCGGCGATGAACTCGAAGAATGCCGCGTCGCGGATCAGCGCGACCTTCACCGCCTCGATCAGGCCGCACCGGCGCTCCCGCAGCGGCAGGCCGTGCAGGAAAAGGAGATCGTTCACGATCGCGTGCGGAACGCCGAAGGAGCCGAGCCAGTTCTTCTTGCCGAAGAAATTCACGCCGTTCTTCACCCCGACGCCGCCGTCGCCCTGGCTCAGGCTCGTCGTCGGCAGCCGCACGAGCGGAATGCCGCGGTGCGCCGTGGCCGCCGCGAACCCCACCATGTCGAGCACCGCGCCGCCACCGACGGCGAGCACGTACGAGTGACGGCACAGGCCCGCGGCGTTGATAGCCGCCCACACGCGCTCGAGCTGGCGGAAGTCGTTCTTCACCGGCTCGCCACCCGGCACCGCAATCGGCTCCGCCGCGAGCCGCACGCGGTCGCCCTGGGCGGCGAACCACCGCGCGATCTTCGTCCCGATGCCCGGAAAGGCCGCCTCGAGCCCCGCATCCCAAAACACCATGGCCCGCACGCTCTCGCCCGGTTCGCGCGGCGTGAGCAGCTCCGCCAGCACCGGATTCCCTTCGGCAAACACATCGCGCGTGAAGACGAGCCGGTGTTCGTGCCGGAGCGTGATGGGGAAGGAAACGAGGTCGCGGGTGTCGGACATGCGCGGGGTCAGGTGGAGGCGGCGAGACGTTGCGCCAAGCGTCCGAGAGGAACCGCCGCCGCGCAAGCCATTGCCGGAATCCACGCGCCCACCAGCAGCAGCGCAATCGCGTCGATTAACGGGATGAATGCGAGCAGGCGGCCGACGGATCGTCCGATGCGGGCCGCCGGCGCCCCGGGCTTGTATTCCCACCGCGCGATCAGGCTGAGGGCGACAATGTAGACGAACAGCGCCGCCACCCAATAAAGGAAGGCCGGCGGAAAACCACCGCCCGGTAACGACGCGATCGCGCCCGCAAGCAGCACCCGGCAGCCCGCCATCAGCACGACCGAACCGACCCAGCGTTTGTGAATCCAGTCGTAGGCCAGGATCGTCGCCGCCAGCCCGAGTGCCCAGCCTACACCGGCACCGAGCGCCACCAAGCCGCCGAGGCCGGCCACCATCTGGACGCTCGCGACCCAGGCCGCGCCGGCCCGGGTCACGGCGCCACGCGGAATCGCGCGCTCGGGCCGGTGCCGCGCATCGAAGCCGGCATCGGCCACGTCGTTGAACGTCGCCCCTCCGGCGTAGACCAAACAGGAGGCGGCGATCGCCAGAAGCAGCGGAACCAGCGGAGGAAACCCTGCGGTGCCCGGTGCGGCGGCCACGGCGGCCGAGAGCACGAGCGCCGCGAGGACGTTGCTCGCCACCGACGGAAAATTGCCGGCGCGGGCCAGGTCGAACCAGACGCGGATTCCAGATGAAGCGGTCGACATGGGGTTCTCTTTTCTGGGCGCGCGGACGTCCTCGTCCGCATCGTCCTCGTTGCGGGCGGGGACGCCCGCGCTCCCGGGGGAGGCGAGCCCGCGCCCGGCGAGCGCACCCAGCGTCCATTCGTATTCGCGCACGAGCTGGTCCTCGATCGGCAGCCGCAGCGGCTGCGGCAGCACCTCCCAGGTGTAGGTTTCCATTTCGAGATGCGTGCACGCGCCCGGGTGCGCCTGCAGCCAGTCGAGCGCGCCGACCAGGTGATCACGCGTGTCGCCGAACGGCGCGCCCGGCTCCGCGTGCAGCGGGACATGGAAATGGACCCGCCATTCATCGTCCGGCCGCGCGGGTGTCGCATCCGCCAGCGCGTCGGGGAGATCGACGTAGCGCCGACGCACGTCATGGCCGTTTCCCACCACGACCTGATGCAGGTAAACCGGCTCGACAAACGCCGCGAGCGCCTGGCGACCCGCCGCATCCGGTTTTACCCGCAACGCCGAACTCAGGTGGAGTTTGCTCAAGCGCAGGCCCGCGGCCGCGAGCTGATCGAGACCGGCGCGGGGCGATTCGAACTCCACGGCGAGGTGGCAGCAGTCGTAGTTCACGCCCACGAAACGCAGCAGCCGTTCCGCGTCGACCGCGCGTTCGCCGCTCCGCCAGGCGTTGAAAAAGTCGACCGTCTCCTCGGTCGTCTCGAGCAGACAGCACGGCTCCGGCTCCAGGCCGAGGTGCAGGTCGTGGCCGGATTTTTCCGCGAGCGCGGCGATGGCGCGACCGCAGGCAGTGAGGTTGGCGAAGATCGCCGCGCGGCGGCCGGGATCGGCGGCGATGAAGCCCTTGAACGAGGCCGGCACCGTGCTGACGCTGCCACCGACGCCTGCGGGGACCAGTTGCACGAGGAGCTCGAAGAGCTGCACGGTGTACGCCACGCGTTCGGGCGTGGACCAGTCGGGCGCGTAGACCTGCTCCTTCACCCGGGTGCCGTGGAAGCTGCCGTAGGGAAATCCGTTGATCGTGAAAACGTAGCAGTCGTGCCGCTCCAGCCAGCGCCGGAACGCCGCCAGCGCGTCACCTTGCGCGAGCTCGGCGGCGGCCCGCTGGCTCAGACGCAGGCCGATGGCGTAGGAGCGGCCCGGCGCCACGCGGCGGCGCACCGGCAGGACGTGGCGCTCGAGCGCCGCAAAGGTCTCCGCCCAGGTTTCGCCGCGGTGGACGTTCGTGCAGTAGGCGAGATGGATGCCGGCGTTGAGCTTCATTCCGCGGCGGATTCTCCCACGCGGAACTTCGGACACTGCGACAGAAAGCGATGCGGATTCCGGTAGAGAACGGCGTCCACGAAGTCGGCACTGTAGCCCCGGCGCCGCATTTCGAGCGCGGTCTTCGGCACCGCGAGCGGATCACTCACGCCCCAGTCGCAGGCGGAGTTCATCCAGATGCGTTCGCGGCCGCAGATCTCGAGCATGTCGACGGCGCGCGGCGGGGAGGATTTGGAATCCGGATACAGCGTGATGCCGGCCCAGAAACCGCGGTCGAGCACGCGCTGGATGGTGTGCTCCTCGACGTGGTCGATGATGACGCGGCCGGGCTTCACGCCGCGGTGGGAGGACAGGAGGTCGAGGATGAGCTGGGTGCCCTTCAGCTTGTCCTCGAGGTGCGGCGTGTGGACGAGGATGAGCTGGTCGTGTTTCACCGCGAGTTCGACGTGCTGCTCGAGCACGGTCATTTCGTTGCGCGTGTTCCGGTTCAGCCCGATCTCACCGATGCCGAGTACATTCGGCCGGGAGAGAAATTCCGGGATCATGGCCAGCACCTCCCGCGCGAGGCCGAGGTCCTCGGCCTCCTTGGGGTTCAGGCAGAGCCAGCTGAAATGCGGCAACAGGAACTTCGCCGCGCGCGCGGGCTCGTACTCGGTGAGCTGCCGGTAGTAGTCGCGAAAGCCGGCGGCGGAACCGCGGTCGAAGCCCGCCCAGAACGCCGGTTCGCACACGGCCACGCACCCGGCCGTGACCATCGCCTGATAGTCGTCGGTGGTCCGGCTGACCATGTGACCGTGGGGCTCGATGTACCGCATGAGAACGCTACTTTTTGGCCCGGGCCGGCCGGGGTGCAGGCGGCTGCCACGCGCCGAGCGCGGCCTTGCCGGACGAAATGACCTCGGGCTCGGTGGTGGGATCGCTGAGTTGCTCGAGAATCCGCCGCGCCCGCTCGGGGCGTCCGTCCACCAGCAACGCCGCCGCGTCGCGCAACGCCGCACACCGGAAATCGTCCGCCACCCGGTGGCGTTCCACGCGGTCGAGAAACGCCGCGACCTCGATCAGTTTCGCCCGCACCGCGATGAAACCGTGATCGACCACGGCGCGCGCAGCCGCCGGAGGGACGGACGGGGTTTTGGAGCGGGACTTGGACACGGGCGGACGAAGGAGCGGAAAACTCAAATTGACGAACCGGCGGCAAAGCAAACAAACATCACTCCCATCGGAAATCAACGTGGCAAACGAACTCCCGGTCCCTCCGTACTTTCCCCAACCCGGCGACGCGCGGCGCGCGCGCGCCAGCCACGCCGCATGACCGATGAACTGATCCTGGTCGACGAGCGCAACCGCGCCATCGGCCACGCCGAGAAGTGGACGGTCCACCAGGACGGCCTGTTGCACCGCGCGTTTTCCATTTTCCTCGTGGATCAGACCGGCGGGCTCCTGCTCCAGCAACGCAGCCGGGCCAAGTACCACTCGGGTGGTCTCTGGGCGAACTCCTGCTGCGGCCATCCGCGACCCGGCGAACGGACCATCGCCGCAGCCCGGCGGCGGCTGCGCGAGGAACTCGGCGCGGAGGCGAGCCTGCGCTACGGCTTTCGCGCCCGCTATCGCACCGCGCTGCCGAACGGCCTGACGGAAAACGAAATCGTCTACGTGTACTTCGGTTCCGCCCCGACCGCGCTGCACCTGAACCCGGACGAAGTCGCCCGGACCGCGTGGATCAGCCTGGACGCGCTGCGCCGCGACGTCCGGGACCGGCCGGGGCGATACGCGTATTGGTTGCGCTATTATCTCGAGAATCACTTTGCCGCGATCCGGGCCGCGCTGCGCGCATCAAGGGCGTAAGGCGTAGCGCGCGGGTTGCCCGCCCTCCCGCGGAAAGAGCGCCTTTACGCCGCGACTGCCACTTCGATCGCGGTGTCGGTCACGGCGTGGATCCGCTCCGACATTCAACCGCGAACGGTTTCCCAATCCGCGCCGCCGCACGCGCGAAAGTGTGCGTTTTTTTGTTAGCCAGTCGCCACCGTGGGCGTAGATTCGCGCCTCGCCGCACCCCGGGCTTCCGGGCCCGAGCCCCTCCCCTCCATGTCGCTCATCCTGTTTCTCGCCGTGTCCGGGATCGTCCTGGCCTTCGCCTATCGCTGGTATGGCCGAATTCTTGCGCGCTACCTGCAGCTCGATCCGAGCGTAAAGACGCCCGCGCATGCCCAGCGCGACGGCATCGACTATGAGCCGGCGAGTCGAAACTGGCTCCTGCCGCAGCACTTTTCCGCCATCGCCGCAGCCGGGCCGATTGTCGGTCCCATCCTGGCCGCCACCTACTTCGGGTGGCTGCCCGCGTGGCTCTGGATCATCTTCGGGGCGATTTTCATCGGGGGCGTCCACGACCTCATGACGCTCGTCGCGTCGGTCCGGCACGAGGCCAAGTCGATCGCCGAAGTGGTGCGCCGGTACATGAATCGCCGGTCGTACCTGCTGTTTCTCGCCTTCATCTGGATCTCGCTCGTGTACGTGATCATCGCCTTCGCCGATGGCCCCGCGGGCACGTTCGTGCAGAAGGCCTCGACGGTCGACGGCGACGCCCCCGGGCCCGCCGTAGCAACCTCCTCGATTCTCTACCTGGGCCTCGCGATCGTGATGGGGCTCTGCATGCGTCGCTTCAAGCTGGGCGAAGGCAAGGCCCAGCTGATCTTCCTGCCCCTGGTGCTGGGCGCCATCATCGCGGGACCGTACCTGCCCTTCGACCTGGGCGGCCTCACCGGAAGTGCCCGGCCGCAGGTGCTGTGGGATCACGTCCTGCTCGCCTATTGCTTCTTCGCCGCGCTGTCGCCGGTCTGGCTGCTGATGCAGCCACGGGGCGCGCTGGGCGGCTATTTCCTCTACGTGATCGTGATTGTCGGGGTGGTCGGCGTCGTGGTGGGCGGCCTCTCGGGCAACCTCACCATCGTGGCGCCGGCGGTCTCGGAGGCGAAACTGTTCGACTTCAACGGTTCGACTCCGCCGCTGCTGCCGGTGCTGTTCATCACCATCGCCTGCGGCGCGTGCTCGGGTTTCCATTCCATCGTCGCCAGCGGCACGACATCGAAACAGCTCGACCGCGAGACCGACGCCAAGCCCGTCGCCTACGGCGGCATGCTGCTCGAGTCCTTCCTCGCGTGCCTCAGCCTCGCCACCGTGATGATCCTCGCGAAGCCGTCGGGCCGGCCCGACCTCACGTACGCGGACGGTGTGGCGGTCTTCATGAACCAGGCGACCTTCGGCCTCGTCTCGGTCGACATCGCCCGCCAGTTCGGGCTGCTGTGCTTCGCCACCTTCGTCTTCGACACGCTGGACGCGTGCACGCGCCTTGCGCGCTACGTGCTGATGGAGCTGACGGGCTGGAAGGGCCGCTTCGGCATGGTGGCCACCACCGCGCTGACCCTCGCGCTGCCGGCGATCGTCGTCACGCTGCCGCCGGCCGTCGTCGCCGGCCAGCCGATCCCGCTGTGGCGCGCGTTCTGGAATCTCTTCGGCACCTCGAACCAGCTGCTCGCGGCGCTCGCGCTGCTGGGCGTGACGGTGTGGCTGCACCAGCGCGGCAAGTCGGTCTGGATCACGCTCGGGCCGACGCTGTTCATGCTGTTCATGACCATGTGGAGCCTGTGGCTCGCGGTGCAGGTGCACCTCGGCCGCCTGCGCTCGAACGTCGCGGCCGCGGTGCACCACGTCGAATTCGTCGTCGTCATCCTGCTCTTCGCGATGGCGATCTGGCTCGTGATCGAAGCCATCCTGCTCGCCCGCAACCGCACGCCCCCGCCGGCGCCGCTGGTGCCGGAGCCGAGCGCGGCCTGAATCACTTGCCGAGCTTCTTCAGCGCCTTGTTGATCTTCTCCAGGTCGCAGCGCTCGGGATCGTAGTCGGGGCCCAGCCACTCGAGCCACTCGCGGCCGAGCTCGGTAGTGGGCTCCTTGATACACGCGAGCATGTCGTGGAAGGCCTCGACCCCGCCGCAGTCCTCCGGCGGACCGGCGCGCTCGCCGGCGATGCAGAGGGGATAGTGCACCCCCTTCTCCACCGTGCCGATCTTCTCGATCTTGATCTCCACCTGCCAGCCCTCGCCGAAATGGTAGCCGTAGGTGAAGCGCTCGCGGTGCTCGAGGTCCAGCTCCGCCAGGGTGACATCGCGGTCGTCCTCAATCGTGAGTTCCTCGCGCTTCAACGGATTGCCGAAGCGGAGGTCATCGAGGTTGAACGCGTGGGTCTGGTAATCGAACCAGTCGAAGGCGATCTGGATGGTGTCGTGCAAACGTGAAAGCCACATGGATTCACGCACCAAGAAACGCCGCCAGATCCGGGGCTGGCACGCCACCACCTGCAGCCGCAGGGTGAGCAGCTTTTCCGCCGGCTTCTTGGTCCGGGAGCCCTTGCCTTCGTGGAGCGAAATCATCGGAGCCGATCACCAAAGCGCACGGCACCCCGGGGGGCAAGCGGGAGCTCACGCGAGGCCGCGAAAGGCGGACAAGTCCGGCGGGCACGTGACCGCACGCCGGTTCCGGTCGGTTTGCCCCACCCCTTCCCGCAGAAGAAACATTCGTGCGCTCCCTCTGGTTCCCGACCCGAATCGCCTCGTTTCGCGACCTTCGCGCCTTCGCGTGCGCCACCATCTTTCTCACGCGAAGCCGCGAAGGACGCGAAGCTCCGGAAAAGCCTGACCCTAGGTCGCAGCGGGGCGCTTCGCACTCCGCCTGCCCACCCAAAGCAAATCGTTCCGACCTCATTCACTCCACCCGGATCGCCTCGTTTCGCGACCTTCGCGCCTTCGCGTGAGCCACACTCTTTCTCACGCGAAGCCGCGAAGGACGCGAAGCTCCGGATTACGCCTGCCCCCAACTCGCGCCTGCTCGGTTCACGCCTTTGCCTTCCCTCCCCAAGCCAATCGTGCCGACCCCGAGCACTCCGCCCGAAGCGCCTCACTTCGCGATCTTCGCGCCTTCGCGTGAGCCACAAATCTTCTCACGCGAAATCGCGAAAGGCGCGAAGTCGCGGAGGAGGAAGAGGCTTCGCGTGCGTCCGATCAGAAGCGCCAGGCCGCACTCACTCCGACTTGCCGGGGATCGGCGCGGCTTTCGTAGCGCTGCTCGACGTAATCCGGATCCTCGTTGCCGAAGAAGAACACGCGATTCTCGTACCGTCGGTCGAGCAGGTTGCGACCCCAGAGGGTGAACGTCCAATTGCGCCAGGTGTAGCCGACACTCGCGTTGACGACCGCGAACGCCCGCCGGGCTTCGTTCTGGTTGTTGGAATCGAACTGCGCGGCGCGTCCCGTCAGCTCCGCCTGGCCGAAGAACCCGGTCTCGCCACGGTAGCGCGCCCCGACGCTGTACCCGTACCGCGGCGTGTTCGCGAGCCGCCGGCCGCCGCCGGTGTTGCCGTTGGTCAGCGTGAACGCACCGAGCTCCGACTCCATGCGCGCCAAGGAGCCGTGGAGCGACCAGGCGCGCGTCACCGCGAACGCACCGGCGGCCTCGAGGCCATAGACGCGGGCGTCGTTCGCGTTGGCGGTGAAGAAACGGTAGCTGCCGCCGAAGCCGGCGGAGTCGCGCACCTGAGCGTCGCGCCGCTCGAGCAGGAACGCCGTCAACTCGCCCGTCAGGCGGCGACCGAGGCCGCTGCCACGCAGGCCGGCCTCGTAGTTCCACAGGTACTCGGTCCCGTACGTGAGCGGGTCGGCGGGCGGATTGATCCGGGCGTCGAGGTTGACGCCGCCACCCTTGTAGCCGCGGGTTGCGGAAACGAAGACCAGCTGGTGGTCGCTGAGATCGTGTTCGAACGTCACCTTGCCGCCCGCCATCGTATCCGCGCACTCAGGACGGAACGTGACCGCGGGATCGAACGTGCCGCGGCCCTTGCGGAAACGCGTGCGCGTGCCGCGGCCCTCGAGGTCGAGCCGCTCGACGCGCAACCCGAGGATGAGCCGGTTGCGGGCATCGAACGCATGCGCGACCTGCCCGAAGAGCGCGGCGTGCCGGGCGTCGTAGTCGGTCCGGAGCCCGCGCAGGTTGCCCGGATCCTCGTTGGTGTAGACGCCGTCCTCGCGCGTCCGCGCCCCGTACACACCGACCGTCCAGCGGTCGATCCAGCCGGCCGCGCGGCCGGCGGCGGAGTCGAGACGGAATTCCTGGCTCAACACCGCGCGGTCGCGCCGCAGGTCGCTGAAGCCCTGATAGGACGCCGCGGTCCAGTCGTCGTCGTAGCTGTAGGTCGAGTCCACCCGCGTGACGCCCGTCACGGTCGAAAAGCGCAGCCCCGTCCGTCCGGTCCACGTGCCGCGGAGGCTCGCCGCCAGCGAGTCTTGCTCATCGCGGCCGGGCTGGTCGCTGAAGGTGCGGCGGCCGTTGTTGTCGAGGGCGAAGTCGTCGAAGCCGCTGTCGAGTTCCGAGTAAAGCAGCGTGCTTTCCCAGCGCCAGGCGGCGGACGGGTTCCACTCCAGGCGCAGCCGCGCGTTCAGTTCGTCGCGGGCGTGGGTGGCGCGGTTGAGCGTGACATTGTGCCGGAATCCGTCGCTCACGCTGCGGTGCACGGAGAGGCGCGCCATGAGTTCGGTGGGTCGCCGCGCGAGCAGCGGACCACCGACGGCGAAGCCGCCGGCGCGCAGGTCGTCGCCGCCCGCGGTCGTCTCGACGAGGCCGGTCCAGTACGGCGTCGGCGCGTTGCTGACCAGACGAACGACTCCGCCCGCCGCGTTGGCCCCGAAGGCGCCGGCCTGGGGGCCGCGCAGCACCTCGACCTGCTGCAGATCGAAGGTGCCGCCGAGCGACCCGAGGCCGGTGAAGTCGAGATCGTCGAGCAGGAAGCGCACGGTCGAGTCCGGCGTCTCGCCTTCGTACTGGGAATTCTCGCCCACGCCGCGAATCTGCAGGTACCGCGGGCGCGAGGTGGCGCCGGTGAACGTGAGGTTCGGGATCTGGCCGACCAGGTCACCGAAGTGCCGCACTGCTCCCGTGCGCAGGGCCGCTTCGTCGTAGACGCTGACGCTCGCGGAAATCCGCGCGAGCGGCGCGGCCCAGAGATCGGCCGTCACGCGGATCGGATCAAGCGTTACGGCGGGAGTCGCAGCCGCGGGCACGGCCGGGCCGGTTTGGGCGCGAACGGTGGCGGCGACCGCGAACGCGGCGGTGAGGAGGAGGATTCGTGTCGGGAGCATTGGCATGGCTTGAGGCCCGACCCAAATCGGACTCCCGAGAGAAGGGGCGCCGGCTGCACCCCACGGCGCGATCACCAGCGCCTGCTGTTTCCTTCGTCGGCATGATCCGTTTCAGGTTCGAAGGGTCGAGCGGCCGGACGTGCCGCAATCTCAGTCCTCCGCGGAGGACACCCCTACAGGCGTTGCGAACGGAAGCCCGGATCCCCGGCAGCGCAAGCGGAATTCGTGTCAGCGAACGCAGCCTTCAGGTATCACCTGCGCTGCAACGGCTCACGGCACCTCGTACACTTCCACGATCACCACGCCGCCGCCGCCGTCGGCGCCGCGCACCTCCACGCTGTATTGGCCGGGCGAAAGCGTCACGAGCAGCGCGGCATCCTTGGTGGCGGAATGAGGCAGGGCGAACGCGCCCACGGAGGCGAAACCGGCACTCAGCGCAGGAGTGCCGCCCCAGTCGTTGTTCTCGTTGATCTTCGCGCCGGTCGCGTTGTCGAACAGCTCGAGCTTCGGGTCCGCCATGACGCCGGCGACGTTGAACGGCGCGCCCTCGAGTGAAGGCCCGATGGCGCGCACGAGCACCGTCCGGCTGGTGGCGCCGCCGATGACGAACCCGGCGGTCAGCGCGGTCCCGGCATTGATCTGCTTGAGCACGGAAACATTGATCAGGCGCGGCATGGTCACCGTGAACCCGCCGCTCGGCGTGGCATCGTACAACTCGGCGATCACCGTGCCCGCACCGGAGCCGACATCGCTCACCTGCACGGTATAATTGGAGCTGGCGAGCGTCGGCAGGGAAACGCCGGCGTCCTTGGACGACGCGGCGGCATACGGAAACGCGCCCACCGAGGCGAACGCCGTGGAGAGCGCCGGGTCGCCGGCCCAGTCGTTGTTGCTCGCGACGGTGACGCCACCGGCGGGATTGATGAGCGCCATCCTCGGATCGGGCAGCACGCCGCTCACCCCGAGCTGGGTCAGGGCCGGGCCGGCGGCGCGCACGACGATGGACTTGGTCCCGGTGGTGCCGGCACCGCCGATGACCGTGCCGATCGTCATGACCTCGCCCTGGCTCAACGGCGCCAGGACCGAGAGATTGATGAGGCGACCGGCTTGCAGCAGCACGGGACCGACCGGGGGCCGGACGAAATCGGCGGCATTGCGCGGATTGGTCCCGGCGAGGAACTCCGCCTTGTTCGACTGGCCGTCACCATCGGCATCCAGTCCGGCGTCGGCCGGATTGTTCGGATCGAAATTATACGCGCGCTCCCAGACATCCGGCAGTCCGTCGCCGTCGGTATCCGGCTGTTGATTCGCGGCGACCGGCGTCGGGGTCATCGTGGCGATCACGCTGCCTCCGTCCGGCACTCGACCTTGCGCCACGTCGGTACGCTGCGGACCGTAAAGCACGTGGTCGACGACCGTCAGGTTCGGCGCCACGAGTCCGATTTCCCCCTGCAGCGGCGACAGCCGGAAGTCCACGTGGTCCGGTCCCTGCGCGGTGTCGCGGTCCGCCTTGAACGAAAGGAATCCGCCGGCGGCGATGAACGTGAGCGCACGGATCGGACTGCGGTCCGGCCAGCCGACGGGAGTGTCCGTCAGGAAATAGCCGCCGAGGTCGACCGGCAACGCGCCGGGGTTGTACAGCTCGATGTAGTCGTTGCCCCAGAGCGCGGTGGCGTCGGTCAGCCATTCGTTGATCTTCACGGCGTTCGCGGGCGAGGTGGCCGCCAGGACATTCGCCGCGCCAAAGGTCGGACGGCACAGGGCCCACGATCCGTCCAGGGCGCGGCCGATGGAGAAGTCGGCCAGTTGCTGGCCCCACATGACGCGGTCCGCGACTCCGCCGCCGGCCGCGGCGCTGCGCGTGAGCGTGAGGTCGTCGCCGCTGGCCCCGAGCGCGAAACCGGTTTTCGGCGCCGGCACGGCTTCGTTGCTGCTGGCGTAAAGGACGAGGTGCGCACCGGGCGCGAGCAGCGTGCCGGCGGGAATCGTGTACTTGAACGGCAGCGCCGCATTGTCCGAGAGCCCCCAGCCGCCGAGGTCGGCGGTGGCGTTGCCGACGTTGGTCAGCTCGACGAGATCCGGGTACACGGCTCCGAACCCGACCGTCTTCGTGTTGCTCGCGAGCACTTCGTTGATGCGGACGATCGGGGCGGGAGCGGGCGGGACGTACGCCGGGTCCACGGTCCACGTCGCACTGCTGACGCGGGCGTTGCCGCCGAGGTCCGGGTTGTCCTGATAGGTACCGGCGTCGTTCCGGCCCGCGACGTCGAGGGTACGGCGGCCCGGGGCGAGGCCGGTGAGCACGAGCGCCGTGCTGACGGGCGTCTCCGCACTCCACGCCCCGCCGTCGAGCCGCCAGCGGTAGTGCGTCCAACCCGAACCGTTCGGAAACTGCGCGGCACCCGCGGGAATGCTGGAGCCGGTCATCCAGGTGCCGACCGTGACGGTGGCACCGGTGGCGGGGGTGGTGCCGGTCGGTGCGCCGCTGAGGCTGACCCCGATCGGGCGCACGCCGCCCTTGTCGGCTCCGTTCGGACCAGTGCCGCGCGCGGGTGAGCGCGGATCGAGGCCGAACTGTTGCCGGATCTGTGCGGCGACGCGGCGGTAGTTGTCCTTGGTCGGCGTCGGGACGTTCGAGGCCCCGGTCGCGGGGTTGATCGTGACGTCGTTGAGCATCGCCGGCGCGCTCAGGTTGCCGCCGCCGGGGCCGGACCACGTCAGGCCGGGCGGAAACAGGTTGTTGTTGAACGTGACCCGCTCCGCGCCGGTGTAGTTGCGGACAAGTTTTTCCGCGGAGTGAAAGATATTGCCCTCGATGTAGAGGCCGAGCGCGCCCGGGCCGCCGTGGTCGGCGAGATTGAAGACGGCCGGGAGGAACGCTTCGGGCTTGCCGGCGATGTCCTCCTTCAACTCCTCGCTATCGCGCGAATTCTGGTCGACGACTGTGTTCTGGAGAAACGTGTAGAAGTTGCCCTCCTTCGCGCTCACCGCCTGGTCGACGTCGTAGAAGAGGTTGCCGACAATCGTGATCTCCGAGGTCTGGCCGAGAACCGTGCCGCCGCTGATCGCACTCGCGGAGTCGGGCGAATCGGCGCGATGGACGTGCATGAAGAGGTTGCCCTCGATCCACGCATCCGTGCCGTCGATATCGAGCACGTCGTCGTCCGCGCCGATGAAGACGTTGTTGTACAGCTGCAGGAGCGGGCCGGAGCGATTGCCGCCGGTGAAGTCCACCACGTCGTTGTAGCCGCGCATTTTTCCGAAGAAGGAATCGCGAATGATGGCGCGGCCACCCGGCGGCGTGTTGCCGAGGCCGTGGATGGCCTCGAAGCGGGCGTTCGGCGCGGCGGTGGGAAAGATGCAGTGGCTGATGAGGAAGGAGCCGCCGTTGAGATCGAGGTACGCGACGTCGTTGCGCAGGAACTCGCACGCGTCGAGGACGAGGTTGGAATTGGCTTCCGCCGCGACCGCCGGGTCGCCGCCGAAATTGAAGAACACATGCCGGAAACGCGTCTCGGGCGCGCCGGGCGTGCCGTGGATCGTGATCGTGCCGCCGTTGCCCGTGCCACCGGGCGCGCGCGTGAACATGATCGGCTTCGTCTCCGTGCCCTCGGCGAGCAGCCGGCCACCGGGCGCCACGGTGATGCCGACGCCCGCGGCCAGGTAGATCGTCGTGCCCGGTTCAACGGTGAGCGTCGCCCCGCTGGCGATGGAGAGAGGCGCCGTGACCTGATACGGGCCGCCGGCCGCGGACCAGGTGGTGCTGGCCGCGAGGGTGCCGGAGACCGCCGCCACGCTGCCGTCGTCGTACCACACCTCGTGGTGCAGGCGTTCGATTTCAGCACCGGCGGCGTCAAAGGACTGGATCAGCACGCGGTTGATGCCGGGCTGGAGAGCGACATTGGCGAGCGACCACTCGCCGATCGCGACCGTGGTGCTGTTGGTGCCCGCTGATGCCCCGGTCACGGTCCACGGCAAATAGGTCGCGGCGACGCCGTTGACCTTGACGCTGTGCGTGAGAACCGGATCCGACCGGCCGACCAGCGTACACGTCGCGGTCCGGGAGAGCGGATAACCGGTCGGCAGGTCAATCGCCGGGCCACTGGTGACACTGAGTCCGGCGCGGACGAGTCCGCTGACGTGCGCATGGCGCGCGGCGTACCAGGACTTGCGTTCGGCGATGCGGGACGGCGACACGACCCCCGTGAGGATCTGATCCATCAGGGCGTGGACATGGGCGACGGAGAGCGGCCCGTTGAGCAACTGGCGGATCTTCGCGAAGTAGATCGGACCAAAGGTCGGGTGCCGGAGAAACGGATACAGCGGCGTCGGCGTGAGGGCGGCGAAATTGCCCGACCCGTGCCGGATCATCGGGAACAGGTCCGCCGTCGGGCTCGCCGGCGTGTCGCCATCGCCGAGGATCGTGTCCATGTCGTACGGGATGAGCCGCGCGCGGGGATCCTTGACGCCGATGTAGAAATAGAAGTCGTCGCCGTAGCCGTTGCCGAGATTGGTCTCCCCGTTGCCGATGAGCGACTGGGCGGCGAACCAGGTCATCCATTGCTCGACATCGACCTTGGCCCGCACGGCGGTGACGTAGTCGGCGTCCCAGGCCGGCGGCGCGAGCAGGGTGGAGAAACGTCCCTTGGCCAGCGCCTGCGTCAGTGCAATCAGGTCGCTCCAGTTGTCCTCCGACGCGTTGGTGTTCTTGGAATAGACGGGACGGTACGGATCGGCGCCGTTGCGTCCCGCCGGCGGCAGGTACGTGAAGTCACCTTCCTGATACGGCTGATGGTCCGTGCGCCGGACGCTGTAGATGTTGCCGCCGCTATCGGTCGGGAAATGGTGATCGGCGAACGCGGAATCCTGAAACTCGTTGCAGACGTAGAAGCCGAAGCTTGGCGCGCCGGTGCTGCCGCCGGTGGGGTCGACATTGTTCACCCGCATCTGAATCTGCCGCGACTCCGGCGCCGTAAGTCCGGCGCGGCGCATCAAGGCGCTGCCGAGAAGCTGGAGGTAGGTGAACTGCGAGTTGAGGTTCAGGGCGGTGCGGCCCTTCCAGTCCCAGTCGTTCGGGATCGCCACGCTGAAACTCTGTGGCTGCTGGGTGGCGCTGAAGTGACCGCGGTTCCGCACTCCGGTCAGGTAGCGCAACTCCGTGCCCGTGCCGTCGACCGTGATGAACGTGGCGTTGAAGCGGGCGCGGCTGCCGCTGCCGGCGCCGAGATTGATGCCCTCGAGCGTGGTGCGGTCGGCCGCCTTCATCACCAACCGATAGAGCGGCATCGCGCCGGGGTCGGTCGCGTTCTCGACCTGATAGAGGCAGTTCTGCGACTGCTCCGCCACGAAAGGTTCACCCGAGCTCGCGTTGTTGAAGGAGGGCGCGGGCCAGGTGCGCACGCGCGCGCCGTCCGACGCGGAAACGTAGAACTCCACGATCGTATCGTCCGCCTCGGCGGGAAGCTGCGCGCCGAAAATCCGGTCGCCCGCGATGCCGTCGTTGTGCGCCCCATCGTCGAACATCGGGGCGGTCGTCCAGGACGCCGCGCCGTCTTTGCGAAAGTGCACGGACACCGTCACTGCGGCGGCCCGGTCATCGACTACGGTGGCGGTGACCGTCACCGTCTGCGCGCTCGTGGGCACCAGCGGGAAATGCCGCACCTGGGTCACCACCGGTGCGATATCCGCCGCCGCGAGGCTGTTCACCGCGCCGGGCGTGCCCTCGGGACGCGAGCTCGCGCCCCAGTTTTGTCCGTGCCGGTTGTCGAACGCGGCGTTGATCAGCTCGAGCGACCTGCCGAAACCGTCGGCCTGACTGCGCCACCGCCAGCCGCGGTACCCGCTGTCCGGATCATCGCGCTCCCGCACCGCCCAATCGCCATCGTCGGCGTACTCGACCTCGTCGACGATCACTCCGCGAGGGTCGGTGAGGACGATGGCGTTGGCCGCATTCGAAAGCTGCCCCGTCCAGCCGGCCACGAAATTTGTCACCGAAGGATACTTGGCGGTGAATGCGGCGCGGTCGGCCGCCACGACCAGATAGCCTCCCGCCGGGAGGGACACGTCGGGAAAGGTAAACGTTACGCCGCTGGCCAACCGCCAACCGGCCAGGTTTACGGCGGCGGGGCCGGTGTTGTGCAGCTCAATGAATTCCTCGGTCGTCCGCTCGGACGACGGGTGGTACATGATCTCGTTGATCACGACGTCGGCGCGGCCCAGCCCGGGCAGCACCAACGCGAGGAGGAAAGGCAGGAGTCGTGGCAAGGGAGGAACGGCGGCAGAGCTGGCACGCTTATCGTGCAGCCAACGTACACTATCGCCGAACTACGTTCCAAAAGATGGAAAAAAACTGCTAAACTCCCTCTCTCCACGCCGCCGCTGCCCGGGCGGCGGCTACCCATCCACGTATCAGGGCAAGTCGTACACTTCGAGCAGGGCGGCGCCCGGGGTGCCGTCGCCGCTCTTCACCTGCACGGTGTAGGCGCCGGGGGTCAGACTGACCACGAGCGCGGCGTCCTTGCTGGTGTCATCGACAAAACGGAAGGCTCCGACCCGATCGAAGGCGTCCATCACGTCCTCCGCCGCGGCCCGCGTGGCGCCGGCCCAGGCGTTGTTCGTCGCGATCACGCGATCGCCCTGATGGACGGAAAGGACGGGGCTCTTGAGGGCGTCGTTCACGCCGAACGCCGAGAGCGTCGGACCGACGGCGCGCACCAGCACGCTGCGGGCGGTGGACCCGGAAATCACGAATCCGCTCACGATGGCGTCGCTCGGCGACGTGACGCGGGCGAGGGTCGAAATGTTGACCAGCGATTTCTCCGAGGCACCGGCCACCGAGCCGCTGAAGATCTGGGTCATCTTGCGGCCTTCGCCCACGCGGGTGCCGAGGAACCGGCACGCAACGCTGGGACCGCCGTTGTCGTAAACTTCCAGGATGCCGTACTGCTGCGTGCCCGGCAGGGGACCGACGGCGTACGGGCCGCCCTTCGCCGAAGGATCGCTGGTGAGCGCGGCGCCATGCAGGACGAAAATCGGGGCGCCGCCGCCGGTGGCGTAGTCGGAGTTCTTGCCGTCATCGAACGCCAGGCCGTGCATGTCGCCCGACAGCATCGCGATATTGGTGATACGATTGTCGCGAATGAAGTTCGCGATCTCCGTCCGCTCGGTCGCATGGCCGCCCCACGAATCGGCGCCTACCTCGGCCGGCGAAATCCACGGTAGGCTGCTGACCCAGACGATCAGCGGGAATCCGTTGTCGCGCGCATTGATCAGCTCCTGTTTGAACCAGTTCTTCTGGGCGACGCTCATCTTGGTCTTCGAGGCGGACTCCTTGGTCCACGGTGACATCGCGCCGCTGCGCAGATCGGTCATGATGAAACGAACGCGCCCGATCGTGAAGGCCTGCCCGATGGTGCCACCCGTCGGCCCGATCGGATAGTGCGGGACCCGCTCGCGATAGACCGACCGCGCGGTGTCGCGGCCAAGGTTCGTCGTATCGGAATCGTTGCCGCTGAAGTCGTGATCATCCCACATGTACGCCATCGGCGTGCTGCGATAGAAGGCACCCTGCGCCTCGTGGCTGGTGATATTGTCGTAGTTGTAGCGATAATCGTCAGCCGACGTGCTGTTCGTGTCGCTATAGTGCATGTCGCCGGTGTTGATGAAGAGCAGCGGCCGCTCCTCGCGAATCGCATCCCAGACCCGCTGATCGGGATGCCGGAAATCACCGCACGAACCAAACGCGATGCGGAAGGAAGCCCGGCCCAGCGGGAACGTCCGGAAGCGACCCCGCGAAACCGTTTCGGTCCGGAGCACACCGGCGACCTCAACACCATAATAGTAGTCCGTGTCCGGCTGCAGGCCCTGAACCGTCAGCTTCACCGTGTTGCCGTTCGTGGCCACCGTCGTCGTCGCGGCGGAGAAAACCGCCGGCGTCAGATTCTCGTTCTGACTCACCTGCAACCGCACCCGCGCTCCCGGTGTATTCAGCCGGATGGATACGGTCGCGCTCGTCGGGCTCACATTGCCGGACCAGGCCCCACCAATGAAGGGCCCCGAATGCTGACCGAACGCAACCACTGCTAGGGTAAAAAAGCCGAGAATGCTGGATCGAATCATGCGCATTAGGCAGGGGGTTTCCCCTAGCTTCTGCCGGCAGGAAGAATCAGCAAGTGAAATTCGTATAAATGAGCCGGGGTTGTTCTACGCATAAGCCTGCTGGTAGTTCCTGCAGATGATCGGCGATTCCAATCCATGATGCCCCCTTCTCCTCCGTAGAACCCGTGCGGATGCTTCAACCAATTCCACGTTCCCGGGCTAAACCGGAGGGGAAACGTGGCGTCTTAGGAGTCCACACCGACACCATTGAAGCCGCTCGCCGCAAACTCCTTCCGTTCGATCCTCGCCCTCGCGACCCTCGCGTTCGGCGGTGCGGCCGTACAGGCGGAACCGGTGATCAGCGAGTTCATGGCGGCGAATTCCGCCACGCTCGCGGATGAGGACGGCGCCTACTCGGACTGGCTGGAACTGCACAATCCGGACACGGGCCCGGTCGATCTGACCGGCTGGTACCTGACCGATTCGGCCAGCAACAAGAAGAAGTGGCAGCTTCCGGCCGTCACGCTCCCGGCCGGGGCCTATCTGGTGATTTTCGCGTCGAACAAGAACCGCCGCGATCCGGCGGCGCGCCTGCACACGAATTTCGCCCTGAACGCCGATGGGGAGTACCTGGCGCTGCTCAAGCCGGATGGCGTGACCGTGGCGTCGGAATACGCTCCGGCGTATCCGTCCCAGAATGACGACGTGTCGTTCGGCCTGCCGGCCACCGCCTCGGGTTTCGGGACGCCGGCGTACCTGCGCGCCGCGACTCCGGGAAGGGCGAACGAGGGACCCGCCGCCGCCGGGTTGACCGAAACCGTGGCGTTCTCGCACGCCGCCGGTCCATTCCGGCATGCCTTCAGCCTGCAACTCTCGGGTGCCAGCGGCGACCAGAAGATCCGTTACGTGCTCGTGACGGCCGCGACCGCCCATGCCGCCCCGGCACCCACCGCTGCGTCTCCGGAGTACACGGGGCCGATCTTCGTCGACCAGTCGACCCGGGTGCGCGCCGCGGTCTTTTCGGCCGACGGCACGGCCCACGGCCCCGTCACCGAAGCGTACTTCGCCCGACTCGGCGCTTCGATCTCCAGCTTCAGCAGCCAGCTGCCGGTGGTCGTCCTCGACAACCTGGGCGCCGGGCCGCTCGCCAAGGACGAGATCGACCATCCGTCGTGGCTCTTCAGCTACCCTGCCCGCGCCAACAACGGTCCGACCTTCAGCGCCGCGCCGGAACTCGTCAGTCCGCTCCTCACGTCCGTGCGCGGTTCGTCCTCGGCGGATTTCCCGAAGAAGGGCTACAACATCAAATTCACCGACCCGGCCGGCAACGAACGCGAACAGGCGCTGCTCGATCTCAGCGCGCATGAGAAATGGGCCCTCGTTGCCCCCTGGTCGTTCGACCTGACCTATATCAACAACGCTTTCGTCTACGCCCTCTCCAACCAGATGGGCCGCTGGGCGCCCCGGACGCGGTTGGTGGAGGTCTTCTTCAACGCCAATGGCGGCGACATCGACGCCGCGGACTACGCGGGCATCTACGTTGTCACCGACCGCATCGAGATTGCCCGGGAGCGCGTCGCGTTGAAGGAAATGTCCAAGTCCGATGTCGCCGGTTCCGCCCTCACCGGCGGCTACATCGTCAAGATCGACCTCAAGGATCCGGACGAGGTCGGTTGGGTCACGCGCCGCAACATCCCCGAACAGGGCTACAACTCGGTCGTGCTCGTCGCGCCGAAGGCCGACGAGATCGCGCCCGCCCAACTCACCTACATCCAGGACTACCTGCAAGGGATGGAAGACGCGCTCGCGGCGGACACGGCCACCGGCTTTGCGCAGCGCACGTACCTCGACTTCATCGATCGGGAAAGCTGGGTCGACCACCACCTGCTCAATGTCTTCGTCTGCAAGCCCGACGCCTTCACGCGGAGCGCGTACTTCACCAAGAACTGCAACGGCAAGCTGAAGGCCGGGCCGGTCTGGGATTTCGACCGCGCGATCAACTGCCATTGGGACGCCCGCTCGCAGCGTTACGACGTCTGGTTCGGCCTGGGCACGCCCGACTACTGGCGCACCGGCTGGTGGGGCATGATCGCCGCCGACCCGGAGTTCATGCAGGACTGGATCGATCGCTGGCAGACGCTCCGGACCGGTCCGCTCGAAAACAACAATCTCTCCGCCATCGCCGACGGCTACGCGGCCCAGATCGGCGAAGATGCCGTCCGCCGCGATGCCGCCCGCTGGCCCGACAGCGTCAATCCGTGGGGATCGTACGCCGCGCAGATCGACCAGATGAAACGCTGGCTGCACAACCGCACGCGCTGGATCGACGAACAGTTCGTCGCCGCGCCGCGCCTCAGTGCCGCGGGGGGCAATGTGACGTTCACTCCTCCCGTCGGCGCGAAGCTCGCCTACACGCTGGATGGCTCCGACCCGCGTTCGCTCGGCGGCGGCCTGGCGCCCAACGCCCTCCTGTCGTCGACGCCGATCACCGTTGCGACCTCGGCGAATCTGCACGCCCGCAGCTACCGCGAGGACCTGAAGAACGTGTTCCCCGGCAGCCCGTGGAGTTCGCCGGTGGCAACGGAGTCCGCCTCGCCCCTCACGCCGCGCGCCCGGCTGATCAACCTCTCGAGTCGCGCCGTCGTTGGCGGGGGCGATGACGCCCTCATCGCCGGCGTGATCGTCGCGGACACCGCCACCAAGCGCTACCTGTCCCGTGCCGTCGGTCCCGGCCTCGCCGCCTTCGGCGCCACCCAGCTGCTGCCCGATCCGCAGCTCAGCATCTTCTCCAGCAATCGAGTCGAGCTCTACCGGAACAGCGGCTGGGAAGCCGGCCGCGAGGCGAGCCTCATCCCCGGCTTCGGTTCAACCGTCGGTGCCTTCCCGCTCGCACCTGGCAGCAAGGATGCCGCCCTCGCCGACCCCATCGGCATCGGTTCCTATACCGTCCAGGTCACGTCGGCCACCGGCCAGACCGGCGTGGCGCTGGCGGAGCTGTACGAACTCGATGCGAACGGGCGCACGGTCAACCTCTCCACCCGAGCCCGCGTCCGCGCCGGCGACGGCGTGCTGATCGGCGGTTTCGTCGTGGTCGGCCCGGCCTACAAGCGCATGCTGATCCGGGCCGTCGGCCCGACGCTCGCCGCCTTCGGGGTCGGCAACGCGCTGAAAGATCCCGTTCTGACCGTCTACGCCGCCCAGGCCGTCGTGGCGACCAACGACCGCTGGACGATCGGTGAGAACGTCACCGCGGTCACGGCCGCCACGACCAAAGCCGGTGCCTTCAACCTCGCCGCCAACAGCGAAGACGCCGCCCTGCTCATCACCCTGCCCCCGGGACCGTATACGGTGGAAGTGAAGGGCAAGGACGGCGGCGAAGGCGTGGCCCTGCTCGAAATCTACGAGGTACCGTAAGGGGAGGCGCGTGCCGTTGCGGAGCCGGTGCAGCGCCGCAGTCTGCGACCAAGAGCAGACCGCCGAGCAATTCCAATCGCCCTCCGCTTCTACGCTTAACCGCGGATTACGCTGATCGCGCGGATAAAGGGAGAATCCGCGCGATCAGCGAAATCCGCGGTCAATAGGCTTGGGCGGCATTCAGCGAGAAAGGCAAAAGCAACGTCCGACCGGTACAAGGCTGCCGCGTGGTTTGAATTCACCCCGGGCCCGCCGCACTTCGACCGCCGTCGCGGCCGGAAAACACAAGAGCCGCCCCCTTGAGAGGGGCGGCCTGTGTGACCTAACACCAAGCAAACCGTAGAACTACAAACACTCACTGCCCCTGCGGACAGTGCTGACTACACGGAGATAGACGGCGTCGCGCGCGAAACGCTCAAAATTCTCCCGCATTTTTCGGGGGAAAATTTCTCCGCTTGTAACCAACTGGAGAATAAAATCTAGCCCCCGTGCCGGGCCTAACCGCGTCGCCCCTTACAGGTCGAAGGCCGCGAAATCCGTCTGCGGCACCGTCGCAAGCGGGTCCCCGGAAATCCGGCGCGGTTGCGACGTCAGGGGATAGTGGAACACCTTGCCCTCGTAGTTGCGGAAGACGATCTCGTCCTCGGTGATCTTCTCCACGTAGTCCGGGTTGATGGGCACCTTGCCGCCGCCCCCGGGCGCATCGATGACGTACTGCGGAATCGCATACCCGGTGGTGTGACCGCGGAGGGCCCGGATGATCTCGATCCCCTTGCGCACATCGACCTTGAAGTGCGCGCCGCCGGTGATGAGGTCCATCTGGTAGAGATAATACGGTCGCACCCGCATCCGGAGCAGCCGGTGGATCAGCGCCTTCATCACGTCGGCGTCGTCGTTCACGCCCTTGAGCAGCACGCTTTGGTTGCCCAGCGGCACGCCGGCGAACGCCAGCCGCTCACACGCGTCCTTCAGCTCCGCGGTGGCTTCCTTCGGATGGTTCACGTGGATGCTCATCCAGATCGGACCGTACTTGCGGAAGATGTCGCACAGCTCGGGCGTGATGCGCTGCGGCAGGAACACGGGGATGCGTGACCCGATGCGGATGAACTCGACGTGCTTGATTGCCCGCAGCCGCGAAATCAGGTGTTCGAGCTTCCGATCGGACAACAGCAGCGGATCGCCGCCCGACAGGAGCACGTCGCGGATTTCCGGATGCGACTCGATGTAGCGCAGGCCCTGTTCGTACTCCGGGTGAAAGTTGTAATCCTGGGCGTTCGAAACCAGCCGGCTGCGCGTGCAGTAGCGGCAATAGGCGGCACATCGGTCCGTCACCAGAAAAAGCACGCGGTCCGGATAGCGGTGCACCAGCCCGGCCACCGGCGAACGTTCATCCTCGCCCAGCGAATCCAGCATCTCCCCTTCCGACACCACCGTTTCGCCTCCCCGCGGGATCACCTGCTTGCGCAGCGGGCAATCGGGATCGTTGCGATCGATCAGGTTGAAGAAATAAGGGGTGATCGCGAGCGCGAGCTTGTGGCTGGCGTGCGCGCAGCCGGCCTTTTCGTCGGCCGTGAGCGTCATATAGCGCTCCAACTGCTCGACCGTGGTCAACCGGTTCTTAAGCTGCCAGGTCCAATCGCGCCAGTCGCTTTCCGGGATGTGTTGCCAAAGGCCCTGGCCTTGAAACCAGGCGGCGCGGTCTTCGGTGTAAGCCATTCGTTTCGCAAAGAGTGAGGCGCGTTGCGGGACCGTGTCAAATGACCACCCGCAATCATGTCGCAACAGGCACGCCCACCGTTCCACGCCGGCCGGACGGGAGACGTCCGCGCCCGCGGCCCGGGGCAGGTGCAACTTTTCCACGAAACCACTTGGCAGGGCCCCCATCACGCTCTTTCGTTCGGCTTTAATGTCCACGCCCAAGCCTGCAGTTCTCGCCCTCGAGGATGGTTCGATTTTCCGGGGTCTCGCCTTCGGCGCCGAAGCCACCGTCTCGGGCGAATGCGTGTTCAACACGTCAATGACCGGCTACCAGGAGATCCTCACGGACCCGTCGTATTTCGGCCAGATCGTCACGATGACCGCCGTGCAAATCGGCAACTACGGGGTCAACGACGAGGACACCGAGGCCGCCGTGCCGAAGGCCTCCGGTTTCGTCGTCCGCGAGCTGTCCCCGGTCGTCAGCAACTGGCGCAGCCGGCTCTCCCTCGACGCCTACCTGACGAAATACGGCATTCCGGGCATCAGCGAAGTTGATACGCGGGCGCTGACCAAGAAGCTGCGGGTGGACGGCGCCATGAAGTGCTGCCTGAGCACGCGGCCGATCAGCGACGCCGACGCGATCCGGAACGCGAAGACCTGGCGCGACATGGCCGGCGCCGACTACGTGAAGGACGTCACGACGAAGTCGCCCTACCTCTGGCGCGCCGACGACGCCGCCAATCACAACACGCCGTACTACCCGGTGGGCACGACGATGAACGCCCCGGGCATTCCGGCGAAGAAGTTCCGGGTCGCCGCCTTCGACTACGGCGCGAAGTTCAGCATTTACCGCAAGCTCGTGAACCACGGCTTCGAGGTGCAGGTGTTTCCCGCGACCGCGACCGCGGAGGAAGTCCGCGAGCACCGGCCGGACGCGGTCTTCCTTTCCAACGGCCCCGGCGATCCGGCCGCGCTGCCGTATATCCACAAAACGGTGACGGGCCTGCTGCCGGAGTTCCCGATGTTCGGGATCTGCCTCGGCCACCAGATGCTCACGCACGCGCTCGGGGGCTCGACCTTCAAGCTGAAGTTCGGCCACCGGGGCGGCAACCAGCCGGTCAAGAACCTCGAGACCGGCAAGGTTTCGATCACGGCGCAGAACCACGGTTTCGCGACCAACGCCAAGTCGATCGAGAACCGCGGGGCGAAGATCACCGAGATCAACCTCAACGACCAGACGGTCGAGGGCCTGCGCCACACGTCCCTGCCGGTGTTCAGCGTGCAGTACCACCCCGAGGCCGCCCCGGGCCCGAACGACGCCGATCCGCTCTTCGTCGACTTCTACAAGCTGGTCGAAGCGCGCAAGGCGGGGAAGATTTGAGGTCGCACAAGTAACATGTGTCAGGGCCCAAGTGACAAGACTTCGGGCCTGCGGAGACCCGATCGCCGTCCCAACCTCGCTACTTGGCCCTTGTCACCTGTCACTTGCCACTTCGTCCCTCCAGCACCTGTTCGAACCGCACCGCATCCTCCGGCGTATCGACGCCGACGGACGGATCGCTGGTGACGTCGCACGCGATCTCGTAGCCGTTTTCGAGCACACGCAGTTGCTCCAGTTTTTCGATTTGCTCGAGCCGGCCGGCGGGCAGCGTCGCAAACTTCTGCAGCAGGTCCCGGTGGTAGCCATAGAGCCCGAGGTGCTTGAGGCACGGATTGGACTGCACCCAGGCATCGTCGACCACCCCGCCCCGGTCGCGGGCGAAGGGCAGCGGCGAACGGGAAAAGAACAGCGCCCGCCGCGCCGCCACCGCCAGCACGACCTTGACCTGGTTGGGGTTGTTGAAATCCACCGCGCGTCGGAACGGCGTCGCCAGCGTCGCCATCGGCGCCCCCCCCGCCAGCAGGCGCGCCAGCATCCGGATCTGGTCGCCCGTCACCAGCGGTTCGTCCGCCTGCACGTTGATCACGTGCTCCGCCTGCACGCTGCGGTTCGCCTCCGCCAGCCGGTCCGTACCCGTCTGATGGGTCGCGTTGGTCATGATGACCCTGAAACCCGCCCCCGCCACGCAGTCCCGCAGCAAGTCATGATCGACCGCGAAGTAGAGCGGAAATTCCGGCGCCTCCCGCGCAATCCGTTCCGCCACCCACAGAACCAGCGGTCGGCCCTTGATCTTATGCAATAATTTACGCGGAAACCGAGTCGACTCCAGCCGGCATGGTACGATGATTGCAGTCGGTGTCATCGCCGCGCAGCCTGAAGCCGGGTTTTTGGGTTGCAAGCCGACGCCACCGTCCGGATTTTGACCGGTCCACTAAGTTGCCATGAACAAAGCCGACGCCTCCGCTGGCACCCGCACGCTCACCAAGGAGCTGGTGGTGCAGAACAAGATGGGGATTCACGCCCGGCCGGCGGCCATGGTCGTGCGCGTGACCAACAAGTTCAAAGCCGAGGTGTTCGTCGAAAAGGACGAAGAGCAGGTTAACGGCAAGAGCATCATGGGGCTCATGATGCTCGCCGCCGCCAAAGGTTCGAAAGTGAAGTTCATCGCGACCGGCGACGACGCCGAGGCGATGCTGAACGAGATCGAAGCACTGTTCGCCCGGAAGTTCGACGAAGCTTGAAACCGGCTGGATAAGTTGACCACGAAATACACGAAACACACGAAAAACCCAGGCTATCCGAGGTACCTACGCTGACGCCGGCGTCTCCTCTGCTTCCGTGTGTTTCGTGTATTTCGTGGTGAGCATTCGTCCCTCGGGCTTCACAGGCCAAAGAACCGCCGCGCCGTTGCCGTGGTCACCGCGGTCAGTTCCTCGTAGTTGACGCCAAAGACCTCCGTCGCCGCAAATTCCGCGGTGTGCCGCAGGTACGCCGGTTCGTTCGGCTTTCCGCGATGCGGCAGCGGGGTGAGATAGGGCGCGTCCGTCTCCACCATGAGCCGCGCCAGCCCCTGGGCCTTCGCCGCCGCGCGCACCGCGTCCGCCGACTTGTAGGTGAGGATGCCCGTGAAGGAACCAAAGCCACCGCGGCGCACCAGTTCGGCCATTTCCGCCGGCCCTTCCGTGAAGCAGTGAAACACCACGCGGGGCCACGCCACGCCGCTGGCGTCGATCAGCTCGACACACTCCGCGAACGCCCCGCGCGAATGCACGACCACCGGGCAGTCCAGCCGCTGCGCCAGCTCGAGCTGCATCGCAAACGCCTCCCGCTGCCAGCCCAGCACCGTGGCCGCCTGGTCCGGGTCCTTCGGCAGGTGAAACCGGTCCAGCCCGCATTCGCCCAGCGCCACGGGGCGTACGCCGTCCGACTGCCAGTACGCCTCGAGCTGCGCCACCGCCGCCGGCCACGACTCGTCCACCGAACAGGGGTGCAACCCGGCGGTGAAACGCACCCGGCCCGTCGCCGCGTGCTCCCCGGCAATCGTCCGGTACATCGACCAGTCGTCAGGTGACGTCCCGATCGTGACCAGGGTCGCGACCCCCGCTTCCGCCGCCCGCGCCAGGATCGCCGGCAGCTGGCCCTTCCGCGCGAAGGATTCGAGGTGAGTGTGGGTGTCGATCAAAGTCATGCGGAAAGGAGACCGGGCGGAAACTTCCCCCCTGGGAGCGCGGC
>JAEUHA010000198.1 GCA_016793535.1 Opitutaceae bacterium | reverse complement strand
GGACGCTCTTCGGAACCATGGATCGTCCGCCTCCCTCGTCCCGTCACTCGCGGCCGCCCC
This sequence comes from Opitutaceae bacterium, assembly GCA_016793535.1. GTDB lineage: Bacteria > Verrucomicrobiota > Verrucomicrobiia > Opitutales > Opitutaceae > ER46. The sequence goes on along the minus strand of JAEUHA010000198.1, from coordinate 16,618 downwards.
AGCCGGGCCGCGGCCCGGCGGCGCCGCTGGCGGTGAAATCCGGCGTGCCCCACGGCGCAACCGAGCTCGGCTGGCTGCCCGACTGCGTGTACACGGGGGAGAAATTCGAGGCAGGCGTGGCGTTCTTTGCCGACACGGTGGGCCGGATCACGCGGTTCTCCCGCGAACCCGCGGATCTCGCCGCCGCCCGCCGACTCGAGGGCCAGGCCGCGCTGCCGGGTCTGGTCAACGTGCACTCGCACGCCTTCCACCGGGCGCTCCGCGGGCGCACCGAGCAGAAACCGCGCGAGGCGGAGGAGCGTTTGCTGCAGCGGCTGACCGACGAGGACGTCTTCGCCACCGCGCGCATGGCCTTTCTCGAAATGCTGCTCTCGGGCGTCACGTGCGTCGGCGAGTTTCATTATCTGCACCGGATGCCGGACGGGAAACCGTGGCCCGACGTGAACCAGGTGGGCCGGGCGATCGTGCGGGCGGCCCACGACGTGGGCATCCGGATCGCGTTGCTCAACGTCGCCAGTCTGCGCGGTGACTTCGGGGGCGACGAGAGCAGCCTGCCGGTGCGCGCCCGTTCGGGTTCCGCCGAGGCATTCGTCCGCGACACCGAGGCGCTGCGCGTGGCGATCGAGCGGGAGTTTCCCGCCGACGAAGCCTGGCTCGGTGTCGGCGCGTACTCGCTCGCACAGGTGCCGCTCGAGGCGTTCAAGGTGATCGCGGCCTATGCCCGGGCGCAGCGGATGCGGTTGCACGCGCACGGCGCGACGACGGCGGCGGAAACGCGGGCGTGCGCCGCCGAGTACGGCCGGAGCGCGGTGGCGTTGCTCGCGGAACACGGGATCGTCGACAAGCGGCTCACGCTGGTGGACGCGTTGCAGTTGTCGGACGATGACGTGAAGCTGCTCGGCGCGGCGCGCGCGACCGTGGGCGTGTGTCCCAGTTCGGCGCAGCAGCTCGGGCTCGGCGCACCGGTGGTGGAAAAGCTGCTCGCGGCCGGCGCGGGGCTCGCGCTTGGCAGCGACCGCCAGGTGCAGATCGACCTGCTCAAGGAGGCGCGGCTGCTCGAGTACCAGCTCCGGACCGCACGCGAGAAACGCGCCGGCATCGGGGCGGATCCCGCCACGGCGCTCTTTCACGCGGCGACGGTGACGGGAGCGCGCAGTCTCGGGGCGACGGGCGGGGCGCTGGAAGTCGGCCGGCCGGCGGACTTCTTCACGGTAAATCTCTACGATCCCTCGATCGCCGGGGCGGACGCGGCGAGCCTGCTGGCGCATGTCATCTTCTCCCTCGACCGCCGGGCGGTGCGCGACGTGTGGGTTGGCGCGCGACAGCGGATCGCGAACGGCCGGCATGTCGCGCACGGCGCGATCGTCGGGCGGTTCGTGGACGGGCAAAAGCGGATCTGGGAGCTGTAGGCGGGGTGGCCTCACCCCGCAGTAATTCGTTTCGAACCTCGCATCTCGCGGGGTGGGGGCACCCCGCCTACAACGGGGAGAAGGCTGATCGTGCCTGACCCACACGCGGATTGACCGCGGGAGGCGCGTTCGCTTCTGCTCGCGGCGATGTCCCTCTCGCTCGTCGTCCTCGCTGCCGGCATGGGTTCCCGCTACGGCGGGCTCAAACAGATCGATCCGGTCGGACCCGGCGGCGAGACCGTGCTCGACTACGCGGTGTTCGACGCGCTGCGGGCCGGGTTCACGCGGGTGGTGTTCGTCATCCGGCGCGATTTCGAGGCGCTGTTTCGCACCCAGATCGGGGCGCGTTACGCGGGCCGGGCGGCGGTCGACTACGTCTTCCAGTCGCTGGATGCGCTGCCGCCGGGCTTCACGCCGCCGGCGGGGCGGGAAAAGCCGTGGGGCACGGGACACGCGGTGTGGTGCGCGCGCGATGCGCTCGACGGCAACTTCGCGGTGATCAATGCGGACGATTTCTACGGGGCGGACTCGTTCGCGCAGCTGGCGCGTTTCCTGGGCTCGGCCAACGGTCAGCCGGCTCCGGCGGCCGCAGGGCCCGACCGCCGGGCGCGGTTCGCGATGGTCGGTTTCCGGCTCGCGAACACGCTCTCCGAGCACGGCACCGTTTCGCGCGGGGTGTGCTCCGTCGACGGCTCGGGTGCGCTGCAGTCGATTGTGGAACAGGCGGGCATCGCGGCCGAAGAGGTGGGGGCGGGGCGCCGTTACCCGGGCGACACGGTGGTGTCGATGAACTGCTGGGGTTTCACCCCCGCGTTGTCCGCCGGGCTCGATGCGCAGTTCCGGGAGTTCCTCGCGGCGCGTGGCGCCGAACCGAAGGCCGAATTCTACCTGCCGGCCGCGGTGTCGACGATGATCGCACGGGGCGAGGCGACCGTCCGCGTGCTGCCGACAGAGAGCGCGTGGTTCGGCGTCACGTACCGCGAAGACAAGCCGCGGGTCGAGGCCGCCATCGCCGAGCTCGTGCGCGCGGGGCGCTATCCGGCGCGACTCTGGGCGTAGGCCAGGAATTTCCCTCCTGGGAGCGCGGACGTCCCCGTCCGCTACTGGACCGACGTGAGCGCGACCGTACCGAAGCGGACGAGGACGTCCGCGCTCCCAGGGGGGACGAAGGCCCGGTCCTGGCTCGACTTTGGGTCGGCGGAACGCGACGTTTTTCATCTCGGCGCGGCCGGCTGGCGTGCGCCGTTGTCTGTCATGCCAAAGTTAATACGCGCCGGGGACAACCGCAACGCACCGCTCGTCGCGCCGGGCACGGAGGTGCTGACGTTGAGTTACTTCAACCTGGTGCGGCTGGAGGCCGGGCAGGCGGTGACGCTCGAGGTGCCGGGTTGCGAGACCGTGTGCGTCGTGCTCTCGGGCCGGGCCGACATCGCGGCCGGCGCGCAGGAGTTCAAGAACATCGGGCGGCGCGCGGACATCTGGGACGGGCCGGCGGATTCGGTGTATTGCGGGACGTGCCCGCGCCTGACCATCCGCGCCCAACGGGACGGCACGGAGGTGGCGGTGGCGGGCGGGATGTGCGACCAGCCGTTTGCGCCGTTCCGGATTCCGCCGGAGGAGGTCGAGAGCGTGGAGGTGGGCTCGGCGGAGACGCATTCACGCCGCCGGATCTGTCACATCCTGGGTCAGAACGGAGCGGGCCGGGCGGGCCGGCTGCTCGTCAGCGAACTGTATGGCCACGACGGCTGCTGGTCCGGGTATCCACCGCACAAGCACGACACGGAGCGGCCGCCGGAGGAGACGGATTTCGAGGAGATCTACCATTACCGGTACCGGCCCGAGTCGGGCTTCGGGGCGCAGTTCTGCTACGATGAGGCGGGGCGGGAGCCGGTGGTGACGATGACGCGGCACGGCGACACATTCCTGATCGACCGCGGTTATCACCCGACGGTCCGCGCCCCGGGCCATGAGGGTTACATCTTCACGATCCTGGTGGGCCGCCGGCAGCGTTCGCTGGTGCAGTACTTCGAACCCGTGCACCGTCCCTTGATGGCGAAGATCCCGGGCATCCAGGCGATGCGGGACAAGTTTCGGTGATTAACCTTGAGCGGACATTGCTTTCCGCTCCACGAACGGTTGGTCGCATCGGCGATCCGCGCTCTCTCGCATCAATCACCCCTCGTAGATCACGATTCTCCCATGGCCTCCCCACTTTTTGATCTCACCGGCCGCACCGCGCTCGTCACCGGGTCCAGCCAGGGCCTGGGCTTTGCGATGGCGCGCGGACTCGCGCAGGCGGGAGCGGCGATCGTGCTGAACGGTCGCGACGAGGCCAAGCTCACGCGGGCGGCGTCGGCGCTGCAGGCCGAGGAGGTGCGGGTGACGACCGCGGCGTTTGATGTGACCGATGGGACCGCGGTGGCGGCGGCGGTGGCGAAGCTCGAGGCGGAGTTCGCGCCGATCGACATCCTGATCAACAATGCCGGCATCCAGCGTCGGGCGCCGCTTGCCGAGATGACCGAGCAGCAGTGGCGGGAGGTGCTCGATACGAACCTGACCAGCGCATTTCTCGTCGCGCGGGCGGTGGCGCCGCGGATGATTGCGCGCCGGGCCGGCAAGATCATCAACATCTGCTCGGTGATGAGCGAAGTGTCGCGGCCGACGATCGCCAACTACGCGGCCGCGAAGGGTGGTTTGAAGATGCTGACGCGCGCGATGGCCGTCGAGTGGGCCAAGCACGGCCTGCAGGCCAACGCGATCGCGCCGGGCTATTTCATGACCGAGTTGAACCGTTCGCTGGTGGAGAACGTGGAGTTCAACAAGTGGATCTGTGGCCGTACGCCGGCGGGACGTTGGGGCCAGCCGGAGGAACTGGCCGGCGCGGCGGTGTTTTTGGCGTCGCGGGCGAGCGACTTCGTCAATGGCCAGATCCTGACCATCGACGGCGGTTTGCTGGCGGCGCTGTGAGCCCGGCGACGATCTTTGCCCACGGAATACCCGGAACCTCACTATTCTTCCGTGTATTCCGTGGGCCACCGGATTGAAGGTTTTTGCGTCCGTTCATCCGCGTGATCTGCGCCCTTCGCGGTCAACCGGTTTTCTTTTCCCCGCGCCCCAAATCCGCTTTGCTTTTCCCGCCTGGCTTCTCGACGTTCTGCCCATGCCGGACCCATGCAAGATGCCTTCACCGGAAAACCCACGTGCATCCAAGGCCGGTCGCTCCCGGGAGCCGAGCAGCGCGCCGCTCTTCAAGACGATCACGAGCGACGATTGGAAGCGCTCGCTCGCCTCGGCGCGGCAGCAGAAAAATGCGATCTCCGAGCGCATTCGGACCCGGACCGGGACCTCGTCCTCCTCGCCGAAGACGAAGTAGTGCTGCTCGAGGGTTCGGGTCCGGAGTGGGCGGAATTGGGTGACGCGATCCGGCGTTTTCGCATGCGGCTGCCGCTGCTGCGGCTCGAGGACTTCGGGTTTCGTGCGGACGTCGAGCATCCGCTGGAGGAGCCGAATGACCGGCTCCGGTACCTGCACAGCGGCGTCGAGGCGTCGGCCTTCCTTTCGCGGGTGGACGGATCGGTGTACAAGTTCTTCCTGCCCCGCGAGGAGAAGCAGGTGGGCAGCGTGTTTGGTTTTCGCGCCGGCGACGAGACCGCCCTGCAGGCCGAGGCGGAACTGGGTGGCTACCGGGGTTTGCTGGAGAAGCTGCTGCTCATCCACGCCCTGGGCGGCATGGCGACGGAAGTCGTGGCGATCACGACGGAGGGCATTCTCGTGGCGAAACAGGTGCTGGGTGAACCGCTGCCGCAGGGCGAGGACATGTCGGGTTCGCTGCCCGCGGGCCTGATCGAGATTCCCTCCCGTTTCCTGCGGGCCAATCGGGATCACCCGCGGCTGTTTTTCCTCCGGGACCAGCCGTGGCTGGTGGCGGACCTGCACGCGCGGAATTTCGTGCGGTGCAGCGACGGCCGGCTCCGCGTGATCGACCTGGTCGCGGCGCCCTGGCCGGTCGCGTCCGTCGACGCGCAAATCCGGACCTGGATCGACCGCGTGCGCCAGGACCCGGCGGCCGGCGCGCTGGTGGGCGCGCACGACGACGAGTTGTAGCCGGAACGGGGTCAGGCTGATCCCATTCTCCCGGCGCCCGCTCCCACAGCGGCTCAGCGGGCCAGCGCGTTGTGCTGGCGGAGGAGCTCGATGAGCCGGTCGTGCGGGAGGGCGTGCACGGTGTTGCCGTTGATGCCGGTCATGGTTTCGGCGGCGATGAGGGCGTTGACGATGGCCTCCTCAGTCGCGTCGACCGTGGCGTTGAAGAGCGGGTTGATGCGGTCGTTCGGCAGCATGTTGACCTGGGCGAGGCCCTTTTCCTTCGAGACTTCGTCCGGGCTGGCGGTGGAGAAGGCGAGAAAGAGATCGCCCGAGCTGTTCTCGCCGCGGCCGCCGACGATGCCGACGCCGAGCGACGCGCGCTGGGCGATCCGGCGCAACTGGTGGGGCAGCAGGGGTGCGTCGGTCGCCACGATGACCACGATCGAGCCCTCGCCCTGCTGCGGTCCGCGCGTCGGGGAAAGGTCGGTGAGTGCGCGGCCGACGGGCACGCCGGCGATGTGCAGGTTGGGTCGGCGGCCGTAGTTGGCCTGCACGAGCACGCCCACCGTGTACCCGCCGTCCTCGAGGGTGAGCTGGCGGGACGAGGTGCCGATGCCGCCCTTGAAGCGGTGGGCGATCATGCCGGTGCCGCCGCCGACGTTGCCCTCGGCGACCGGACCGCCAGTCGCGCCGTCCAGGGCCGCGGCGGCGTGTTCGGCCTTCACGTGAAAGCCGTCGATGTCGTTCAGGAAACCGTCATAGGTCTCCGAGACAACCGGCAGGCTGATGTCGCCCGAGTAGCCGCCGCCGGCGGTCCGCTTGAGCAGCCATGCGATCACGGCGTCGCGCACGACGCCCACGCTGTGCGTGTTGGTGAGCAGGATGGGGGAGCCGAGGCAGCCCGACTCGTCGAGCCAGGAGGCGCCGGTCATCTCGCCGTTCCCGTTGAGATTGTGCCGGGCGGCGAAGACGCGGCCGGTGAACTGTTTTCCGCGCGGCAGGATCGCGGTGACACCGGTCCGCACCGGGCCCTGGCCGACGACGAGCTTGCCCTCGCCCCGGATGAGCGTGACGTGGCCGACCTCCACGCCGGCGACGTCCGTGATGGCGTTGAGCGGGCCCGGTGTACCGGAAAAAGGGATACCGAGGTCGCGCGCGCGGGGCTTGGCCGCGGCGCACGTGACCGAGAGGACGAGCAGGAGAACCCGTTGCGCCCAGAGCGAGGCGATGCGCATGGCGGCTACGGTGGTTTGCGCGCAGTCGAATGCAACCTTCGCGCAGGCGACCGGCTCCGGGGACGGCCGCCGAAAAGCAAACCGCCGTCCGGGCGCTGGCCGGGACGGCGGTCGGAGGCAAAATCGGAGCGGGCGTCAGCTCTTCTTCGTCTTGAGGAAGTTCAGCACCATTTCGGCCTGCTTTTCGGTCTGGCCCTTGTCGTGGTAAACGACCTTGCCCGTGCGGTCGATCAGGTAGGCTTCCCGGCTGGCGGCCATGCCGCCGCTCTGGCCGAAGGCCTTGACGACGACCTTGTCGGTGTCGGCGAGCAGCGGGTAGTTGAAATTGTTCTTCTCCTTGAACTCCTTTTGCTTCTCGACCGGATCGGTGCTGACGCCGACAACGGCTACCCCGTACTTCTTGAGTTCGGCGCTGGCGTCGCGGAGCGAGCAGCCCTGTTTCGTGCAGCCGCCGGTGAGGGCGCGGGGATAGAACCACACGAGCGTGTAGTTGTTCTGCTTGTAGACGTCGCCGAGGTTCAGGGTCGTGCCGGCGTCGGTCTTGGCCGAAACGACCGGCGCGCTGGCGCCGATCTCGAGCGGCGCCGCGGGGGCGAGACCGAAGAGAAGTGAGAAGAGTGACATGAGGGCGATCAGGCGGGGAAGTTTCATGGCGGCGCGGACCTTAGCCCGGCGGGCTCGGTTCGCAAGCGGGATAAGGTGATTCGGGCCACCGAGGGGGCGGCCCGCCAGTGAACGAGGCCCCGGGCCTCGGCCAGGGCGCTGAGGAAACCGCGAGCCCCCGCCCCTTCGTCCTTCCGCGGGGCGGGATCACCGTCTGCGCCCCATCGGCTCACTTTTCCGGAACCGGCCGGCCTGCCCCGGCTCTCAACCCACCCGATGCGTCTCCATTCGACCTAACTTTGAGGGCTGTTCCGCGTCCCTTTTTCCCTGCCCCGCTGAACAACCCGTCGCTTGCCTTGCGCGGGCGCGAACCCCAACCTCGCCCCTCTTGTCACCGTTCCTCCCTGCAAACTCGTCCGTTCGGTTCCCAATTTCCATGTTCCTCGCCTCGTTTTCCCGGTTGTTCGCGCGCTCGGTATCCGGTTGGTGCGCCGGTTTGATCGCATCGGCACTTGCGCTCGCGGCCCAGACGCCAACCGCCGCCGATGGCTTCGATCCCGAGGTGGAGGGAAACGTGTTCGTCATTGCGACGCAGGCTGACGGCAAGCTGCTGATCGGTGGTCAATTCAGTGCGGTGCGCGGCTTTCCCCGTCAGAATGTGGCGCGGCTCAACGCCGACGGTTCCCTGGACGAGTCGTTTGATCCCAATGCCAACGGTCCGGTGCATGCACTCGTGATCCAGCCCGACGGCCGGATCGTGATCGGCGGCGAGTTCACGACGCTCCAGCCCCGCGGCACGGGGCCCGTGCTCGACCGGGGGCGGATTGCCCGGCTCAACGCCGACGGCAGCGTCGAAGCGGCCTTTGCGCCGCGGATCAGCAGCGACCTGCGGGCGCAGGTGTTCGCCCTCGCGCTCCAGCCCGACGGCGCGATCGTGGTCGGCGGCAATTTCACCAGCGTGCAGGCGGCCAACGCGACGGCGGCCCTCGCCCGCAACAATCTGGTGCGGCTCACGGCCGCCGGCGGCGTCGACGCCACCTACGATCCCAATCCCAACAGCACGGTGCTCGCCCTGGTGCCGCACGTGGACAACAAGATCGTCGTCGGCGGCGGCTTCACGTCGTTCCGGCCGGCCAACGGCGAGACCACCGCCCGCAACCGCATCGCGCGCCTCAACCCGAACGGCACGGTCGATTCCGAATTCAATCCCGACGCCAACAACGGCGTCACCTCGCTCGCCGTCCAGCGCGATGGCAAGATCCTGCTCGGCGGTTTCTTCACCACCCTGCAGCCGGTCGGCGACACCGCTCCCGCGAATCGCGTGCGCCTCGCGCGACTGAACGTGAATGGCACGCTCGATTCCGAGTTCTTCCCCCGCGTCGAAGGCAGCGTCGCGACGGTCGCCCTCCAGGCCGACGGCGGCATCCTGGTCGGCGGCACGTTCACCTCCGTCTGGGGCCGTGGCACCTCGGCCACGAACCGCAGCTACCTCGCGCGCTTCAATCCCGATGGTTCCGTGGACAACGCCTTCGCCCCCGTGGTGAACGCCGAGGTGCGGGCCTTTGCGCCGCAGGCCGACGGCAAGATCGTCATCGGCGGCCTGTTCACGCGGGTGCAGCCCGCGGGCGCCAGCACGCCGCTCGTGCGCCAGCGGATCGCCCGGGTCAATGCCGACGGCTCCTTCGACACCAGCTTCGAACTCGGTGCGGGCGGCCGGATCCTCGCTTCGGTCACCCAGGCGGACGGCCGGATCGTCATCGCCGGCACCTTCACGAACGTCGGCGGCGCGGTCCACAACTACGTGGCGCGGCTCAATGCCGACGGCTCGGTCGACAACACCTACAACCCCAACTTCAACGGCCGCGTCTATGCGCTGGCCTTGCAGGCGGACGGCAAGGTGATCGCCGGCGGCGCCTTCACCACGATCGGCGGCGAACGGCGCGAGCGACTGGCGCGGCTCAATCCCAACGGCACGATCGACTCCGAGTTTTACCCGCACCTCGATGGCCAGGTTGGAGCGCTCACCCTCCAGTCCGATGGTCGCATCGTCGTGGGCGGCACGTTCACCTCCGTGACCCCCGTCGGTGCCAATGCCGCCACCGCGCGCTCGAATCTCCTGCGGCTCAATGCCAACGGCACGCTCGACACGGCGTTTGACCCGTCGCCCAACTCCTCGATCACGGCGCTCGCGGTCCAGAGCGACGGCAAGCTTCTCGTGGGCGGCCTGTTCAGCGCCTACACCCCGGGCCTCGCGTCCAACACGTCCGCCTCCTCGACGGGCCGCAATTTCTTCGCCCGGCTGAACACCGACGGCACGGTCGACACCACGTTCGCGCCGAATCCGAATGCGCAGGTCAGCACGATCACGGTGCAGGCCGACGGCAAGATCATCATCGGCGGCTCTTTCACCGGCCTGGCCCCGATCGGCGCCACGGCGCTCACGGTCCGCAACCGGATCGCCCGGGTGAACGCCGACGGTTCCGTCGACACCGCCTACGATCCCAACGCCAACGACAACGTGCTCGCCACCGCCCTGCAGTCGGACGGCAAGCTGCTCATCGGCGGCTCATTCACCACCCTGCAGCCGTCGGCCGCGACCACGTTCACGCTGCGCAAGTATGCCGCGCGGCTGAATACCGACGGCACCGTCGATACGGCCTATAACCTCGATCTGGGCGAGCTGCCCGGCAACCGCGTCGATTCGCTCCGCGTGCAGGCCGACGGCCGCGTCCTGATCGGCGGCAGCTTCACGTCGCTTCACCCCGCCGGCACGGCGGCCCGGATTTCCCGGCTCAACTTCGCCCGGCTCGCGGCCACGGGTGCGGTCGACACGACCTTCGACGCGAGCGCCGGCGGTGCGACCGGCGCCGTGGTCAACGGCCTCGCCCTCCAGACCGACGGCAAGGTGATCGCGGTCGGGAGCTTCGCCGATCTTGGCGGCGCGAAATCCGCCAACGTCGCCCGTTTCCTGCCCGAAGGCACGGCCGATGCGGGCTTCAGCAGCACGCTGGCGGCCGATGGTCCGGTCAACACGGTGGTCATCCGCGCCAACGGCGCGCTCACCGCCACGCCGGTCGCAGGGTTCGCCTGGCTCAATCCCAACGGTACCCCGCGTCCGGCCTTCAACCCGAGCGTCCGGCTCAGCGGCGAGGTCAACGCGATCGCCGTGCAGGCCGACGGCAACGTCATCCTCGGCGGCGCATTCGCCGACCTGAGCAACACCACCGGCGGCAACCTGATCCGCTTCCGGCCCGATGGCTCGGTCGACACGGCGTTCAGCCCCGCCCCCAACGGCGCGGTCACCGCGGTGGCCGTGCAGGCCGACGGCCGGGTGGTCATCGCCGGCTCGTTCACGCTCGTCGGCGGCGTCACCCGCAACCGGATCGCGCGGCTGAACGCCAACGGCACGCTCGACACCACGTTCGATCCGAACGTCAACGGCCGGATCAACGCCCTCGTGCTCCAGGCCGACGGCCTGATCGTCATCGGCGGCGCGTTCACCACGTTGACGCCGAACGGGGCCGATACGGCGGTGACCCGCAACTATATCGCCCGCCTGAATACGAATGGCACGGTCGATACGGCCTACAATCCCACTCCGAACCTCGCGGTGAGCACCCTCGCGCTGCAGGCCGACGGCAAGATCGTGGCCGGCGGCGGCTTCACCGGCGTGCAGCCCAACGGGGGCGTGGATGCGTTTGCGCGCAACGGCATCGCCCGGTTCAACCCCGACGGCACCCTCGACCAGAACTTCGATCCCAACGCCAACGGCGCGGTCAACGCGATCGTCCCGCTCGCCAACGGCCAGTTCGTCATCGGCGGCGCCTTCACCACCCTGCAGCCCTCGGTGACCGGGGCCCTCGCCACGCGCAACTATCTCGCCCGCATCAACAGCGACGGGCGCGTCGATCCCGCGTTCGATCCGAATGCCAACGGCACGGTGACCACGCTCGCGCTCCAGACGGACGGCGCGGTGCTCGTCGGCGGCTCGTTCACCACCCTGAAGCCCGCGGGCACGACCAACGAGGTCGCGCGGCGCAACTTCGCCCGCGTCAACTCGGACGGCTCGCTCGACCTCAACTTCAACCCCGACGTCAACGGCAGCGTGCTGGCCGCGACGGCCCGACCCGACGGCAGCGTGCTGATCGGCGGCACATTCACGGGCCTGCAGCTCAACGGCTCGATCCTGATCGGCGGCAGTTTTACCACGGTCGGCGGCGTGCCGGCCCGCAATCTCGCGAGCCTCAACGACGGCGGTTCCGTCAACACCGCCTTCCAGCCGCGGCCCGATGGTGCGGTCAACGCGCTGCTCGCCCTGCCGGACGGCCGGACGATCGTCGGCGGCGACTTTGCGAACATCGCCGGCGCGGCGCGCAACCGCATCGCCCGCTTCAGCGCCGCCGGCGTGCTCGATACGACTTTCAACCCGACGCTCGCGGGCTCGGTCAGTGCGCTCGCCCTGCAGGGTGACGGCAAGGTGCTGGTCGGCCTGGCCGGCGGCTCCGGCGTCCCGCCGCGGCTCGTCGTCCGGCTGAACGCCGACGGCAGCGTCGACGGCTCGTTCAACGGTCCCGCGTCCGCCGCGGGCGCGACCGAACGCGTCGCCGGCCTTGGCGTGCTGCGCGACGGTCGGGTCCTCGCGCTCATGCGCGTGCAGATCGCGGGCAACGCGGCCTACCGGCTGACGCGCCACAACGCCGACGGTTCGGCCGACGCCGGTTTCGCGGCGGTCCAGCTCAACGGGGCGGAGGCGCGCGCGTCGTTTGCCGTCCAGGCCGACGGACGCATCATCGTGAGCGGACAATTCACGGCCGTGAACGGCACGCCGGCGAACAACCTGGTCCGGCTGAATGCGGACGGCTCGCTCGACGGCGGCTTCAACCCTGCGCCCAACGGGGCGGTCACCGCGGTGGCCTTGCAGGCCGACGGGCGCGTCGTGGTCGGCGGCAGCTTCAGCCGGATCGGCGGCCAGTCGCGTGTCGGCATCGCCCGGCTCGCGGCGACGAGCCCGGCCGGGCAGGTGCTCGGCGTCGCGGCGAATCGCTCCACCGTCTTCTGGAACCGCACGGGCACGACCGGCGAAGTGTCGGCGGTGGTCTTCGAGCGCTCCTCCGATCGCGCGACCTGGACGGCGCTGGGCAACGGCGTGCGCGTCGCCAACAGCGCCGACTGGCAGCTGACCGGCCTGAACCTGCCCGCCACGGGCGTCTTCTATGTGCGCGCCCGCGGGCTCGCCCCGACGAGCGGCGGCACGTCCTCGGGTCTGCTCGAGGCGGTGCGTGAGTTCACCTTCAACAGTCCGGTCGCCGGAGCCGCGAACACCGTCGCGCAGACGCCCGCCCAGGCGGCGGCGCCGGTCTTGCTGCTCGATCCCGTCACCGGCATCGCTCCGCGCTCGCGGATCACGATGGTCGCCGGCGAGGGTGCGGTGGAGATCATCGCGACGCCGTCCGCCGACGCGGCCGGCGGCAGTGCGCCGCGGTTGACGAACCTCTCGACGCGCGGCCGCGTGACGGCGGAGAACCCGCTGATCCTGGGCTTCGCGATCGCGGGCACCGAGGCGCGGCGCGTGTTGATCCGGGCGGTCGGACCGGCGCTGACGGGTTTCGGGGTGACGGACGCGCTGCCGGCGACGCGACTCCAGATTTATGATACGACCGGTGCGATCGTGGCCCGCAACGAAGGATGGGCGGGCGCGGCGAACCTCGTGCAGGCCGCAGCCGCGACGGGCGCCTTCCCGCTCGGGGCCGGCAGCGCGGATAGCGCGGCGCTCGTCACCCTGGCGCCCGGCAACTACACCGCCGAGGTCGTCGACCCGCGCGGTGCCGGAGGCGTGGCGCTGGCGGAAATCTACGATGCCGACAACGGCACCGGAGCGCGGCTCGTGAACGTGTCCAGCCGCGGCGCGGCCGGCACCGGCAACGCGGCCCTGATCAGCGGCTTTGTGATCGCTGGAGGCGACCGGGCCGAACGCGTGTTGTTGCGCGGCGTGGGCCCGGGCCTGACGGCCTTTGGTGCCAGCGGCGTGGTGGCGGATCCCGCGATCGCACTCTACGACGGGGAAGGCCGCGCCCTCGGCGCCAACGACAACTGGGTGTCCAGCATCGCGGACATCACTTCGGCGGCGGCGCGTTCAGGTGCCTTCGCCCTCCAACCCGGCAGCAAGGACGCGGCCGTCCTCGCCACCCTGCCATCCGGTGCCTACACCCTGCAGGTGTCGGCCGGCTCGACCGGCACCGCGCTGCTCGAGATCTACGAAGTGCGGTGAACCGTGGCGGTTCAGTTGAAAGGTGAAAGTTGAACGTTGAAGGCCGAGCATCCCAGTGCGGCGCCGTCGGCCTGAGAGCCGCGGGCACGGAGCGAGCGCAGGGGGCATCGGACCGGCGCGCCATGGCGGCGTTTCTTTCGCGTGGCTCCGGTCCTTCGACTTTCAACTTTCAACTTTCAACTCCCCGCGCCCAGCTTCGCGACAGGCACGGACGCCACTCTTCCTGCCGCGCGGGATCATGATTGAAGCCCGCCAGCTCACGAAGACGTTTCGCGATCGGAAGCGCGGTGAGATTCGCGCGGTGGAAGGCGTTTCGTTCCGCGTCGAGCCGGGCCAGATCTACGGGCTGCTCGGGGCGAATGGCGCGGGCAAGACCACGACGCTGCGGCTGCTGGCGACGCTGCTGCAGCCGACGCGCGGCGGCGCCACGGTGGCCGGCTTCGATGTCGTGACGCAGCCCGCGGAGGTGCGCGCCCGCGTGGGCTTCCTGGCGGCCAGCACGGCCCTCTACGCGCGCCTCACGGCGCGGGAGACCCTGGCGTACTTCGGCCGGCTCAATGGCATGGCCGAGGCGGACATCGCCGCCCGCACCCGGAGCCTGGCGGACGACCTGGGGATGCACGATTTTCTCGACCGGCGGTGTGACAAGTTCTCGACCGGCATGAAGCAGAAGACGTCGATCGCCCGCACGCTGATCCACGATCCGCCGGTGATGATCTTCGACGAGCCCACGCTGGGCCTCGACGTGATGGCGGCGCGCACGATCGTGCAGTTCGTGCGCGAATGCCGGGCCCGGGGAAAAACCGTGATCTATTCCACCCACATCATGAGCGAGGTGGAAAAACTCTGCGACGTCATCGGCATCATCCACGATGGCCGGCTGCTCGCCGAAGGGTCGCTCGCCAGCCTGCGCGCGAGCTACCGGGAAAACGACCTCGAGGAGATCTTCGTGCAGGCGGTGGGCGGCCTGGCCGCACCCGCCGGCGGCAACGTCAACCCGCCATGAACGGCCGCCGCGTCCTGACGATCTACGGCAAGGAGCTGCGCGACATGCTGCGCGACCGGCGCACGCTCGTCTCGATGATCGTGATTCCCACGCTGCTGATGCCGCTGATCGTGGGCCTGGTGGTCTTCGTCTCCGTAAAGGTGATACGCCAGGCCCGGGCGGAGTCGCCCGTCGTCATGGTGGCGGGCGGCGCGGACTCGCCGGTGGCGCGGGCGGCGCTGCTCGCGCACGGGAAGATCCGGGCCGTGCCGGCGACGGAGGACTGGCGGGCGCGGATCGCGAACAAGGCGGTGCGGGCCGTGGTCGAGTTTCCGGCGGGCTTCGACGCGGCGCTCGAGCGCGGGGAGCCGGCCACGGTGAAGATCTTCCACTACGAGGGCGAGCTGCGGTCGGGTTTCGCGGTCAGCGAGATCCAGCGCTTCTTCAGCGATTATCGCGAACGGACCGTGACCGCGCGCCTCGCCGGCCGCGGCCTGCCGGCGACGTTCGTCAAGCCGTTCGCCGTCCAGGTCGAAAATGTCGCGCCGCCCGAGAAGGTCGGCGGCAACGTGATCGGCGGGATCATCCCGTACCTGTTTCTCCTGCTGTGTTTCACGGGGGCGATGTACCCGGCGATGGACCTCACCGCCGGGGAGAAGGAGCGCGGCACGATGGAGACGATCCTCTGCAGCCCCGTGTCGCGACTCGAGCTCGTCCTGGGCAAGTTCCTCATGGTGCTCACCGCGTCGCTCGGGACCGTGCTCTGTTCGCTGGTGTCGATGGTCGGGACCGTCTCGCTCGGCGGGCCCCTGCTGGTGGCGATGGTGGGGGCGAATCGCGGCGCGGGGGCGGCGGCGGCACTGCCCACCCTCGATCCGCTGGGGCTGGTGGCCGTGCTCGTGCTGGTGCTGCCGATGGCGGTCTTCTTTTCCGCCGTCCTGCTGGCGATTTCCCTCGTGGCCAAGAGCTTCAAGGAGGCGCAGAGCTATCTCTCGCCCCTCGTGATCGTGATCATCCTGCCGGCCGTGGCCGGGGTGCTGCCCGGAGTGGAGTTGAACGGCCGGCTCGCGCTCGTGCCCATCCTCAACGTGTCGCTGGCGAGCAAGGAACTCGTCTCCGGGGTGTGGCACTGGCCGCATCTCGCGCTGATCTTTGGCTCGACCTCCCTGTACGCGGCCCTCGCGCTGGCTTGGGCGGTGCGGATGTTCAATCGCGAGGACGTCATCTTCCGGACGTAAAAACCCTGGCAATTTCCCGGGTGCCCCGGCGCGCCGCGGTAAAGCCCGGGTAAATGCCCCCCGGGGCTATAGCGCGGGCTAAATGGGTCGACTAAGATGGTGGCATCGAAACAACCCGTCCCGCCATGGAACACCCAATTCACTCGCCCGCGTCAGGACCTTTGCCGAAGGCCACGCGCCCTGCCACGGAGAAATGGGCCGCCACGCTCGCGGAGGAACGCAGCCGGTTGCAGGAGGACATGCAGGCACTGCGCGAACGGGAGGAAAACCTGCGCGACTACGAGGCACGCCTGCGGCAACTGCAGGCGGAGATCGAGGCCGGTCGGGCGCCGCTCATGGCGCTCGGCACGAATCCGCCGATCCCGACCCGGAACACGCCGCCGGCGTTTCACCGGCCTTCGAGCCTTGCCCCCTTTCACGACGACGCGAGTCTCCAGGCCGCGTGGGAAAAACTCCACCGCGCCCGCGAGATCCTCGAGGCGGAGCAAAAGAACCTCCGCGATGAACGCATCACGATCCGCGAACAGGAAATCCAGATGAAGCGCCGCGAGGAGGCCGTCGCCGAGCGGGAGGCTCGTCTGGCCGAGCGCGAGGCGCTCGTGGTGGCCGCCGCGGGCTCCAATCCGCCGATGCCGGCCGAGGGCGAACCGCATGTCTCCGCCGTCTCGCGGTTCACGCGCGTGCCCTTCGACATGGCGCGCTCGGTTTTCGGCGGGAAGAAAGCGGGCTGACACACTTTTTGCGCTGCGAGGGGCAGCGCAATTTGGGGAACGGAAGCGGCGGTCGAAAGACCG
>JAEUHA010000267.1 GCA_016793535.1 Opitutaceae bacterium | reverse complement strand
CCCCGTCGGCGCCCGCGCGCTCGAGGTGTTCTACACCGGGCTCGACGTCCGCCAGGTGACCGTCGCCGTCACGGCCGGTCAGGCAGTGACCGTCGACGTGAGCCTGACGAGCGCCGCGCGTTACGGCGCGACCGACGTCGTTGCCCTCGATCCGTTCAAGGTGGCCTCGGCCCGCGAGACCGACATCGAGGCCATCGCGATCAACGAGCAGCGCTTCGCCCAGAACATCAAGAACGTGATTTCGACCGAGACGCTCGGCGACCCGCTGGGCGGCAGCATGGGTGACTTCCTGCGCTTCCTGCCCGGGGTCTCGGCCGCCTACGGCGCGCTCGAGACCGAAGGCGTGCTGATCCGCGGCTTCCCGAGCAACATGTCGATCGTCTCCTCCGACGGCGTGCAGCTCGCCGGCGCCAACGCCAGCGGCGAACGCGACTTCTCCCCGTCCCGCGTCGGCGTGAACAGCATCTCGCGCGTCGAGGTCACCAAAGTGCCGCTGCCCTCGACCCCCGCCGACACCATGTCGGGCTCGATCAATCTGATCACGAAGAGCGCCTTCGAACGCAGCCGGGCCGAGTTGCGCTACCGCGTGGGGCTTTCCTCCAACCAGCAGATCTTCGCTTTCGAGAAGACGCCGGCCCCGAACAACCGGAAGACCTACAAATGGTATCCGGACATCAGTTTCGACTACACGCTGCCGATCACCAAGAACCTCGGCATCGTCCTCACCGGTCTCCACTCGATCACGTCGTTCGAGACCGACACCTGGTACACCGACTACCGCGCGAGCGCGACCGGCACCACGGCGACGCCCGCCAATCCGTACCTGTGGCGGCACCGCAACGTCGAGGTGTCCCGCGACTACGAACGCGACTCCTTCTCGGCCAAGGTCGACTGGCGGCTGCACCCGCACGGCGTGCTCTCCGTGGGCGCGATGCTCACCTACTACGACCACAACAACTACAACTCCCAGTTCAACCCGACCGTCGGCAACGTCGGCACCTCGAGCATCGCCGGCGGCCGCGTCCTGACGTACACGGCCGAGCAGGTGAACGGCGCCACCGGCCGCGGCACGCTCCCGCAGTCGTTCAGTTTCTCGAAGAACAACGGCATGAACCACTCGGCCAACATCCGCTACCGGTTCGACGACGGTCTCTGGCGGATCAACTCGGCCTTCAGCCGCTCCAATTCCAAGGCCTGGCGCCGCGACACCGCACGCGGGTTCTTCAACAGCGTCGCCGTCGGCCTCGCGATGCCCGTGCGCATCAACTACACCGGCATCCGCAACGGCAACATCGGCGACTTCGAGGTCTTCGACAACAACAACGCGCCGGTCGATGTCTTCGACCTGAACAACTACACGATCACCTCGGCCTCGGGCGTGCCCAACACCGACGTCCGCGCCACGATCACCTCGGGCGATCTCGAGGTCCGCCGGCAGCTCGGCTTCCTCCCCTTCCCCGCCGCCGTGCAGGTCGGCGGCATGCACCGCGTCCAGACCAACGACGATCTCCGCCTCAACGGCCGGACCTACAATTACAATGGGATCAACGGCAACCGCTCGGCCGCGCCTTATCTTTCCGACGTCTATTTCGGCGAGCGCAAGTTCGCGACCTTCGCCCACAAGCCGTACATCCCCTGGGTCTCGCCGCACAAGGTCTGGGCCGCCTACGCCGCCAATCCCGCCCTCTTCACCCAGACCGTGGCCCAGGAGCGGACGACCCTGAGCAACAATATCCTCCAGTCGAAATACATCGAGGAGACTGTATCCGCCGCCTACGTACAGGCCGAGGCCCGCTGGTTCAACAACCGGCTGAGCGCGGTCACGGGCGTGCGGTTCGAGAAGACGACCGACATCGGGTTCGGCCCGCTGCAGGACCCCGACGCCGTCTTCGTGCGCAACGCCAACGGCAGCTTCGCCCGCACCCCCGCCGGCGCCCGCATCCGCAAGCCCGAGGCCGGCGCGGCCGGCTCGCTCGCCGAGGTGCCGCTCATCTACCAGGAACGCGCCTCCCGCGCCGAGCGCTCGTACCACGGCTACTACCCGAGCCTCCACCTGAACTTCAACGCCACCGAGCGGCTGATGGTCCGCGCCGCCTACGCCAAAACGTACGGCCGGCCGAACTTCAGTAACATCATTCCGAATACGACGGTGAACCAGGACGACGACCTGAACGCCGATCCCGACGAGACGCGCGGCCGGATCACGTTCAGCAACATCGGGCTCAAGCCGTGGACGGCCGACAACTACGACCTCTCGGTCGAGTACTACACGGAGCAGGGCGGCGTCGTGAGCGGCGGCGTGTTCCTGAAGGACGTGAAGAACTTCTTCGGCAACTACGTGAAGGACGCCACCGCCGAGGACCTCGCCGCGCTCGGTCTCGACCCGCGCTACCTCGGCTGGCGCGTCACGACCAAGTTCAACTCCGGCTCCGCGCGCGTTCGCGGCACCGAGATCAACGTCCGCCACTCCCTCGCGCCCTTCGGCAGCTGGGGCCGCAACCTCATCGTGTTCGCCAACGCCACCAAGCTGAAGCTCGAGGGCGACACGCTCGCCGACTTCACCGGGTTCCTGCCCGAGTCGGTCAACTGGGGTTTCACGGTCGCCTGGAAACGCGCCACGGTGATCACGAAGTGGAACTACCGCGGCGAGCAGAAGGCGGTGTCCTATCCCGACATGGGCCCGGATGCCTTCCGGTTCCCGCAGCCCCGCATCCAACTCGACGTCAGCCTCGACTTCCGGCTCACCAAGCGGCTGTCGCTCTACGCCAACGTGCGCAATCTCACGAACGAGATCCAAAACGAATTCGCCTACGGCTCGCAGACGCCGCAGTACGCGAAGGAATTCTACCACGGCAAGTTCGGCCGGCCGTTCACGGTCGGCGTCAAGGGTTCGTTCTGAGCTGTACCTCCCACCCGGGTCCCCGGGCCGGCTCCCCGCGTCGCACGATAGGACCATGAAAGCCCGCTTGGAGTCGCGCCCGCCGCGGGGAATTTCTCCCCCGGACGACCGGGGTTGAGCCCGTGACCGTTCGCTCCGGGTCGCGGGCTCAACCCGCTTCTCCCACCCCGCCATGAACCGCCGCCACCCCTACACCCGCCGCACCTTCCTCCAATCCGCCGCGACCGCGGGCGCCGTGTTCTCCATCGTCCCGCGTCACGTGCTGGGCGGACCGCGCTTCGTCCCGCCGAGCGAGAAGGTGAACATCGCGCTGATCGGCGCCGGCGGGATGGGTTTCGCCAACCTGGGCCGGTTGCTGCAGCTCGAGGACGCCCAGATCGTCGCGGTCGCCGACCCGGCCGCATCCTACGCGGCCCCCCGCGCTGCCCGGAAAATGGGAGGCCGGCTGCCGGCCAAGGCGGAGGTCGAGCAGGACGCGTCCGCCAAGGGCCGAAACCACCGCTGCGGCGACTACGAGGACTTCCGCGTGATGCTGGAAAAGGAGAAGTCGATCGACGCCGTGCTCTGCGCCACGCCCGACCACCTCCACGCGTACGTATCCGTTTGGGCGATGCGCGCGGGCAAGCACGTCTACTGCGAGAAGCCCCTCACGCACAATCTCTGGGAAGCCCGCCTGGTCGCCCGCGTCGCCCGCGAGACCGGCGTCGCCACGCAGCTCGGCAACCAGGGTCACGCCAATGTCGGCATCCGCGAAACCGTCGAGCACCTCCAGGCCGGCACGATCGGCACCGTGCGCGAGTTCCATGCCTGGGTCGTCGGCACCCGGTGGAATCCCACGCTCTCCGGCCTGCCCACGGAAACGCCTCCCGTGCCTGCCGGCTTCAACTGGGACCTGTGGCTCGGCCCGCGCGCCCCGCGGCCGTATCACCCGGCGTACTGCCCGGTGTCGTGGCGCGATTTCTGGGCCTTCGGCGGCTCCGCCATCGGCGACTTCGCCTGTCACGACCTCGATGCCGCGCTGTGGGCCTTCGACCTGCCCACGCCCTCGCGGGTCGAGGCGCACGGGACCAGTCCGATGGACGCCGAGATCGGGCCGCATGGCGCCATCATCCACTATGATTTTCCGGCGCACCAGGGACAGCCGTCCCGGCGGCTCACCTGGTACCAGGGCGGCCTGCGGCCCCGGACGCCCGAGGCGCTCGGCAAGTTCCGCCTGCCCGCCCGCGGCGGTCTCTTCATCGGCGACAAGGGGGCGATCCAATGCGACGGCGCCGGGGGCGCACCGCGGCTCTTTCCCGAATCCCTGCGCGACCCCGGCCTGAAACCCAAACCGACCCTGGCCCGCTCGCCCGGCCACCACCGGGAATGGCTCGACGCCTGCAAGGGCGGCGCGCCCGCCGGCAGTCATTTCGGCTATGGGGCGCGGCTGACGGAACTCGCGCTCCTGGGCGTCCTCGCGCTGCGCGCCCGCAAGCCCATCGAGTGGGACGCCGCCACGCTGACCGCCCGGGGCGTGCCGGAGGCGGCGGCAATCATTCGCGGTTCCTATCGCCCCGGCTGGGAAATTGCCTAAACCCGGACCATCGTTAATGTCCTCCGCCATGATCGTCCGCCTCCGCCCGCTCGCCCGCCCATGATCCTGCGCCGTGTCATGCTTCTCGCGGGGTTGGCCGGACTGCCGGCGTCCGCGGTCCTCGGCCAGGCGCCCGCCCCGCTGGACTTCGGTCGCGACATCTTTCCGATCCTCTCGAACAACTGTTTCACCTGCCACGGCCCCGACGACGAGAACCGCAAGGCGAAGCTGCGGCTCGACACGCACGAAGGCGTCCTGGGCGCGGGCAAGAGCGGCGCAATCGCCGTCGTGCCCCGCCAGAGCACGAAGAGCGAGCTCATCCTGCGCATCACCTCGCCGCACGACGACGAAGTGATGCCGCCGCGGGACGCGAAGGAGAAACTCACCGCCGCCCAGATCGAGAAGCTTAAGCGCTGGGTCGACGAAGGTGCGACGTGGGGTCACCACTGGGCCTTCGAGGCGCCTCGCCGCCCGGACCTTCCCGCGCTGCGTTCGAGCGCGGGCGCGCCGGTCACCCACCCGATCGACCGCTTCGTCCGCGCCCGGCTGGAAAAGGAAAGCATCGCGCCGTCCCCCGAAGCCGACCGCCGCACCCTCTATCGCCGGCTGAGCTTCGACCTGCTCGGCCTGCCGCCCGAACCTCAGGCGGTGCAGGCCTTCGTCGACGATCGCCGTCCCGATGCCTATGAGCGGCTCGTCGATTCGCTGCTGGCCTCGCCGCACTTTGGCGAACGCTGGGGCCGCCACTGGCTCGACCTCGCGCGCTACGCCGACAGCGCCGGCTACCTGAACGACACGCTGCGGCCGTACGCGTATCTCTACCGCGACTGGGTGATCGACGCGGTGAACAAGGACCAGCCGTTCGACCAGTTCACCATTGAACAGCTCGCGGGCGACCTCCTGCCGAACGCCACGCTCGAGCAGAAGATCGCCACCGGTTTCCACCGCAACTCGCTCAAGAACGACGAAGCGGGCGCCGACCTCGAGCTCGACCGCACCAAGGCCGCCGTCGACCGCACCGCCACGACCGGCGCGGTGTTTCTCGGCCTGACCGTCGGCTGCGCCGAGTGTCACACGCACAAGTACGACCCGATCACGCACCGCGAGTTTTACCAGCTGTACGCGTTCTTCAACAGCACCGCGGAACGCGACCTGCCCGCCCCGCGGCCCGACGAACTCGCCGCCTACAACAAGCGGTACGAGACCTGGGACCAGGAACGGAAGAAACTCGAGTCGCCGCTCGAGGCCTATGTCGCCACGCTCGTCGACACCGCGGTCCCGGCCTGGGAGAGCACGCTGAAAGTTCCCGCTGCCCGCTGGACCGTGCTCGCACCCGAGGAGATCACGATCGTCACCGAGGACGAGGAACGGATCTTTCCGCCCAACGACGATCATTCCATCTCGACCGGGCCGCGCGATCCGCTGCGGTCCCGCTACATCGTCAAGGCGCCGGTGAACAACCTGCAGGGCGTCACCGCCTTCCGGCTCGAGGCACTCGCCGACCTCGGCGGCAAGGTCGGCCGCGCCCGCAGTGGCGATTTCAACCTCGCCGAATTTTCCGCGATGCTGAAGACCGCCGATGGCGCGCAGCACAAGCTCGAGTTCGCCGCGGCCCGGGCCGATTTCGCGGCGAAGAACGCCGCGCCGGAGCTGACGCTCGACGGCGACAACACCACGGGGTGGAGCGTGACCGGCCAGACCGACGAGTCGCACGTGATCGTGTTCGAATTGAAGATGCCGCGCGATTTCCCCGCCGGCGCCACGCTGTACTTCGAGCTCGAACACCGGATCACCGGCGTCCTGAACCGCTTCCGGTTCGCCGCCACCACCGCCGCGCTGCCGATCGAGCCCAGCCCGATGCCCGACTCCATCCTGGCGGCACTCGACACCGCGCCCGCGCAGCGGACGCCGGCGCAGAAGCTGGCGCTGGCCCGCCACGTCGCGCGTTACGCCGACGCCCAGGGCGAGGAACTGTTCAAGCCGCTCGCGTTGCAGATCGGCCGGAAGCCCGAGTATCCCAAGACCGCGGCGCCGGTGCTGATCACGCACGAACGCAAGACCCACATTCATCTGCGCGGCGACTACCAGCAGCCCGGCGAGGAAGTGCAGCCCGGCACGCCCTTGGTCCTGCATCGCTTCAAGCCGCGCGGCCCGAAGGCCGACCGGCTCGACCTTGCCCGATGGCTGGTCGATCCGGCCAACCCGCTCACGGCCCGCGTGACGGTGAACCACATCTGGCGCCACCTGCTCGGCCGCGGCCTCGTCGCCACGCCGGACAACTTCGGCTCCCTCGGCGAACGCCCGTCACACCCCGAGCTGCTCGACTACCTCGCCACGGAATTCGTCCAGCGCGGCTGGAGCCGGAAGCAGATGATCCGGCTGATCGTGACCTCGGCGACCTACCGGCAGTCGTCGGTTGTCCGCCGTGACCTGACCGACCGTGACCCGCTCAACATCCTGCTCGCCCGCCAGAGCCGCCACCGGCTGGAGGCCGAGGTCGTGCGCGACGCGTTCCTGGCCAGTAGTGGCTTGTTGAATACCCGGATCGGCGGCCCGAGCATCCATCCGCCGCTGCCGGCGTTCGTGCTCGCCTTCGGCCGCAACAAGGCGTGGCCGGAGACGAAGGGCCCCGAGGCGTACCGGCGCGGCATGTACATTCACCTGCGGCGGAACGTGCCCTACCCGATGCTGACCACCTTCGACGCCTCCGACGCGAGCGTCGCCTGCCTGCAGCGCGAACGGTCGAACTCCCCGCTCCAGGCGCTCACGCTGCTCAACGACCCGGTGTTCTTCGAATGCAGCGAGAAGCTCGCGGAGCGGCTCGCGGCCCTGCCCGGCGACGTCAACGGCCGGTTGCACCACGGCTTCGAACTCTGCCTGAGCCGTCCGCCCGAACCCGCGGAGATGATCGCGCTCCGCGCGCACTTCGACGACCAGTTGAAACTGACCGACGGCGACGCCCGGCTGGCCATGGTGGCGACGGCCCGGCTGCTGCTCAACCTGGATGAATTCATCACGCGGGAATGATCGCAGCCAGTTGAGAGTTGAGGGTTGAGAGTTGAGAGTGAGAAGACCCGATCCAATCTCTCAGCTCGAGACTCTTCACCAAATCCCGCTCTACTCACTTCTCCGTCTCTCAACTCTCAGCTCTCAGCTCTCAACTCCCCCAACCCCATGTTCAGCCGGCGAAAATTTCTCATGCAGGCCTGCGGTGGCATCGGCGGGCTCGCGCTGTCGAATCTGTTGAGCCACGAGGGCCTGCTCGGCGCGACGCCCGGCGGGATGCCCGGCCGCACCCACCACAAGGCGAAGGCGAAGAACTGCATCTACATCTACCTCGAGGGCGGACCCAGCCAGATGGATCTCTACGATCCGAAGCCGATGCTCAACAAGCTCGACGGCCAGGCGCTCCCGGAGTCGATGCTCAAGAACATGCGCTTCGCGTTCCTCGCGAAGGAGTCGGCCCGGATCATGGGCACGCCGCGCACGTTTAAGAAACACGGCCAGTGCGGCATGGAGCTGTCCGACCTGCTGCCGCACATCGGCTCGATCGCTGACGACATCTGCCTCGTTCGGTCGATGCACACCGACCAGTTCAATCACGTGCCGGGCCAGTTGCTGATGAACACCGGCTCGGCCATCTCCGGCCGGCCCAGCATGGGGTCCTGGCTCTCGTACGGCCTCGGGAGTGAATCCAAGAACCTGCCCGAGTTCGTCGTGTTGATCTGCGTCGGCCGCGGCGTGCCCGGCGGCTCGGCCAGCTGGGCCAGCGGCTTCCTGCCCTCGAAGTATTCCGGCGTGATGTTCCGCAATGAAGGCACGCCGGTGCTGAATCTCGACAACCCGGCGTCGATCACGCCCGCGATCCAGGAGCGCAACATCAAGGGCGTCACCCAGCTCAACGCGCTGCGCCACGCCCAGGTCCACGATCCCGAGATCGAGAGCCGGATCGCCGCCTACGAACTGGCGTTCCGGATGCAGAGCGCCGCGCCGGAGCTGATGGACCTCTCCAACGAGTCCCAGGCGACGCTGGACATGTACGGACTCAACCGCTCGGAGCCGAAGATCGAGGGCGGCAACCCGCTCGGCGGCACCGGGCTCTTCGGCACGTTCGCCCGCAATTGCCTCATGGCCCGCCGGCTCGTCGAACGCGGCGTGCGGGTGGTGCAGGTCATCCACGCCTCGTGGGACCACCACAGCGGGATCAACACCGGTCTCCCGCACAACTGCCTGATGGCCGACCAACCCATCGCCGCGCTCGTGAAGGACCTAAAGCAGCGCGGGCTGCTCGACGACACGCTGGTGATCTGCGGCTCCGAGTTCGGCCGCACCGCCCTCGGAGAAAACCGCCCCGGCGCCCGCGCCGTCACCGGCCGCGACCATCATCCCAACGCCTTCAGCCTCTGGCTCGCCGGCGGCGGCATCAAGGGCGGACAGGTCATCGGCGAGACTGACGACATCGCCTGGAACGTCGCGAAGGACCCGGTCCACGTGCACGACCTGCACGCGTCCATCCTGCACCTCTTCGGCTTCGATCACACGAAGCTCACGTACCGTTTCCAGGGCCGCGACTACCGCCTGACCGACGTCCACGGCAAACTCGTGCCGAAGCTGTTCGCCTGAAACCGGAGCAGCCGGTGGCGGGAGCATCCTGCTCCCTGTTCGGCGAAAGTCCGCCTTTCTGATTCCGGTTCAGGCGAGCAGGATGCTCGCCCCACGGCCGCGGTGCCCGCTCAGGGTCGCTCCATCTCGAAGCGTTCCGTGGTCCGCGCATACGCATCGCCGCCGAGCCGGCCGATGAGGTCGAGCAGGCCCGGATCGGGGCGGCCGTCCGCGCCGAGCACGGCGTCGGCGATGTGCGCCCGCTGTATCCGGCCGAATATGACGTTCGCCGCCAGCGGCCCTTCACCCAGGGCCAGGATCCGGTCCAGCGTGCACTCGAAGGCCACCGGCGCGGCCGCCACGCGCGGCGGCCGCACCGTTTCGCTCGGCGCCGCGGCAATGCCGAAGGCCTCGAACTCGCTCTCCCCGTACGGCAGTCCGGCCGCAGTCTGGTTCATCGGCTCCGCCAGGGCAAACGACACCAGGTTCACCACGAATTCCGGCACCGCCTCGATGTTCCGCACCGTGTCCTTCTTGGTGCCGTCGCGCGTGTTCACCGGCACGAACATCAGCGTGGGCGGATTGGCCGTGATGCCCTGAAAAAAGGAAAAGGGCGCGAGATTCGTCCGGCCCTCGGCCGAGATCGTCGACACCCACGCCACCGGACGCGGCAGGATGGTGGAAATCATCCACGAATAGGCTTCGCGCGGACGCAGGGCGGTAAAATCGACGACCATGACGGGCGCAGTGAACGTCGCCGATCCGCCCGGCGCAAGTGAGGGAGTGCGTTCGCGTCATAGTGCACACGCGTTTTCCCTGGGAGTGCGGTCCCGCCGCTGCGGGACCGCCGTTCGATCGGATGCGGACGAGGACGTCCGCGCTCCCACGTGCCCTCATCCAACGATTGTCACCGCCGCTCGAACTCCTCCACTTTCGTGGCTCACCGCATGACCTCGTTCGGCCGCACCCCTGAC
>JAEUHA010000145.1 GCA_016793535.1 Opitutaceae bacterium | reverse complement strand
CCCGGTCTGAGTTCCGGCGGACCGCTGACCGGGGGTGCCGCGCTGTAGTCGACCACGAGGCCACGGGGCGCAATGAGGCTGGCGAGTTCCGCGTCGCCGAACTCGGTGAGCAGTCCGAACACGTCGCGATAGATCGGCTCGTCCGCGATCTCCTGGCGGGAATCGAAGTGGCCGCTCACCATCACCGCGCCGATGCGCGGGTCGAGTGCGGCGCTATGCAGCGCGATCAGGCCGCCCTCGCCGTAGCCGGCGACGCCGACAGGCACGCGGGTTCCGGCGTTGAGCCGCTCGAACCAGTCGACCGCCGCGAGCACCTTCTGCACCTCGTAACCGATCAGGTGCCGCCCCATCTGGTAAGCCTGCCGCCAGATCCACTCGCGGTGCGGCTGGTTGGTGAACGTTACGGCCGGATTTCCGGAGAACTCATCGCTGCGGTCGATCAGCACCGGCACGAGCACCTGGCAGCCCGCGGCGGCCAGACGAGCCGCGAACGGCTCCGTCGTGGCGTCCGCGGCAGCCAGGCCGGCGATCAACTCCGGCGTCTGGTCCGCATCGGGCAGCGCGACAATCCGCGCCACCACGGCGCCCTTCGGCTCGAGCAGCAGCCCTTCGGCCCACACCTCGCCGAACGCGCGCCAGCGCACGGCGCGCACCGTGTGCGTGGCGGTTTCGGCCCGCAGCGCCGGGCGTTCGACCGTCGCCAGCAGTTCCGGCCCCGACTCGACCGGCGGCCGCGCCTCGACGACGCCGATGATCCGGCGCAGGCGGGTCCGGTTCGGTTCGATCGAGGCCTCGTAGGCGGCGGGAGAGGAGAAATCACGCCGCCAGCGTGCGGCGCGCTCCGACACGGACGCGTCGATCTGCCGTTGGTAGAAGCTTCGGAGCGCGCCGCGCATGGCCACGGACAGATCTTCGCTGCCCTCGAGCGGACGCGTGCCGGCCAGCACGGCCGGCTCGGCGGCCACCAGTCCGCTCCCCGCGCCGAGCACGATCGCCAGGACGACCCGAAGAGCACGCCACTGCGTACGGGTTTGCATGCGGAAACCGAACAGGCGGCGGGCCTCAGAAGCGAGCATTCAAGCCGAAGTGAAAGATCGGCGAGATCCGGATGATCGACGTCGGGAAGCCACCGAACAACTCCAGCGCGCGGTCGTCCTCGTTGAGGACGTTGTCGACGTTCAGATAGACGTCGAAGTGCTTCGAGATCTGGTAGCCCGTCTTGAGATCGAAGGTGTTGCGCTTGCGCGCGTACGTCTTCGCCGACTCCGTCGGACTGTAGGTGATGAGGTAACGGTCACGGTGGCTGAACTGGACGCGCACGGTGATCTTGTTGCGGATGTACGACACGCCGAGGTTGGCGAGCTGCGGATTGAAGCCCGCGACCTCCGCGTTGGGGGCGACGGCGATGGCGTTGCCCGTGTTGTAGTTTCCGACCGCGTCGAGCTTCGTGTAATTGGCGAACGCGCCGAACCCGGACAGCCATCCGGGCAGGAAGGTGAACTGCTGGCTGAAGTTGAACTCGAACCCCTTGATCTTCGCCGACCCGCCGTTGACCTTAGTCGTCAGGATGTAGCCGGCATAGTCGCCGTTGAAGCCGTTGTCGGGACCGTTGCCGACGGTCGCGCCCGTCTGGGTGAAGATGAAGTTCTTCAGCTCCTTCAGGAATACGCCGGCGGAAATGACTCCGGCCGGACGGACGTAGTATTCGACGCTGAGATCGAAATTGTCCGACGTCTGCGGCTTCAGGCTCGGGTTGTTGGCCGAGACGGTGAAGTTGTCCGGATTGGCCGTCGTGCGCGCGATGAGGTTGCCGATGTCGGGCCGGCCGATGTTGGTCGCGTAACTGAGCCGGGCGACCAGGTTGCGTGACGGACGGTAGCGGAAATGCACCCCAGGCAGGACGTTTTGGTACTCGCCGCGCGCCTCGGTCAGCGTGCCGTATTGCGCGATGGTGCGGCGGGCCAGCTCGGCGTCGGTTACCGGACCGACCCAGGCCGCGCGCCGCGCGCGTTCCTCCGCCGTGATCGTGGCCCCGGCGCCACGGCCGTAGGTTTCCGTGCGCTCGACGCGCAGGCCGGCGAGAATGCCGAGCCGGCCAATCTGCACGTCACCCTGGAGGTAGACCGCGTTGATGTCCTCCTCGAACCGGGTGAAGCCCTCGAGATTCTGCTGCAGGTTGAATGCGATGTCGTCACGGAACAGCTCCGGGTTGCGCTGAAAGGCGGTGTCGATGTTGAAGCCGGGCTCGCCGCTGTAGCCGCGGGGGCCGTCGGCGAAACCCATCCGCCGCGGAAACGGCAGCCGCGGATATCGCTGGTAGCGGTCCGAGTACCGCACCGCCGGGTCGTTGAGCGGGAGCACGAACTGGGCGAGGTTGTCGTCGTTCAGCCCCGTGGCGGGATTGAGCCCGATCACGCCGTCGCGGCCGACGTAGTTGCCGCGGTAGGCGGTGTTGACGCCGTCGCGCTGCTGGCCGCGGTAGCGGTATCCAAGCTTCAATGACGCCGGCACCACGGTGGCGAAGTCCTTCTTGGCGTTCGCCGAGAAGCCGCGGTACTGGTCCCACGCCGTCTTCCGCAGGTTGATCGTGTACGTGTTGCTGGTCGGGTTGTCGTAGCTGGCGATGTCGGTGAAGGGCCGGCC
Source organism: Opitutaceae bacterium (assembly GCA_016793535.1). Lineage (GTDB taxonomy): Bacteria > Verrucomicrobiota > Verrucomicrobiia > Opitutales > Opitutaceae > ER46. Next base: position 1,555 of record JAEUHA010000145.1, on the reverse strand, counting down.
CGACGTCTGCCGCACGTACGGATAATACGGTTCGTCGAGCCGGTCGATCTGCAGGCCGAAGCCGCGGGTGAACAGATCGAAACGCTTGTTGCCCGGGTAGCCGACCTTGGCGCGCGACTGGTAGCCGTTCCAGTCGACGAGCAGGCCGGGAAACCGGTGTTCGCCGCCGAGCGTGACCTGGGCAATGGTGTTCTTGCGCTCCGTCGTGCGGGTGTAGGTGTTGAGCGCACTCGGCGCGGCGAGCGGCGTGCCGTTCGCGAGCGTCGAGTTGCCGCGCCAGACCGTGGTCTGGTTGTTGTAGCCCGGCATGATGCCGCCGCCCCCCGTCGGGTTGCCCGCGGCATCGACCGTGGCCAGCGACGCCGTGGTCGAGAACGCGCCACCGTAAGCGAAGGCGTGTTCCTCGTAGCGGTCCCACTTCAGGTTGACGAAGACGCGCTGGTTGTCCTGCAGCTTGTAGTCCAGCTTCAGGCCGCCGCCGAGGCCGGAGCGGTCGTAGTACTGGAGGTTCTCGAAGGAAAACGAGCTATTGAAGCGCGGCCCGGTCACGCCGTTCGCGAGCGTCTGCCAGCCGGCGTTGTTGATATCCTCGGGCGTGCCATGAACGCGGCTGGCGAAGTTGAACGCCACGCCGAGCCGGCCGCCGAAGACCTCTGCGTAGGAGAACGTGACGTTCTCGTGGATCGGATCGTGCCGGCCGAGCGGACGCCAGATGCCGCCGACCGACGCCTTGATCTGACGGCCCGGGGCGCGGTCGAAGGCGGACTTGCTCACCATGTTCACGGCGCCGCCGATCGAATCGCCGTCCATGTCAGGCGTCGGCGACTTGATCACCTCGATGCGCTCGATCGCGTCGGCGCCGGTCGGATGAAACTCCATCACGCGGTCGGTGCCGGCGCCGTTGGCGGAAGCGACGCGGTTGCCGTCGACGGTGACGCTGCTGAGCGACTCGTGCATGCCGCGGATGCGGATGTAGCGTGTGTCGCCGCTGGTCGAGGTGCCCTCGATGCCGGGCAGCCGCATGAGCAGATCGGCGGGATTGCCGGCCAGCGCGCCGAAGGCGTCCGTGGAGACGATGTTCCGCACGCCGAGCGACTCGCGCTGCAGCGTGATCGCCAGGGCGTTGCCTTCGCGTTCGCCGGTGACCGTGAACGGGTTCATCTTGTAGATGTCCGCCGTCATCGCGATGTCCCGGCGCACGCGTGCGCCGCGCGGAACCGAGACGGTGGAACGCTCCGCGTCGAGCCCCGTGTACGTCACGACGAGCGCGTAGTCGCCGGCCGGGACGCGCAGTTCGTAGGTGCCGCCGCGCTCCGTGCGCGTCTCGTAGGGCGTGCCCTCGAGGCGCACGACGGCGCCCTGGAGATTGTTGCCCGTGGCGGCATTGCTCACGCGGCCGGTCAGGAAGCTCGTCGCCTCCGCGGTCGGCCCCGCCGCGGGAGGCGTCTCGGCGGCGCGGGCGGGTTCGAGCGGAGCCAGGGCGAGCCCCAGCCATGCCGCCAACGCGGCGATGGCACCGCGGCGAACGGACGGGACCTGCGGACCGTTCGCGCCC
>JAEUHA010000125.1 GCA_016793535.1 Opitutaceae bacterium | reverse complement strand
GGGCGCGAAGCCCGCCTTCTTCATCAACTCGGCGCGGCAGACAGCCTTGCCGGTGATGTTCACCGCGGAGTAGCGGGCGGGAATGAGCGCATCGACGGCCGGATTCCAGACCGCGGGATCGACGCCATTGAGCAGACCGACGATGTCCTCGGCCCGCGTCTGCACGACGCCGTCGAGGCCGCACCCGAACTCCGGCGTCTGGATTTCCCGCGCGTAACGCGGACTCACCGTCGTCACCCGGTCGGAGACGAGGATCCCGCCCTTCATCAGGTTGATCTGCGAATAGTATTCGAGACCGTCCATGTGATACAGCTCGTCGGGGAGATTGGTCAGGCCGAATGCCTTCGCCGGAAACAGGCCCTGGAAGGCGATGTTGTGGATGGTGAAGATCGTCTTGAGCGCGAGCGTGACGCTGTGGCGCCGCTCGGAATGACGCAGCAGCACGGGCAGCAGCGCGGCCTGCCAGTCGTGGCAGTGGACGATGTCGGCCTGCAGGTCGCCGAGCCGCAGCATTTCCACGACCGCCTTGCAGAAAAAGACAAACCGCTCAGCGTTATCCTCGTAATCGCGCTCTCCGTTTCCGTAGGGCGCGCGGCGATCGAAGAATTCCTCCCGGCAGATCAAGTACACCTTGAGCCGGTCCCGCGGGGAAAACACCCGCACCTCGCCCGAATAGAATCCATCCGCCATTTCCACCTTCAACCGCAGCTTCCGCTCCGCGCCGGACGCGTCCTTGTGCTCCAGCGCCGCGCGATATCCCGGGATGAAAACCGCCACGTCGTGGCCTTTGTCCGCCAGCGAAGACGCCAGTGCGCCGACCGCGTCGGCCAGGCCGCCGGTCTTCATGTATGGGAACATCTCGCTCGCCACATGGACGATTTTCATCGCCGGTAGCTAAGGCGGACTGTTTCCTCAGTCCAATACCAAAGCACGGCCTGCGCGCCGCGCGCATTTTTTCCCATATGTCACTAAGAGACCGTTTGCTCGCACTGCTGCGAGATCCGGCGTACACCCCTGGCAACGAGTTTGAACTTTCCCGTCGCCTCAACCTGAAGAAGCGCGATCGCGCTGCCCTCGCCCATGAGGTCCGGCTCGCGCTGAAGAGCGGCGAATTCGCCCGCAGCGGCAATGGCCGCATCGGGCGCGCCGGAGACCGCCCCGCGGCGTCGACTCCGGCCAAGCGCCCGATCTTCGTCCCGACGCGGCGCGCGTCCGCGGCCCCCGCGACCGATCCCCTCGCTCCGGTCGCGCCCGTCGCGCCCCACCCGGCGCCCGCCGCGGCGAAAGCCGCCGCCGCGAAACCCGCGCCCAAGGCGGCACGGCACACGCACTCCGCCCCGAGCCGCCTGACCCGCGGCAAGACGTCGCAGCCGCGCAAGTCGCATCCGCCGGCGGCAGCGACTGCGCCATCGGCTCCCACTCCCGCGCCCGCGCCGACACCGGCCCGGGCGGTCCCGCCTCCGACTCCGCCGCCTGTGCTGCTGGCCCCGCCGCCCGCGAAGGTCGCGCCCGCGCCGCACCTGCGGTCCGGTGAATTGGTGGGACGGATACAATTCCGCGCCGGCGGATCCGCCTTTGTCGTCCGCGAGGGCGTCGAAGGCGAGGCCGCGCAGCCGGCCCTTCAGGTGTTTTCCGAGGACACCGGCGTCGCGCTGCCCGGCGACCGTGTCGTGGCCCGCGAGTTTCCCGGCCGCAAGGGCCGGCGGCCCGGCGAGAAGGTGGGCGAAGTCGTCCGGGTGCTCGAGCGCGGCCGCGACACAATCGTCGGCGACCTGCGCGCGACCCGGCGCGGCTATGTGGTCCAGCCGGATGATCCGCGCTTCAGTTTCGAGATCCAGGTCGAGGACCCCGCGGATGCCGACGTCACGCCCGCGCCGCGGCCAGGCGACAAGGTCGTGGTCAAGCTGGGCGAATGGCGCCGCCGCGAGCATCCGCTCATCGGCACGATCGTCTCCCGTCTCGGCCGCACGCACGAACCGCGGGCGGAGCTGGCGGGCATCTACCTCCGCTACGACCTGTCGACGCAGTTTCCCGCCGACGTCGAGCAGGAGGCGGCCGCGCTGCCCGATCGCGTGCACGCGCGCGACGCCGAGCACCGGCTGGATTATCGCGAGAAGGCGGTCTTCACGATCGACCCCGACGACGCGAAGGATTTCGACGACGCGCTGTCGTACGAGAAGCTCGACGGCGGGGACGTCCGGGTCGGTATCCACATTGCGGATGTCTCGACCTACGTGCGTCCCGGCACCGCGCTCGACCGCGAGGCCCAGCGGCGCGGCAACTCGACGTATCTCGTCGGCGTGGTCGTGCCGATGCTACCGGAGAAGCTCTCGAACGGACTCTGCTCGCTCGTCGAGGGCCAGGACCGGCTGTGCAAGGCGGTCTTCCTCACCTTCGACCGCAAGGGGAAGCTCAAGCAGACGGACTACGCGAACACCGTGATCCGGAGCCGCAAGCGGCTCACGTACAAGCAGGCGTACGCGTTCCTGTTCGAGGACGACCTCGAGAAGATCCGCGCCCTGCCGCTGCCGCCGAAGCACCAGACCGGTTCCACCGGCCGCGCGCTGCGCGAACTGAGCGACGCGGAGATGCGCGACCTCCAGACGTGGATCCGCGCGCTCTGGCAGATCGCCAGCCGGCTCCGGCGCGACCGGATGGCGCACGGCAGCCTCGAGCTCGACATGCCGGAGACGAAGATCTTCGTCGACGAAAAGGGCTACGCCGACCGTCTCGAGCGCATCGAACACGACGAGAGCCACCAATTGATCGAGGAGTTCATGCTCGCGGCCAACGAGGCCGTAGCCCGCGTGACGCGCTCGCACAAGCTCGCCGCGCTCTATCGCGTCCACGACGAGCCGGACATCGAGAAACTCGAGGACCTGCGCGCGCTGCTGCAGACGTTCGAGATCAAGGTCGGCGACCTCACCCGCCGCGAGGAACTCGTGAAACTGCTCCTGCTCCTGCGGGACCACCCGCAGGGCTACACGCTGCGGACCCAGCTCCTGCGCAGCCTGAAGAAGGCCGCGTATCGACATTCCCCTGACGGCCACTTCGGGCTCGCGAAGAACGACTACACGCACTTCACGTCGCCCATCCGGCGCTACGCCGACCTGGTCGTGCACCGCGTGTTCGACCACTATCTGTCGAAGCACGCGCGCCACGCCTCGGCCCCGGGGCACCGCGCCGGCTACGAGCGGGCCCACGTCGAGCGGCTCGGCGAGCACCTGAGCCTCACCGAGGTGAACAGTGCGGAGGCCGAGCGCGACAGCGTGAAGGTGAAGCTGCTCGAGTACTTCGAGCGCGAGGTCGAGAAGCGGCCCCGCACGAAGTTCGCGGCCGTGATCACGGACGTCCGGCCCAACGGGTTCTTCATCGAACTCGTGGAGTCGATGACGTTCGGGTTCGTCGCCGCCAGTTCGCTCGGCGACGACTACTTCACCCTGAACCAGGCGGGCACCGCCCTGGTGGGCCGCCGGCGGAAGAAGCACTACGCGCTGAACGACCGGCTCGACGTCGTGGTGGAGAAGGTCGACCGCTTCAAGCGGCTGATCGACTTCCGGCCGGCCTGAGTGGAGGCGGACAAGCTCTGCCTTCCGACGCTGGGAGCGGCTTTTCGCCGCGACGGAACGTGAGGCCGACCGTTCTGTCGTGGCGTAAAGCCGCTCCCACAGGGCCGGT
>JAEUHA010000045.1 GCA_016793535.1 Opitutaceae bacterium | reverse complement strand
CGCGCTCACGCAGCAGCTCCTCGCCTTCAGCCGCCGCCAGCCGCTCAACGCCCGCGTCATCAGCCTCAATCAGCTCGTCAACGAAAACGCGTCCATCCTGCGCCGGCTGCTGGGTGACGTCGGCCGGCTGGAACTCGATCTCGCCGACACCCTGCCCAACGTCCGCACCGATCCCGCCCAGTTTCAGCAGGTCCTGCTCAACCTCGTGCTCAACGCGCGCGACGCCCTCCGCGACTCCGGCCGGATCGTGGTCAGCACGGCGTTGCGTGAGATCCGGCCCGGTCAGACGCGCCGCTCGACCGATCCACCGGCCGGACGGTACGTGGTCTTGTCCGTGGCCGACAACGGCACGGGCATGGACGCCGAGACCCAGAAACACCTTTTCGAGCCCTTCTTCACCACGAAACCCGAGGGCAAGGGCACGGGCCTCGGCCTCGCCCTCGTCTACGGCGTCGTCCAGCAAAGCGGCGGCCACATCAACGTGCGCAGCGAACTGCTGGTGGGGTCGACCTTCGACGTGCTGCTGCCGGCGGTCAACGAGCCGATCGACGAACTGCCCCCGGCCGTGGCGCCGCTGCCGTCCCTGCGCGGCACGGAGATCATCCTGCTGGTCGAGGAGGACGAGGTGGTGCGCAAGATGGTCGCCGGCATCCTGACCGCCGACGGCTATCAGGTGACGTCCATCCGTTCCTTTGCCGACCTCACCCGCGAGGGGCTGCCGAAACGGCCCTTCCAGTTGTACATCGGCTCGCTGGCCGGCGAAACGGAGCGCTACGTGCGCCGGCTGGTCGACAAGTACCCGGCGCTGCGCGTGCTGTGCACCGGGCCGAGCGACGTCCGGGTCCCGGTCCCCTGGGTGGCACCGGAACGCCAGGCCGTGATCTACAAGCCCTACGCCCTGAGCGAACTGATGCGCGCCGCGCGCAAGCTGCTCGATGGGTGAGGGGGAAAGGGGGAGTTGAGGGTTGAGAGTTGAGAGACCAATCCGCCGCGCCTTCGCAGCCCTGAGGCTTCGGAAACGCGGCGATGCGTTTGGTTTGGCTCTCAACCCTCAGCTCCCAACTCTCAACCGAGTTTTTCCGGCTCAACTCTCAACTCGTCCGCTCTCCCCATGATCATCCTCCATCTCGTCCGCCACGCGCATGCCGTCGAGGGCACGGAGGATGCCGCGCGTCCGCTGAGTGCGAAAGGACGGGCGCAGGTGCGCGCGCTGGGGAAGTTCCTGCGGTCCTCGGACGCGTTTCAGCCGGAGGAAATCTGGCACAGTCCGCTCGTCCGCGCGCGCGAAACGGCCACGCTGCTCGCGCGGCACCTCAAGCTCGCCGTTCCGCTCGTTCTGCAGCCCGGACTCGAGCCCGAGGACGACCCGGCGGTCGTCGCCCGCCGCCTCCGTTCCGCGACCCGGGGCGTGGCGATCGTCGGCCATGAGCCGCACCTCAGCGCGCTGGCGAGCCTGCTGGTGCGCGGACGGGCCGCGCCGCCGGCGTTCGTGATGAAGAAATGCGCCGTGCTCACG
>JAEUHA010000247.1 GCA_016793535.1 Opitutaceae bacterium | reverse complement strand
TTCCGATGTCCTCTCCCCCCTCACCCTCGTTCTCCCTGGCCGGCAAGATCATCCTCCAATCCGGCGGCACCGGCAATCTGGGCCGCACGCTCGCGGCCGGCATCGCGGCCAGTGGCGCCACCCTGGTCGTCGCCTCGCGCGACGCCACGAAGCTCGACGGGCTGGTCGCCAGCCAGCGTGACGCCGGTCGAGCGGTGCAGGCGGAGACCGTCGACTTCGGCCGCGAAGACTCGCTGCACGCGCTGCGCGATCGCGTGCTGGCGGCGCACGGTCGGATCGACGGCTTCGTCTTCAACGCCGTCTCGCGGCCGATGCGTTCGATGGCCGATGACCTGTCCGCATGGCGGGCATCGATGGAGACCAACGCCACCGGCTTCTTCGCGTTCGTCCGCGCCATCGGCGATGCCATGGCGAAGACCGGCGGCGGCAGCATCGTGAACATCGCCTCGATGCAGGGCGTCATCGGCATGAACCCCTGGCTCTATGAAGGCACGAGCATGACCGCGCCGCCCGACTACTTCTTCCACAAGGGCGGCATGGTGAATCTCACGCGGTATCTGGCTTCCCACTACGGACCGCAGCGTGTCCGGGTGAACGCGGTTTCCCCCGGCGGCATCTTCAACCCCGAGAAGCCGGCGCCGGCCGCATTCCTCGAGCGCTACGCCAAGGTCACGATGCTCGGCCGGATGGCCGAGGCGCATGAGATCAGCGGTGCCGTCGTCTTCCTGCTGAGCGACGCCTCGACCTATGTGACGGGCAGCAATCTGGTCGTCGATGGCGGCTATACGGCCAAATGACGCCGCTGTGGCATCGGGCCGGGGCGTTGCATCGCGACTCTCGGTCGGCGCGAAGTTTCCCTGTGGGCGGGGTGCCCTCACCCCGCGAACGCGCCCAACCGGACCCGTCCTCGTGCGCGGTGAGAGCACCCAGCCAACATCCGCAAGCCATGATTCCCATCCTGGGCTAAGGCGGCGCCCTCTCTTCCGATGAACTCCGATCCCCGCCTCTCTCTCTTCCGCGCGATTCGGGCCACGCTGGGCGAAGGCGCCATGTGGCACCCGGCGCGCCAGTCGCTCTTCTGGATCGATATTCCGGGCAAGGCGGTTTTCGAGACCACCCTCGCCACCGGCACCGTCCGGACCCGTCCCGTTGACCAGCTGATCGGCGCCGTCGCCCCGACCGCGGAAGGCGGGCTGCTCGCGATGCTGCAGGACGGCGTGTACCGCCTCGATCTGGAGACCGGGCGGACCACGGCCTTCGTTCATCCCGCCGGCCACGATGCCTCGACCGTGCGGTTCAATGACGCCAAGTGCGATCCCCAGGGCCGGCTCTGGGCCGGCACGATGGCCATCGACGAGTCCGCGGGCCAGGGCGCGCTGTACCGCATCGATCCCGCCGGGTCCTGCCGCCGCATGCGTGCACCCGTCTGGATCTCCAACGGCCTCGCCTGGTCGCCGGATCACCGCACGCTCTACTACATCGATTCACCGACGCGGACCGTGCAGGCGTTCGACTATGAGGCCGCGACGGGCGACATCTCCCGCCCGCGCGTCGCCATCGACACCTCCAGCGTCCCGGGCTATCCCGACGGCTGCACCATCGACACCGAGGGCAACCTCTGGATCGCGCACTGGGACGGCTGGTGCGTGAGCCGGTGGGATCCGGTGCGTGCCCGACTTCTGGATACGCTACGGGTGCCGGTAAGCCAGGTGACGACCTGCACCTTCGGCGGCCCGAAACGGGACACCCTGTTCATCACGACCGCCGGCAACCGCCTGAGCGAGGCCGACCGCGCCGCGCAGCCGGAGGCGGGTTACGTGTTCGCCGCCAGCGTGGGGGCAAGCGGTTTTCCCACCGATGTCTTCGGCGGCGCGGGCTGAGCCCCTCCGTTGACGCTCAGGCCTAATCCAGGTTGCCGTTTTCGCCCGTGGCCAAGCAGGTTCTCCTCTTTCTGACCCACGGTTCCGGTTTTCGCGAAAGCATGATCGCGCGGGGCATCCTGGAGGCCTGCAATGATCACGGCTGGTCGGTTTTTTGGCGCGACTACGACCGCTTCGACACCCGGCGCTTCGATGCGTCCCTTGCCGGCATTGTCGTGTGGGGCAAGACCGACGCGATCAAACGCATTTACACCCGCTACGGCGCGTCCGTGCCCGTGGTCAGCGCGATCGGCGGCACCTTGAATCTCCCCATTCCCACCCTGGGTGGAGACTCGGCCGCGATCGCCGGACCGATCGCCGAACACCTCATCACGCAGGGCCTGCGGGACTTCATTTATGTGGGTTGGAAACAGAATCCGGCGTCCCGCTGGCGCGCCGCTACCCTCCGGGCCGCATTCGAAGCGCGCCTCGATCGCTGCTCTTTCGCCAAGCTGGAGATCAATCGAGAGGAGCGATTCTGGGGGCCCGATGTCGGACCGGGCCCGGCATTCCTCCGGCTTGTCCGGCGCACCCGCCTGCCGCTCGGTATCATCGGCGCCGACGACCAGGTCGCCGCGAGCTGCCTGAGTTGCGTGGAATTGGCCGGATTCCGGGTCCCACAGGACGTCGCCGTCGTGGGCGTCGATGACAATCCGCTGTTCGTGAACCTGCATCGCCCCCTGACCTCGGTGCACATCGATTATGTGGCAATCGGACGCGCCGCCGTGGGCATGGTCCGGGCACGAACCGCCAGCAATGCACGCCGGCGGCTGCCGCCCGAGCGTCGTTTCTTCGGCGGCCACCTGATCGTGCGCGAGTCATCACAGCGGCGCGAACGGGATGGCCGCATCCGGCGCGTGCTGGATCATCTGCACACCCACTTTGCCCAGCGAGTCTCGCTGGCCCAGATGGCGCAGATCGCCGGCATGTCGCGTTCCACGTTCGCCCGCACGTTCGAGCAGAACGTCGGCATGCCCGCGGTCCGTTATCTGATCACCTATCGACTTGAGCAGGCGAAGAACCTGCTCGCGCAGACGGAGCACTCCGTCAGCGAAATCTGCTGGCAGGTGGGCTTTCACAACCACACCTACTTCGACCGCGTTTTCCGCCGGCTGACTGGACTTTCGCCGCGCGAATACCGCGTCCGGCGCCGGGCGTCACCGTTGATGCGCAGTCCGACGTGAGATCGCGGGCCGCTTCCCGTCCGCGACCGCAATCGTCAGGAGATCCTCGCCCACTATGATCGGTCCGGAGAAAGCCGCCGCCGCTTCCATGCGCACGCGCTCCTGATTGCCGGGCGCATCCATCTCCGGGGCGAGGTGGACCAGGACCAGTTTTCTGACGTCCGCTTCCCGGGCGGTCACGGCCGCATCGAGGTGGCCGGAGCAGGACGCGGACATCCGGGGGTCAACGCCGGGGCCGTTCAGGAAGTGACACATGTGCACGAGCACATCGGCGTTGCGCGCCAGCCCGGTGAGGCGCGAATTCGGAGCCGTGTCCGCTCCGAACACCACGGTGCCAAACGGTGTCTCCAACCGGTATGCCAGCGAGTGCAAATACGGCTCACAGTGCACCATCGGCGCGGCCCGGACCCGCCAGGTGTCGCCTTCATAAACGAGGCCGTCCTCCCATTCCGTGACCCGCGGGGCGGGAGCGCGCCGAACCCCGCGGCCACCGCGCCGTTCGAAGATTTCCCGACTCGCCGGGTGCCGCGTCCGCGCCGCGATATCGGCGGCAAACGCTCCGTCCGCTCCGAACAGACGCTCGGTCATCTGGCGCGTGCCGCCCGGCCCGACCACCTCCAACTCGGCGCCGTTGCCGGCGGCCTGGTCCCAGCGGACGAGTTCAAAGACCCCATAGTCCGCACAGTGATCGTAGTGCAGGTGAGTCAGGAAGAGATGGCTGATGTCTCCAGGCAGGGCCTGCGTCTGCAGCAGTCGGCTGTACGCGCCGGGGCCGCAATCGAATAGCAGAGTCCGTCCGTCGAACCGAACCAGGTAACTGGAGCCCGCCCGGCGCGCGGAGGGCGCCGGCGTCCCAGTGCCGAGGAGCGTCAGGGTCATGCTCATGGGTGAAGCGTCAACGGGCGTTGCATCCAATCAGGTGATACCAAACAACACGTGCATCAGGTAAATGACCGAGCCGATCACGAATGATCCGGCCAGACTCATGACGATGCCCGCCCGGGCGAAATCGCGGATGCTGAAATAGCCGGCGGTATACGGAATCATGTTGGTCGGCGCCGTCGTCACGAGCACCAGTCCCATCGTGGAAAGAAACGCCGCCGGCGCCACGGCCAGCCAGGGCGGCATCTCCAGCAGCCGGGCGGCATGCAGGACAATCGGAACCAGGACGACGGTCGTCACGGTGTTGCTCACGAAAAAATTGTGCAGCAGGCAGACGGCGAGCGCCGTCCCGACAATCGAGACATACAATGGCAGCGTGCCGAGCTGCCGGATGAGACTGTAACTCAGCCATTCGGCCACACCCGAGTCGCCCACGACAAAGCCGACCGCAACGCCCGTCATCACCAGGAAAAGCGCGCCCCACGGAAACTCCCGGTGCACATCGTCCCAGGTGAGCACATCGAGTTTCGGCACGAAGAAGAGCAGCACGGCGGCGAACGCCACATACTCGATCGACAGTGTGATTCCGGTCAGCTGCTTGACGGCCGGTCCGGCGATCCAGCAACCGAGCGTGAGCGCGAGTACGGCGATCGTGGTCCATTCTCCGCGCGTGAGCGCCGAGCGATCCCGGTTCACCCGTGCAAATTCCGGCGATCGCTCGAGCCGCTCCATTTCCGGGGGAAACAACCAGACCAGGATCAACCACGCGACCGGCAGGAGCACGATCGCGGCGGGTCCGCCGAGCAACAGCCAGTCGACGAAACCGCGTTCGACTCCGCCCATCTGCTGCAAATAGGAAAGCGAGATGGCGTTGGAGGCGGTGCCCGCCGGCGTACTGATTCCGCCGACCGACGGCCCCCAGGCACAGGCCATCATCAGCGCCTTGCCGAAGTTACTGCGCAAGGGCTCCACCCCTTCGGCGCGCAGGACACCGACCGCCAGAGGCAGCAGGATGGCCGCGACGGCTCCGTCGGAGATCCCGGCGGCCAGCACTGCGCCCGCCGCCAGGAACGCGAAGATGATCCCACGCGGGTTACGCCCGACGCGCCGCAGCAGCAGACCGGCCAGCCGTGCGCCGAGACCGGTCTTGGTGACCGCGAGCGAAAGCAGGAATACTCCGATCACGAAAGCCGTCACCGGATGCCCGAATCCCTTCGCCAGCGTCTGATTGAACTCCTGAATTCCCAGCGCGTGAATGAGCACAATGGCGAGAAATCCGGTCACCGCGAATGGCATGACCTCGGTCACCCAGAAGAGCACGACCAGAGCCAGCACGCCCAGCGACAGCTTGCCCCCTTCGGTCAGGGCGATGCTTCGACCCGCAACCTCGTGCGGAGTTGGCAGCGGAACCAGCCAGGCGAAAAGCAGCAGGAAGCCTCCCGCCGCGAAAATCGCCAGCCGTTTGCCGTCACTCCGCGTGGCTGCCATGGGCTGCACGCGTCGCGTCACCGCAGACCGGATACACCGGCCGGGAGGTCCGCCGGCGCCGGGGCGAAAAGGCGTGAAGTGGACATGACAGGGGCCCGCGTCGCCGGCCGGGGCATGACCCGGCGGGCGGCACCGGTGGGGATCAGGCTCCCGGGGACCGGGACAATGGCGATCACTTTTCCGCCGGCGGGAAAATCAGTCGAAAACGCCGGACGTTTGGACTACCCTGCGCGCGGGTGATAGGCTGAAAATCCCGATGATTAGTCCAAAGTTCCGGCTCTCCGATCGTTGATTGTGTCCCGAAGCCCCTTGCGGCAACCGTCGCTCTGCTCCGCGTCCTCCCTGATCCGTGCAGGGCCGTGACGCTCCGGCCGACTGCTCCCCGCTTCCGCTATGAAAACACTTCGTGTTGTCCTTGTCCTGGCTGCGTTGCATCCGTGGGCCGCCAGCGCCGACCCTGCGCCGCTCCCCGCCGGGGCCGCCGCCGCCGGCACGGTGACGGGCCGGGTGATCAACGGCGCGACGGGTGCCTACCTGAACAAGGCGCGCGTCACCGTCCGAGGGACCGACCAGGCGACGTACACCGATGAATCGGGCACGTTTCGCCTCGCGGACATCCCGGCCGGCAACCAGGTGCTCGACGTCTTCTACACCGGCCTCGACCGCCAGGAGGTTCGGCTCGAGGTCGGCGCGGGGACGACCCCGGTGCCCGACATCGCTCTGACCAGCGTGGAGCGGTACGGGCCCAACTCCGCGGTCCTCAAGCTCGATCCCGTCCTGGTCGCCTCGGTGCGGGAGACCGATGCCGAGACGATCGCCATCAACGAGCAGCGTTTCGCGCCCAATCTGAAGAACGTGGTCGCGACCGATTCCCTCGGCGACATCGTGGGCAGCAGCGCCGGGGATTTCCTCAAGTTTCTGCCCGGGCTGGTCGCGGAGTATGACAACGCCGAGGTCGCCGGAATCTCGGTGCGCGGCATCGGGACCGACCTGACCACCGTCCAGCTCGACGGCGCACCCGCGGTGACCTCGGGCCACGCGGGTGCCACGCACTCCGTCAATCTCATCGCGCAATCGATCAACAATCTCTCCCGCGTCGAAGTCACCAAGGTGCCGACCCCGGCCAACCCGGCCGACTCCCTGGCCGGATCCCTGAATATGATCAGCAAGAGCGCCTTCGAGCGACGCGGCGCCGAGTTGCGCTACGGCGTGAACCTGACGGGCAACCTCAACGCCCTCACGCTGAGAAAAACTCCGCACTCCTACGGAGACGCCAAGACCCGAAAGATCATTCCCGGCTTCGACTTCGACTACACTCTGCCGCTGAGCCGGGACTTCGGCATCGTCATCACGGGCATGACCAGCCGCACCTTCAATTCGCAGAACATCTCGCGGAAGACCTGGAGCGCGGCCGGCACCGCGACAGGAGCGTCGTTCAGTCAGCCGTTTCTCCAGCAGTTCCAGTTATCCACCGCGCCCCGTCACCGCGGCCGCAGCTTCTACGGCTTCAAAGCCGACTGGCGGGTTACCCCCAACTCGGTGTTGTCCGCCAGTGCCCGCGTGACCCGGACGATTTCCGCCCAGACGGGCACCGTCGGCCTCACGCCCAATGCCGGAAACGTTGGAACGCCCGCGACCCCGGGTGTCGCCTTTCGCTACGGGCCGGATTTCACCATCGGCGCCACGGGGCGTGGCGGACTGACACTGGTCGGTTCCCGGCAAAACGGCGAGATCGATGGCGATGTTGCCGGCCTCAGCTACCGGCTCGACGATGGCACCTGGAAACTCTCGGGCAGCATCGACCTCGGCCGGGCGATCTCCCGGCTCAACCCCGGTGCCGACGGTCCGTTCACCGCGATCAACGCGGTCAACGCTGGCCCGGTCCGGGTTTCGTTTCTCGACATCGGCCCCGAGCGGCCAGGGAGCATCGAGGTGTTCAACAGCGCGAACCAGCCGGTGGACATCTACGCGGCGGACAGCTACCGGATGACGACCGCGACCCGCGACCTGCGCCGCAACGTCGTGCTTTCTCGCTTTGGGCGGCTGGACCTCGGCCGGCGGGTTTCGATCCTTTCCGCCCCGGCGACCCTCCAGGTCGGTGGGCTGCATCGCAACCAGGCGCGCGACCGACGCGAGACTCCATCGACCTGGACATTCTCCGCCGCGAACACCAACCCCGCGCCGTATCTCGCCCGGGTCTACGTCAACCAGGAGGCGTTTCTCGGCTTTCAGGGCTTTCCACCGATCTCGGCCGTGCGCGCGTGGGAGGCCTACCAGCAGAACCCTTCGTTTCTCACGCAGACACTCGCCCAGCAGGTCGCCAACGAGACCTCCCGCCGCAACGCCTCCGAGTACGCCACCGAGAAAGTGTCGGCCGGCTACATCCAGGGCGAAGTTCGGCTGTTCCAGGGCCGGCTCCATCTCCTGACGGGAGTGCGCTACGAGCGCACCGAAACCGGCGGCCAGGGCACGTTGTTTGACCCGAACGCCGTCTTTCAGAGAAACGCGAACGGCACTTTCGTGCGCAACGCTCAGGGCGCTCGGATTCGCCGGCCGGAGGCGGGCCCGGCCGGTTCCCTCGCGGAGGCGGAACTGGTCCGGGTCGAGCGTGGCTACTCCGTCACCCGCAGCTACGATGGTTACTACCCAAGCGTCCATCTGACCTACAACGTACGGGAGAACTTCCTGGCGCGGGCCGCCTACGCGCGGACCTACGGACGTCCTGACTTTGCGGATACCATTCCCAACGCGACTATCCAGGAGGCGGATCTGGACGGGGACCAGCTCGACAATCCGGCGATCGTGCGGGGCAACATCACCATCCGGAACACCGGCCTGAAACCCTGGACGGCGGACAACTACGACCTCTCCTTCGAATACTACACCGCGCAGGGGGGACTTTTCAGCGCCGGCGGCTTCATCAAGGAGATCGATGACTTCTTCGGCACGAGCGTGTGGCTGGCCACGCTGGCGGACCTCGCGCAGCTCGGGCTGGACGAGAGGTACGTCGGCTGGAACCTGAGCACCAAGTTCAATTCCGGCCGCGCCCGCGTGAGCGGCGTGGAATTCAACGCGCGGCACACCCTGCGTGGACTGGGCAACTGGGGCCGGTACGTCACCGTGTTCGCCAATGCCACGCAACTGCGGCTCGAGGGCAACCCGCACGGGTCGTTCGAGAGCTTCGTCCCCCGTACGGCCAACTGGGGCCTGTCCCTGAACTGGAAGCGTCTGACCGTGTCCCCAAAATGGAACTACCGCGGGCTGAACAAACGCATTGCACAGCCCGCCTTCGGCCCGGATGGCTTCCAGTACATAAAGGCTCGGACGATTCTCGACCTCAGCGCCG
>JAEUHA010000013.1 GCA_016793535.1 Opitutaceae bacterium | reverse complement strand
CGCGCTCGAGACCGCGCACCGGACGGCGGCGCTCGGCGGCCGCTATTCGGTGCTGGAGGCGCGGGAAAAGGCGGCGGCGGCTCAGGTCGCCGCCGACGCGACGCTGCCCAAGGTGTCCACGGACCGGCTCTCCGACGCGGACTTCCGCGAAGAGCGCAAGATGCGCGATCGCTTCATGCTGAAGAAAGTGGGCTCGGTGTGGGCTTCGTTGAAGAAGCCGTGGAAGATTTCCGACGACTCCTACCGCTTCTACTATTTCTACAAGCGGATCGGGAAAACTGATTTCTACTACGAATTCTGGGCGACGGACGACCGGAAGAAACTGGTGGATCGTGATATCACGCAGGTCCACATCGTCGACAACCCGCGGTGAAGTGGCGGCGGCATCCTGCGGCCGTGTAGGGTGGGGAACGGATCTGCGGCCGGAAGCCGCCGCACCGTTTAATCCTCGGGCTCGACGGTGACTTCCGTGGCCAGCGTGTGCGTGCCGCCGCCGCTGAACAGGCCCTTGACGGGACTGACGTCGGCGTAGTCGCGACCGCGGGCGACGACGATGTGTCCGGTGGAAACGAAACACGCGTTGGTCGGATCGTAGTCGATCCACCCGGTGCCGGGAATGTAGACCGAGACCCACGCGTGCGACGCGTCGGCGCCGCGGAGCCGGGCCTTGCCGGGCGGCGGCGTGGTGAGCAGGTAACCGCTCACGTAGGCGGCGGGCAGTCCGTGCTGCCGCACGCAGCTGATCAACAGGTGCGCGAAATCCTGGCAGACGCCGCGCCGGTGCCGCAGGACGTCCGTCAGCGGCGTCGCCAGCGTGGTCGCCTTCGGATCAAAGGTGAACCGTTCCGCGAAGCGCGCGCCCACGGCGGTCAGCCACGCGAGGGCCGGCGGATCGTCCGCATCCAGATCCGCGGCGAGCTCCCGGGCGGCGGGCGGAAACGGGACGTGCACGGACGGATGCAGGTACTGTTCGAGGATGAAATCCGGCCCGGCGGCGATGGCGGCGGCGACCTGTTCCCGGGCGGCGGAAAGCGCCGGGGTGAGGCCGGGCATGGGCAGCGCGGACTCGTCCCGCTGCACGAGGCTGCTGCTCGTGATCACCAGCTCGGTGTGGGGTTCACGCAGCGTGAAAACGTGCTGGGTATTGCCGAAGAAATCCGTCCGCGTCGCGAGATCCCCGGCCGACGGTGAAATCTCCAGCTCGAAGGCGAGGGGAATCTGGCCTGACTCGCCGCGCGGATGCAGGTGCAGCGACTGCCAGGCCGCCGTCGACGGCGCGGTGTGCCGGTAGCGCGTGCTGTGGGTGACACGGTAGACGGGCATGGGTCAGCGCCGGGCCGGCGGGGCCTCGGTGTGGGTGAAGTAGACCTGGGTGACCTGGTCGCTCAGCTCCGCCAGCGTGGCGTGGCTTTCGTTGAAAAACGCCGCAGCCTGGCCGGGCGTCGCGACGAGCGCGGGGGTGTCGAGCAGCCGGACGCGGCTGAGCAGCCGGAACGCGAGTGTCCGCAATCCGGATACAGCGCGCGGGGCGAGCTCGTCGGGCAGCTGCCCGAGGTGGGTGTTGATCTGTTCCGCGAGGAAGTGCAGCCCGCGCGGGTTTTCCTCGGCGGAGAAGAGCCACGCGAGCACGAGCGCGGGCTGGAAAACCCCGTGATACGTGGTGCGGTAGCTGAAGAGGCTCTCGGCGAAATGCAGCAGCGATTGCAGCCGGAACTCCGACGGACCCGCCGCAGCGGCGGGGTGCCCCGGGCGTGGCGCCGCCGGCGGCACGCCGAGGCCGCCGAGCAGGTGCCGCGCGAGAAACACGAGGTGCTGGGCGCGCTCGATCAGGCGGCCGAGCATGAGGAAGCGCCAGGCGGTGTCGTGCGCGAGGGTCTCGTTGGCGATGGCCTCGAGCGCCGCCAGGTGCCGGACCAGTTCCGCCGGGGCGGGCGCCTCCTCGGCGTCGGCGGCGAGGCGCAGGTGACGCAGGCAGCGCCAGGCCTCGGGCGGCAGCCGCACCTTCGCATGGTCGAGATTGCGGATCAGGTGCGAGAGGTTGGACGCGAGGCTCGAGGGCAGCGCACGGTTGTGGATCGACGCATCGAGCAGCACGTCGAGCTGGTCGAGCGTCGCCTCCGGGGGCACGGGCGCGCCCTGGATGGACAACAGCAGGCGCAGCGCCGCACCCGCGACCGCCGGCTCGAGCGCCGCGATCTCGTCCCGCAGCAGCGGATCGAGCTTGTCGAGCAGCCGCGCGAGCTGCGCGGTGCGCTCCAGGTAGCGGCCGAGCCAGAAAAGATTGTCCGCGAGCCGGCTGGGCGTGTCGGCGGCGCGGAACACCGTGTCCGCCAGCGGCACCGCCGGCGGCAGCGGTGCGGGATCGACGCCGTCCGCGCGCAGGACCCACGTGTCCTTGGTGATGCCGCCCTGCTGCAGGCTGACGAGCGCGTCGTCGCCCGCGGGCTGGAACCGCGTGAGGCCGCCGGGCATCACGTGGTAGTCGCCGTCCTGCCAGCAGACGAAGAGCCGCAGGATGAACGGCGCCGGCCGCAGCGTGTCGTCGATCCACGCGGGGGTGGTGCCGAGGAGCACGCGTTCCTGTCCGCAATGCGCCCACGGCCGCGCCTGGATGTCGGCGGCGAGCGCGGCGCGTTCCGCGGCGGTCAGGGATGGACCGTAGCACGTGGCCGAGGGCCCCGGGGGGCGGAAGGTCGGTTTGACGACGAGGGAATCGAGGTGTTCGAGGACGTATTGCCGCGCCTCCTCCTGGCCGCACCACCAGGTGGCCACGCTCGGCAGCTTGAGTTTCTCGCCCAGCACCTCGCGCGCGAGCGGGGCGAGAAACGCGAGCAGCGCGGTCGTCTCCAGCGCGCCGGCCCCAAGCTGGTTGGCGAGGGCGACGCGGTGGTCGTGGGCGGCGTGCACGAGGCCCGGCACGCCCAGCAGCGAATGCGCATGCAGTTCGAGCGGATCGCAGAAACTGGAATCCACGCGCCGCACTAGCGTGTCGACGCGCTTCAGTCCGCCCACCGTGCGCAGGTAGACGTGCCGGTCCCGCGTGGTGAGGTCGGCGCCCTCGACGAGCGGGTAGCCCAGGTAGCGGGCGAGGTAGGCATGCTCGAAATAGGTTTCGTTGGCCGGGCCGGGCGTGAGGAAGACGACGCGCGGGTCCTCGCCCTCGCGCGCGCGGCCCAGCCCGGAGATCGAGGAGCGGAAGCCGCGGAAGAATTCGTAGAGCCGTTCCACCGGCGCGCGGCGGAAGGCCTGCGGCAGGACCTCGCGGGTGAGGATCCGGTTCTGCAGCGAGTAGCCCAGCCCGGACGGAGCGTCGATGCGGTCCCGCAGCACCCACCACTGGCCGTCCGGCGAACGGGCGAGGTCGACCGCGCACGTGTGCAGCATGACCTGGCGCGGCCGGGCGAGGCCGACGCACGGCCGCAGAAACTGCGGGTTGGCCAGCGCGAGGGCGGCGGGGATCGAGCCGTTGCGCAGCAGCGTCTGCGGGCCGTAAAGGTCGCGCAGCAGTTCGTTGAGCAAGCGCGCGCGCTGGCGCAGGCCGGCGGAAAGCGTCGCCCAGTCGTCCGCGCCGATCAGCAGCGGCACCGCGTCGAGCGGCCAGGGCAGCGCGGCGGAACGCTCGCCCGCGTAGACGTTCATGCTCACGTCCTGCTCGACGATCGCCCGCTGGCAGGCGGCCTGCGCCTGGCGGAGCGTGAACGCCGGATCAGGGCCGAGATGCCGGAAAAACTCCGCCCAGTGCGGCCGCACCTTGCCGTCGCGTCCCTTCAGCTCGTCGAAACGATCCGCCGCCCCGGTGTAGCCGGGGAGCGGGTCGGTGGTGAACGGCGGAGCGGAGGCGGACACGGGGAGCGGGGCGGTGTTGAAAGTTGAAGGGTGAAAGTTGAAAGTCAGGCCGCCGGGTCCCGGCGTCGAGACGGTTCCATCCGCAACGTCTGGCTTGGATCGGTCTTTCAACCTTCAACTTTCAACCTTCAACGGGAGCTTTAGCTCAGCCCCGCGCCACCTTGAACGGATCGCGCAGGTCCAGCGTGTGCGGCAGCTCGGGCGCGACGGTGCGCCCGGCGAGCGGCAGATTCTGACCCGGCGTGTGGCCGTGCGGCGTGAACCGCGCGAGCCGGCGGCTTTCGGCCTCATAGGCGTTCACCGGGAAGCTCGTGTAATTGCGGCCACCCGGGTGCGCGACGTGATACGTGCAGCCGCCGATGGCCTTGCCGTTCCACGTGTCGACGAGGTCGAACACCAGCGGACTGTGCACGCCGATGGTCGGGTGCAGGCACGACGGCGGCTGCCAGGCGCGGTAACGCACGCCCGCGACGAACTCGCCGTTGACGCCCGTCGGCTGGAGCGGGACGCGCGCGCCGTTGCACGCGAGCACGTAGCGCTCGGGCGTGAAGCCGGTCACCTTGACCTGGATACGTTCGACGGAGGAGTCGACGAAGCGCACGGTGCCGCCCGCGGCGCCCTCCTCGCCCATGACGTGCCAGGGCTCGAGGGCGTGGCGGAGCTCGAGCTCCATCCCGCGGTAGTGGACCCGGCCGTTGAGCGGGAAGCGGAATTCGAAGTGCGGGGCGAACCACGCGGCCTCGAAGTCGAAACCCCAACCGCGCAGATCGGCCACGACGTCGGCGAAATCCTCCTGGCAGAAATGCGGGAGCAGGTGACGGTCGTGCAGGTCGGTGCCCCAGCGCACGAGCCGCTCCGGGGTGTACGGATGATCCCAGAAGCGGGCGACGAGGCCGCGCAGCAGGAGCTGCTGGGCGAGGCTCATGCGCGCGTGCGGCGGCATCTCGAAGGCGCGCAACTCGAGCAGGCCGAGCCGGCCCGTGGCGCTGTCGGGCGAGTAGAGCTTGTCGATGCAGAACTCCGCGCGGTGCGTGTTGCCGGAGACGTCGGTGAGCAGGTTGCGGAAGATCCGGTCCACGAGCCACGGCGGCACGAAGCCGGAGCGTTCCTGCTGCCGCTGCAGTTCGCGAAACGCGATCTCGAGTTCGTAGAGCGAGTCGTTGCGCGCCTCGTCGAGCCGCGGCGCCTGGCTCGTCGGCCCGATGAACAGGCTGGAGAACAGGTAGCTCAGCGACGGATGGTTGTTC
>JAEUHA010000694.1 GCA_016793535.1 Opitutaceae bacterium | reverse complement strand
CCCCTCGGTTGGGGGGGGGCCCTCCCCCCGCGCCAATCCCTTGCGACCACCACGCCCGCGGGGTGAGGGCACCCCGCCTACATCCAGGCCCGAAATCTCCTTGCCGCCCGCTTTCTCCGTCATGACCCCACCGCTCCGCCTCGCCACCCTGCTCTGCGTCCTCCTGTGCGCCGCCTCCGCCGTTGCCGCCGCGCCCCGCAACGTCATTCTCTTCATCGCCGACGACATGGGCCAGGACGCCGGCTGCTACGGCAATCCGGTCGTGAAGACGCCGGCCCTCGACCAGCTCGCCCGCGAGGGCACGCTGTTTCGGAATGCCTTCTGCACGTCGGCCAGCTGCAGCGCCAGCCGCTCCGTGCTGATGACCGGCCTGCAGAACCACGCCACGGGTCACTACGGTCACGCGCACGCGGAGCATCATTTCAGCACCTACCGCAGCGTGATGTCGCTGCCCGTCATCCTCGCCGCGAACGGCTACCGCACGGGCCGGATCGGCAAGTACCATCTCGCCCCGGAACCCGTTTACCAGTTCGGCACCGCCATCCCCAGCAACGCGTGGAATCCGGTCGGCATGGCCGAGGACGCCCGCGCGTTCATCGCCGACCAGAGCAAGCCGTTCTTCCTCTATTTCTGCCCGCTCACGCCGCACCGATCCGGCGGCGAGATCGCGGGCCATCCCCTCAAGCCCAACCCGTTCGGCAACCACCAGCAGTATCCGGGAATCAAGGACGTCACCTACAGCGAAATGTCACTCGCGGTGCATCCCCACCTGCCCGACCTGCCAGAGACGCGGGCCGAGCTCGCGCAGTATTACCAGGCGATCTCGCGCACCGACCAGGGGCTCGCGCGGCTCATCGCGATCCTCAAGGAGACCGGGCAATACGAGAACACGCTGATCATTTTCGGCGCCGACAACGGCATGGCGTGGCCCGGCGCCAAGACCACCCTCTACGAGCCCGGCATGAAGCTGCCGCTCGTCGTGCGCAGTCCGGACCAGCGCCGGCGGGGGGTCGCGACGGACGCGATGGTCTCCTGGGTCGACATCACCCCGACGATTCTCGACTTCGCCGGCGTGAAGGAGGTGCTCGCTCCGCCGTTCCGTGCCGGCGATCCGGAAAGCGTTCCCGCTGCACCGGCCGCCGCCGCGGCGAAGAAGGGCGCACCCAAGAAGAAGGCCGCGCCCGCCCTCGCGAAGTACGAATTCCACGGCCGGTCGTTCCTGCCGACGCTGGACGGCGAAAAGCTGCCGGGCTGGGATCTCGTCTTCGCGTCGCACCAGTTCCACGAGATCACGATGTACTACCCGATGCGGATGATCCGCACCGACCGCTACAAACTCATCCTCAATCTCGCGAACCAGCTCCCGTATCCGTTTGCGTCCGACTTGTACGCGTCGGCGACCTGGCAGGCCTCCCTCCGGGGCGAACGCACGCACTACGGCAAGCGCCGGATCGCGGACTACACGTTCCGGCCGCGGTACGAGCTTTACGATCTGCAGAAGGATCCGGACGAGGTCGTGAACCTCGCCACGGACCCCGGCCACGCCGCGGTGTTCAAGGATCTCTCGGAGCGCCTGAAGGCGTACCAGCAGAAGACGCGTGATCCGTGGATCACGAAGTACACCTACGAGTGATCGGTCGCGATACGGTTTGCGACGCTTCGGCTGCAGGACCGGCTTCACGCACACCGGGCGAACCCACCTCCGGGCGGTCCGATCGCGTCAGGGATGGAAAAAGAGCCGCGCGTACACGTATGCGATGCACTCTCCGATCACCACCCGGACGCCCTGGCTATAACGCCACCACCGCCGGGCATCGTAGTCCGGATGCGGGATGGAGATGATCCCGACCTCCACGTCCGGACCGAGCGCCTTCTGAAAGAGGAGCCGCGTCCGCCGCGCGTGCACGTCCGCCGTGACGATGTTGATCCGCTTCAACGGCACCCCATTTTCCGCGCACCATTCCTTCAAGGCCAGGGCGGAACTGTAGGTGCGGTCGCGCGACAGCACCCGCGACGGGACCATCTGCACGACGTCCGACGGCAGACCGGCCTGCCGCAAACGGCCCGCCCCGACGCTGGCCGAGGTGTTGTAGTCGTTCGTGTAACCGCCCATGCCCACGACCGGGCCGCCCGTGGTGAAGACGCGTTCGTACCCGCCCGCGCGAAACTCGGCGGCCGTCGCCTGCACGGCGTAGAGGTCGATCCAGCCCTCCATCGCGAGCAGGCGGGTCTCGACCCGCGCGGTGAATGCGAAAAACGGATACACGCCCAGCACGAAGCCCGTGCCGGCGGTGATCATCAGCACGCCCGCCGCCAGCCAGCCGCGCCACGACAGGCCCCACCGCTCACGGCGCGTGAGCAGCCCGCCGAACTTCCGGCGCGGGGCTGGGATCGGAGACGTCATGCCCCAAGAGCACCCGGCCCGGCGCATCGATGCAACTCCGGGCTAAAGTCGCGTGTTCACACAGGAGGAGCGGCTTCATGCCGCGACCGAACGTGCTGTCGGCCGGCCGATCGCGGCAAAACGCCGCTCGTGCCGCCAGCCCCGGCCGCTACCGCCGGTAGTGCGTGGCGGTGGCGGTAAGCTGGAGGTCCTGCTGCAGGCGGCGGTGCGGCTTGACGCCGACCTTGTCCAGGACCGCGTGGTACGCCTTCACGGCCTCGACGGGCCCGACTTCCCCGTCGACGATGCGCCGGAGAAATTCGATGAAGGCCAGCGGGTGTTCGGAGAGGTTGATCTTGCGGCCGAAGAGCGCGACGCGCGCGCCGTACTTCTGCGCATCGTGGATCAACTGGAACGCGTCGAGGGTCGTGCCGCTGCTCCCGCCGAGGATGCCGACGATCAGATTGGGATCGTACGCGACGAGCTCCTCGAGCGGTGCCGGGCCGTTGTAGGGAATCTTCAGGAACACCGGGCGCCCGGCCGAGGTGACGCCTGCCAGGGTGCGCACGATGTGGTCGTTGAGAAAGCCGGGCACCGCCGCCGCGGGAATGCCGGGGTCGACGTTGGGGTTGAAAACCTCGAGGAAGTAGCGGAAGCGCTTGGTCTCGGCCTCGAGGCGGAAGGCCGTGAAATCCTCGAGCGCCTTGAAGTCCCAATCGATGTTGTTCGTAAAGGTGATCGAGTAGAGCCCGAGGTCCGCCCCGATATGCGACTGCGTGCAGTCGGCCTGCAGGCGGCCGTATTTCATGTGCTCGATCGTGGCGGTGCGGAACGCCCGCGACGGCAGCGTCGGGTACTTCCCTCCCCGCACCACCCAGATGTCACTCGTGTCGTTGGCGCGCGCCGCCGGCGTGATCGGGGACCCGGAGAAAAGCTTCTCGCGGATGGCCAGTTGCTCGACGTTGGACGCGGACAGCAACACGATGTCGACGATGTCCTGCGCGATGACCGCCCGGATCTGCTGCCGATAATCCTCCAGGGATTTCCAGCACGCCTCTGCCTCCCGATGCCGGTCCACCCGGCACTGCCCGGGCCCGGGGGCGGTGATGCCAAACGCCATGTCGGCATCCTTCGCATCAGCGATGATGAAGTCGCGGCGGGTGGCGGCACCGGAGCGGATCCTGGCGATCTTTTCGTCGAGTCGTTTGGGGGCGGACATCGGGGATAGGGACGTTGAAAGGGACGGGAACAGAGGTCGAGCCACAGCCGGCGTCAGGAAAGCAAAAAGCCGCATCTCCCTGGGGACAAGCGGCTTTATCAGATGGTGGACCTTACTGGACTCGAACCAGTGACCTTTTCCATGTCAAGGAAACGCTCTAACCAACTGAGCTAAAGGTCCGGAAATCTGAGTTGGCGAGTAACGCCACCGGCGCCCGTCAGCGCAAGGAAAAATCTCACGCGCCGCGCCCTGGGAGCGCGGACGTCCTCGTCCGCTTCCGATCGTACCGCAGCCGGAGACATCCGCGCTCCCGGAGAAACAAAAACGCCGCGCTCAGACCCCGAAATAGGCCATCGCCGCGGCCCGATCACGGGCGATCTGCGCCCGAAGTTCGTCCAGGCCCGAGAATTTCTGCTCGGGGCGGAGAAACCGCAGCCACTCGATCGTCACGGCATCGCCTTCGCCGAACGGGCACTCTCCGAGGATGTGCGCCTCGATCCGCGGCTCGGTGACGTTTTCCACGGTCGGCCGGACGCCGTAGTTGGCCACCGCGGGCCGCGGCTGCGGCGACCGCGGACCGGAAACCCGGACGGCGTACACGCCCAATCGCGGCCGCAACTCCGGCGCCCACGCGATATTCAACGTAGGAAACCCGATCGTGCGTCCCAGGCGCTTGCCGGGGGTGACGACACCCTCGGCCGTGTAGGGATAGCCCAGGCGGGCGTTCGCGGCGGCGACGTCGCCCGCCTCGAGCAGTTCGCGAATGCGCGTGCTGCTGATCGGCTCGCCGTCGAGGCTCACCCGGGGCGCACTAAACACCCGCAATCCCAGCCGGCGGCCCTCTCCCACCAGCAGCGCGACATCGCCCCGGCGCCCCTGGCCAAAACGAAAATTCTCCCCGACATAAACCGCCGCGAGCGTCGGCAGGCGGCGCTGCAGCCACGGAAGAAACTCCTCCGCCGGCAGCGCGGCGAGTTCGAGGGTGAACGCCTGCGTGAACACCACGTCCACGCCGAGCGCGATGAGTTGCCGCGCCTTGAGTGCCGGAGTCTGCAGGAGCCGCGTCGGCTTGTCCGGCCGAAAGAGGGTGCTCGGATGGGGCCAGAACGTCAGCACGCCACCGATGCCACCGGACGCCCGAGCCGCGTGCACGGCCGCCTCGACCACGGCCCGGTGCCCGATGTGCACGCCGTCGAACATGCCGATCGCGAGATGCAACGGTCCCGCCGGGAGTTCGACCCGTTCGAGTCCGTCGATCTGCGCCGGAAGTTTCATCGCCTCACCGTCCCGCCGTGGCCCGTTGTACCCGGATCACAGCGCGAGACTCGGCACCGCGTCCCGGGGTGCGATCAGCCGCTTCTCGATCTCCGGGAGCGTCAGCGCAAAAATCTGCTCCAACGTGAGCGCCTGCGCGACGTTGAACTTGTCGGTCGCCGTCCGCCGCAGCGCCGAAAGATGCGCCCCGCAGCCGAGCTTCTGCCCGAGGTCGTGCGCGAGCGTGCGCACGTACGTGCCCTTGGTGCAACGCAGCCGAAAGTCGATCTGCGGCGGCACGAATCGCGTCACGTCCCAGCTCATCACGCGGATGAACCGCGGCTCGCGGTCGACGTCCTCCCCTTTCCGCGCGCTCTTGTAGAGCGGCACGCCGTCGATCTTGATCGCGGAATACATCGGCGGGGTCTGGTACTGGTCGCCCAGAAATCCCTGGATGGCGGCTTTCACGTCTGCCTCCGTCAGCGGCGGCACCGGCCGCGTCTCCATCACCTCGCCATCGGCGTCCTGCGTGTCCGTCACCTTGCCGAGTTCGATCGTCCCCTCGTACTCCTTGTCGAGACTGGTGAGATACTGGGAAACGCGCGTGGCCTTGCCGACGAGGATGATCAGCAGTCCGGTCGCCATCGGATCGAGCGTACCCGCATGGCCGATACGCTTCATCTTCAGCTTGCCGCGCAGCCGCGCCACCACGTCGTGCGACGTATGGTCGCGGGGTTTGTCGACGAGGAGGATGCCCTCGAGTTCCTTCGGTGGTGCCAGCATGTCGTCAGGGTCCCCGGGCCGCGTCCGCCAGGGCGAGCCGTTCCTCGAGCACCGCCACCAGCCGGGCGTAGAAGCCCTCGGTGTTCTGTTTCAGGTTGAGACCCGCCGCGCAGGCGTGGCCGCCCCCGTTGAAGCGCGCGGCCGCGAGGTCCACGCGGAACGTCGCGTCCTTCGCCCGCAGGCTCGCCTTCACCGAACCGTCGGCGCGCTGTTCGATCAGCGCGCCGATCGCGACGCCCTCGATGCTCCGCGCGTAGTCGACGAGTCCCTCGGTGTCCTCGCCGTTCGAACCGGTCGCCTCGAAAATGCCGGCCGGCAGCGTGCCGATGCACACGCGCCCGCCGCATTCCAGCTG
>JAEUHA010000661.1 GCA_016793535.1 Opitutaceae bacterium | reverse complement strand
CGGCGGAGACCCGCTCGAGCACCGGAGCGGCGCTGCGGTCCTGGGTGAGCGCGATGAACTCGATCAGTTCCAGCTGGACGAGCGGGTGTTGTTCGCGGGGGAGGGCGGCGAGCACGCCCGACCGCACGAGTTCGCGTTCCGCATGCGGGTAAAGCGCCTCAATGGCGCGAAGCCGGATGTTCACGCTCGGATCGAGCGTCAGCGCGCTGATCAACGTGTCCAATGTGCGCTCGGAAGGCTGCTCCTGGCGCGCCTGGGCGAGCAGTTGCTGGAGGCGTTCGTTGGCGGGGTGCTGCTGCTGTTGCAGCAGCGAGTAGGTCACGAGAGTGGTCATCTTCGCGAGCTGGTCGCGCTGCTGTCCCATCTGCTCCCGCAGGGCCGCGAGTTCCTGCTGGGTGCCGCGCTCGGCGGCCGCGCCCCCGGGGACCGGCGGCGTCCGCTGTCCGGCCAGGAAACCCAGCGCGAGCAACGCGCATCCGGCCACCGGATACAGCAGCCACCGCCAGGCCGCGCGGCGCGGCGGAGACGGCCGGGGCGCGGGGACGCTCGCGGGCCCGCCGGCCCGCTCCGCGGCGAGCAGCGCGTAGAAGTCGCGGCGCAGCCGCGGCGAGGGAGCCGGCACCGGCAGGGCATCCAGGCCGGACAGCGTGACGCGCAGCGCTTCGGCTTCGCGCTGACAGTCCGCACAGACTGCCAGGTGGGCGCGCACCTCGGGCAGCTCCGCCGGTCCGGTGCGGGCATCGAGCAGCTCGGGCAAATGTTCGCGGGCGCGGGTGCAGTTCATCGTGGCAGTGCGTTCGGAGCTGGGCGGAGTGCGGTCGTCGATGCGCCTTCGGCCTTGGGTTCTCGGCGGGGTGCAGCGGACGATCCGGGGCGAGTCTTCATGGCGATGCGCGGGTCAGATGTGCTTCAGGCGATCGGCTTCTTCTGCAGGCGGAAATACACCTGCCGCAGTTCGTGCAGCGCCCGGTGGGCCCGCACCTTGGCGGCGCCGACGGAGCATTCGAGGATGCCGGAGATCTCGGCGAACGAGAGTTCCTGGAAACGCGACAGGAGGAGTACCTCGCGGTCGTCGCGGTGAAGCTGCTGCAGCGCGAGGTGGAGCAGTGCGTGGTCGTCCCGGTTGACCGCATGGACGGCGGCATGAGGTGCCTCATCCGCAAAGTCGTGCAGGTCGGTCGGGTCCGTGGACCGGGGCGCGGAGTTTCCCTTGCGAAAGGCGTCGGCCGCACATCGCCGGGCCAGGTGGTACATCCACGCGGTGAAGCTCCCGTCGTCACGATACGTGTG
Organism: Opitutaceae bacterium; assembly: GCA_016793535.1. Classification (GTDB taxonomy): domain Bacteria; phylum Verrucomicrobiota; class Verrucomicrobiia; order Opitutales; family Opitutaceae; genus ER46. Next base: position 16,132 of record JAEUHA010000661.1, on the reverse strand, counting down.
ACGATACTTGAGCATCCGCTGGAAGACGGTCTGCGTGATGTCCTCGGCGGACGCGCGGTGGCCCGTGAGCTTGACCAGGTAGCCGAAGAGCGGTCCGTGGTGGCGCTCGAACAGCTCACCCAGCGCGTCGAGTTCGCCGGCGCGCACGGCGAGCATCAGGTCGTGGTCTGAACGTTGTTCGGTCGTGGCGTCCACGGCGTCCGGGCGGGCAGGCGGAGTGTCGGAGGCGGGGCGCGCCGGAGCGAGCGGTTTCACCGGCGCCGGTCCGTGGTCAGCCGTGGTCCGAAAGGCGGACGAAGCGTGCGGAAGTTCTTCGAGTGAGGCGTACACGGCGGCGGGACATGGCAGAGGTTGCCGGTGAGAACCGGGAGCCCGGGGGAAAGTTACAGCCAATCTGCGCCCCGGGCGGGCCAACGGCCGATGCCGCTGGCCATCCGGGCCGGCGTGAGTATGCGTAAGGGTCTCCCCACCATGAACCGACGTGACTTCCTCGTTCGCTCCTCCCTGATCACGGCCGGCGGCTGTCTCGCCCGACCGTTAGCCCTCGCCCAGACCGCGGCTCCCCGTCCGGCCACCGCCGCGCCGGCGCCGGTCACGCCGGAATTCAAGCCGCTGCGCCGCAACACCGGCTATTTCACCGCCCAGGGCGGCACGATCGGCTGGCTCGTGAACCCGGATGCGCTCGCGTCCGTCGACACGCAGTTCGCGCGCACCGCTCCGCTGTTCCTCGAGGGGCTCCCGGGACGCCGGGGCCGGACGCTCGATGTCGTGATCAACTCGCACCATCACGGCGATCACACCGGTGGCAACGGCGTGCTGCGGCCGGCCACGAAGAAGCTCGTGGCCCACGCGAACGTTCCCGAACTGCAGCGCGCGCGCGCGGCGGCGGACAAGAAGGGTGAGGTGCCGGTGGTGGCGGACACGACGTTCACCGACACCTGGCGCCAGTCCCTCGGCGACGACGTGGTCGCCGCGAAATACTTCGGCGCCGCGCACACCAAGGGCGACATCGTCACGCACTTCGAGCGGGCGAACGTCATTCACCTGGGCGACCTGATGTTCAACCGCCTTTACCCGGCGATCGACCGCCCCGGCGGCGGGCGCATCAAGGGCTGGATCCGCGTGCTCGAGACGGTCGCGAAGACCTATCCGCAGGACGCGATCTACATCTTCGGGCACGCCAGCGCGAAGTTCGGCGTGACGGGCACGAGTGCCGACCTGCTGGTGTTTCGCGACTACCTCACCGGCCTGCTCGAGTACACGCAGAAACAGATCAACGCCGGCGAACCCAAGGAAAGGATCGTGGCGGTCGAGAACCTGCCCGGTTTCCCCGATTTCCACGCGCCGGTCGGACCCGGCAACCGGCTGCCGGCGAACCTCAGCACGGCGTACGACGAGCTCATGGATCGCAACGGCTGAGCGGTTTCCGCCTGAGGCGAGGCGTCCCGCCCCGGGCCCGCAGGTAACGCTCCCGACTCTTCGCCGGGGGCGTGGGATCGATTTGCGTTTGCGGCGCGCCGGACCGGCCTCTACGAGGTACGCACCCGACCCATGCTCAAGGCCATCGTCAAAACCATCGCGCTCCTCGCGATCCTTTTCGTGATGCTCTACGTGGGCATGCACAACCCGCATCAGATCGACTTTCAGTTTCCGGTGATGGGCACGACGGCGAAGGCGCCGATTCGCGCGCCCGCGGCCTTGATCTTCTTCACCGTCTTCGCCGTCGGCCTGCTCGCCGGCACCATCCTCAGTTTCGGTGGCGGCAAGGGCGGCCGGAAGAGCGGCGGCGGCAAGGATCGATAGCCCCGCATGCCCGCCACCGAGGATCTCCTGGCCCGGAAGGACGGCGACTTCCGTCCCGGCTCGGTCCGCGGCGTGCCGGGCTTCTTCCGGGTCGGGCAGGATGCCACCGGTCGCTGGTGGATGATCGATCCCGACGGCCGGCCGGTTTTCCTGCGCGGCGTGCACGGGGTCCGCGTGCCCGTTAACCACTCCGACACCGCGCTTCCGCCCGATCCCGCCGCGCGCTTGCGCAGCTGGGGGTTCAATGCGCTCGGCGTCAGTCCCGACTCCGCCGGGCGTGACGACGGCCTGCCTTTCCTAGGGACGGTGGAGTTCTGCCAGGCCGTTCCGCTCCTCGTGGCGCCGGGACTGCGGCTGCCCGACGTGTTCGACCCGGAGTGGCCCCGTCTCGCGACCGCCCGCGCGGCCGCAGTCTGCCCGCCGCTCGCCGCGGACCGGCTGCTCATCGGCTGGGTCACCGACCACCGGCTGGAATGGGCGCACGTCCCGGTCCCGGGCCGGCCGTCCCTGCTGCAGCTCTGCCTCAGCCTCGAACCGAGTTTCGCCGCCTACCACGCCGCCTGGGAATTCGCCCTCGCCCTGCATGGTGGAAAACTGGATACGCTGGCCCGCGCCTGGGGCGTCCCGCTGGCCAACAAGGAGGTCGTGCGCGAGCTCACCCGGTCCGAACGCGGCATCTCGACCCGCGGCTACCTGCGTGACGAGGCCCGCTGGGCGCGCGAGTTTGCGCGGCGGTATTTTCCGGTCGCGGCGGCCGCGGTGCGTGCCGCCGATGCGAATCACCTCGTCCTGGGCTGCCGCTCCGTCGGCCGGACCGGCGCCGCCGTGCGCGCCGAGTGCACGTATCCGGCGGTGGACGTGGGGCTGCCCGACTGGCGTGAGCTGCCCGGCACCGGCGCCCACCCCTCGCAGCCGGTCCTCGCCAGCGATGTGGCGTGGTCCGAGGAACCGGCGGCCTCCGCCCCCGCCGCGCGCCGTCCGCGCCGGCTCACCACGTTCGAGCGCCTGCTGCGGCGGGCGCGCACCTCGCTCGACCGCCTCGCCCGCCACCCGGACGTCGTGGGTTACCTCTGGGCGCAATGGCAGGACGAACCCGCCGAACAGCCGCCCTTCGCGCGCGGACTCGTGCACGTCAATGGGGCGGAAGCGCGCGAACACACGGAGCTGCTCGCCGCCTTCAACCAGCGGGCCGAGGCCCTGCACGGCGCCCCGCCGGTGCAAACCACGTAGGCGGGCGGGGTGCCCTCACCCCGCGGGAAGTCACGCCCGAATCAAGGCGTCGGGTGTGGGCCCCGCCTCCACCACGAGCGTTCGACGAAGCCCACGATCGTCGCGGGAAATTTGGACCCTCGTGGTGGTCGTTTTCACTTCGCCCGCCTGTCCGGTTTCGCGAGAGTCTGATTCTGCCGGAGCCTTGGGTCCACTCCCACGCGCCTACGAACTCTGATCGTAGATCTCCGGCGTGATCACCGCCTCGAGCGGCCGGCCCTCCACGTGGGCGCGCAGGTTGCGCAGCGCGAACGCCACCGCATCCTGGTAACGGTCGATCGTCGGCCCCGCGGTGTGTGGAGTCAGGCTGACCCGCGGCAGCGCCCGAAAGCCGCTGTCGGCCGGGAGCGGCTCGGTCGCGAAGACATCGAGCCCGATGCTGATCCGCCCCTCGCGCGCCACCCGCAGCAGCGCGGCTTCGTCGACCACGGCACCGCGGCCGACGTTCACGAAGACGCCGCCGGGCCGGATCCGCCGGAGCACGGCCTCCGTCACCAGTCCGGTGGTCGCGGGGATGAGCGGCGCGAGTTCCACGATGATCTCATTCTCCGCGAACAGCGCCTCGAGCGAGGCGGCGCGCTCCACCTGGTAGGCGTGCGCGAGTTCGGCGGTGAGGTCCGGCGCGAAGGCCGTCACCGGACACTGCCACGGCCGCAGCAGGCCGACAAGCTCGCGGGCGACCGGACCAAACCCATGGATGCCGACGCGGCGGCAAAACAGCGAACGCGCGTCGGTGAGACCGTTCTTCCACGCGCCGACCCCCGGCTGGTGCATGGCGATGGCCCAGTGCGAGGCGTTGCGCAGGCAGGCGAGGATGTGAAACAGCGCGGCCTCCGCGACCGTGCGGCTGATCGAGCCGCCCCAGTTGGTCACGATGAGACCGCGCTCCAGGTGCGTGCGGGAAATCATCCGCTTCACCGAACCGGTGATGTAACATACGTAGCGCAACCGCGGCGGCAGCGCGTCGGGCAGCGGCGGGGTTCTCCAGCAGCCGAGCACGATGTCCGGGTCGGCGGCCGCCAGCTCGCGGGCAAACGCGACCGCGTCGAGGCCGGTCGGGTCGATCAGGCGGACCCCGGGGACGAGTTCGCGCAGCTGGCCGAGCATCGGTTCGGGCAGGAACTCACGCACTTCCGAGGGCGTGAGCACCGCGAGCAGGGAGGAGACGCGAGGCATGCGAGAAGGAGGGCTGGAAGGCCGGATCAGGCCGGCGGGAAACACTCGAGGAGTTCGGCGGCGCCACCGGCCGGCGTCAGCTGGACCGGGCCGAGCCCGGCGGGAAAAAGACACTTTTCATAGGTATCAAGCCGGTGGCTTTCGCCGCCGACCACCGCAGTCACGGCGCCGGAGGTCACGATGGCGATGGCGGCGCTGGTTTCATCCTTAACCACCGGCCCGGCGAGCCGGGTGCGGACGACCCGGAAACAGTCCGTCTGCGCCGGCCCGATCAGTTCCTCCTGCCACGACTCCGCTCCCAGGTCGCGGATCCGGCGCGGCGTGCAGCGCACGCGTGCGGCGAGCGCGGCGGCGTCGAGCGGCGCGAAGTTGAACACGCTGAGCGCGAAATCGACGTCCCGGCCCATGAACCGCGCCGCCTCCGGCAGCACGTAGCCGGCGCGCTCGAACTCGAAGCGGATCACGAGATCACTCGGCTCCTGGATCTCCACCATGAACACCCCGGCGCCGAGCGCGTGCGGCGTGCCACCCGGGATGATGAACGCGTCCCCGGGCCGGACCGGAATCGGATCGAAGCACGCTTCGATCGCCGCGATATCCTGCGTGAGGATCCAGGCGCGCAACTGCGCCGGTGTCGGTGGCCGCTGAAAGCCGACGTAGATGTAGCCGGACGCCTCCGCGCCGGCTTCGCGCGTGCCGAGCACGTAGTACGCCTCGGTCTTGCCGCTCGGCGCGCCGAGCACGCGGCGGGCGAACTCCCGCGTCGGGTGCACCTGGAAGTGCAGCCGCGTGCCGCTGTCGAGAAACTTGACCAGCAGCTGCGGCTCCGCGCCGTACTTTCGCACGTGTGCCGCGCCCAGGAAATACTCGGGGTCGCGCGCGATCAGCGCGGCGAGATCGTGCGGCGCCGGATCGAGCCCGATGCGCACGGCCGAGATTCCCTCGACCAGGTGCTCGCGCCCGCGGTTCACCGCTCGCGTCGTCGACGCGATCCAGTCCTCCGAAAAGTGCGAGTCCGCAGGCGCGGCCACGCCCGCCAGGGTGTCGAGCGTCCTCCCGCCCGGATACGTGCGCCAGACGCGGTTGGGGGGGAGCAGGATCAGTTTGTGACGGTGCGTCATGACCGGAAGGTATCAGGATTCAGCCGGCGCCGGGCCGGTGGCGGTTCGCCGCGCGCTCGCCCGTCGCAGCGCCAGGCCGATCAGGAGGACGACTCCGCCGCAGAAAACGAAACCCAGCCGTCCGAGCAGCGGGTTCGGGATCAGGGCGAGCAGCGTGATGAAGCCTCCATAGCCCAGGCAGAGCCGGCCGAGGACCGCGCTCTGCTGGTGGTCCGAAGCGGCGCCGATCTCGCGCTCGAAGTCGATCGGCGTGCGCATGCGCACGAAGAACTGTTCGACGCGCTCGCGATACGCCGACGACGCCCGGTTCCACCACTGGCGGCTGGCGAAGAACCAGAGGCTGCCGACGCCGACGTTCATGATCAGGCCCGCGGCGACGGTCCAGTTGGCGGCGTCGGTTTTCGACAGCGGCTGCGCCAGCCCGAATGTCCGCTGCAGCCAGGCCGCATCGAGGTGACGCGTGGTGAGCAGCGAAACGACGAAGCAGAGAAACACGGTCGACCAGCCGGCCCAGGGCGGTGTCCGTTTCACGATCAGGCACAGCACCAGCGGCAGCGTGTACGGCACGGCGACGAGCGTGCCGAACTGCAGCATCAGGTCGAAGAGCCCGACGTGCTCGAGGCGGCTGAAATAGAGGCCGGCCAGGATGACCAGCACGCCCATCAGCGTCGTCGTCAGCTTGCCCGTGATCACGAGCTCGCGGTCGGTGGCCCGCAAGCGCAGCACGGCGTGGTAAAAGCTCTGCACGAAGATGCCGGCGTTGCGGTTGAGGCCGCTGTCCATCGAGGACATCGTCGCGGCGAAGATCCCGCTGAGCAGCAGCCCCACCATCCCGGCCGGCATCGTCGTCACACACATCGCGAGGAACGCGCCCTCCGCGGGGTTTTTCAGTCCGGGAAAAATGGCGGCGAGGTCGGGATGTACGATCCGCGCGGCCATCGGCGGGATGAACCAGGCGATCGGCCCGATCACGAACAGGATGCAGCCGAGCAGCGCCGCGCGGCGGGCGTGGCCGCTGTCCTTCACGCACAGGTAGCGCGACGAATCGAGGAGGTTGTTGGTCGAGATGAACTGCTTGACGAAGATCGCCCCGATCCAGAGCAGCATGATCGGCGAGTTGAACGCGGCGCCCAGGTCGAGGTGCCCGGCGGGGAGCCGGGTGAAGAACGCCCCGACGCCGCCCACCTCGCGCAGCGCGAGAAACGCGGCCACGATCGTGACCGGCATGAGGATCAGCACCTGGATGAAATCGCCCGCGACCGCGGCCCAGCTGCCGCCGAGAATGGTCATCAGGACGACCACCGCGCCGGTGGCGAGGATCGTCACCTCGAGGTTGAAGCCGAAGGCCGCGGCGAGAAAGACGCAGAGCCCGTTCAGCCAGATCCCGGCGTACAGGATCTGCAGCGGCACCTGGATCCAGGTGAACACCTGCTCGTTGCCCGGGCCGAAACGGAGCCGCACCGCCTCGATCGGAGTGAACACGCGCATCTGCCGGGAGCGGGCCGCGAAGTAGACCACGTTGAACAGGAAGCCCAGCGCGTTGCCCGCGAAGATGACGAGGATCGGCCAGCCCTCGGCGTAGGCCTTGCTGGCGGCGCCGGTGAACGTCCACGCACTGAACTGGGTCATGAACGCCGAGCTGCCCACGAGCCACCAGAGCATCTGGCCGCCGCCCCGGAAATAGTCGCTCGACGACTTGATGAAACGCGCCGCCATCCAGCCCATCCCGAGCATGAACGCGAAGTAGAAGAGAATGACCGCGTAGTCGTAGCGCGTCATGGGGTGTCGTGGGCAGCGAGTGGGACCTGATAATTATCAGCCCACAAGCGGAAACGGGCGCGGGCCGCGGCTAGGCCGCCGGGCCCGTGGTGTCGCCGACGAAGAGCTGCGCGGGCAGCATGAGATCGGTGCAGCCTTCGTCGTGGGGGCCGCCGCGTTCGAGCACGAGCCGGGCCGCGGCCTCGCCGAGCTTCTCGGGATTCGTGCCCGCGGCGGTGATGCGCGGGGTGCTCTCGGTGGCGACGGGGGAAATGTCCGCGCTGGCCACGCTGACGCGCGCCGGAACCGGCCAGCCTTCGCGCTCGAATTCGCGCACGGCGCCGGAGGCCATGAGGGTGTTGTAGGCGACGAACGCGGTGGGAAAATCCCGGCGGCGCGCCTGCGACAGGAGGGAGCGAACGGCGTCGGCGCCGTCGATGCGGTCGGCCTCGTTCAGCATCACCCGGTAGCGCGGATCGAGCGCCAGGCCCAGCCGGCCCAGGGCGGCCTCGAACGCCTTGAGGCGGGCCTCGTGGCGGCCGAGTCCGGCATTGCCCCCCAGCCAGCCGAAGCGGCGGTGGCCCTGCGCCGCGAGGTGCTCGACCAGGGACTCGAGCGCCTGCGGTTCGTTGCCGAGCACCGAATGGCAGAGTCCGGGGTAGCGGGCGGACACCGCCACGATGCGCAGGCCGAGCCGGCGCAACTGGTCGAGGAAGCCGCGGCTGACCTCGCCCACGAGCACGATGCCCTGGAAGGAATGACCGGCCGCGAAAATCCGGCGCAGCTTCTTCGCGTCGAGCTGATCCTCCGCGCCGAGGAACACGGTCGTGAATTCCCGCGCCTCGATGACGGTGTGCAGCCCGTGCTGCACGTGGCCGAAGTACATGCTCGGCATGTTCAGCCGCAGCGGCGTGCGGAAAATGATGCCCACCTGGCGGGCGGTCGCCGCCGGCGACGAGGCGAGGTGCATGCCCTTGGGCCGGTAGCCCCGCTTGACCGCCTGCGCCCAGATCCGGTCGTAGGTCTCCGCGTTGATGCCCTGCCGGCGGCCGTTGAGCACCAGCGAAACGAGCGCCTGCGAAATGCCCAGCTCCCGGGCGAGCTGCGTTTGCGAGACTTTCTTCGTGGCGCGGGGCAAGGGGAGGGGGATCAGTTGTAGAGCCAGTACCGGCGCGACTCCGCCTGGTACGCGAGCGCCTGTTCGCGCCAGCGGCGGTACCAGGCATTGACGTCGATCCGGGCGCCCTCGCGGCGCAGCGCCTGGCCCCAGGCGAGCGAGCCGACGTGGATGTTGAAGGAGCGCAGCTGCGCATCGGTCAGCCGGGCGAACGGATTCGGCGGATCATAACGGCACGCCAGCCGCATCAGGTGAAAGCTCAGCTCCGTCGGGTTCCAATCCGCCCAGTCGGTGACCTCCACGAACACGCCCGTCGTGGGCCGCCCGTTGCGGTCGTTGACCGCCACCTTGGAGAAACGCAGCCCGGGCAGCCGCAGGGCGGTGAGATCCTTCTGGAGCTGGTCCGCCGTCTTCCCCGGGTATGAGATTCCCCGATACGGATACGCCGGCCCGAGCCCGTGCGAAAACTTGTTCCCCTCGCAGCCGAGCCCGACCATCGCGTAGCCGATCACGGCGGAGAAATCCGGCACGAGCTGCGAGGTCGGGACGTAGGTCAGACCCGTCTCCGACCAGCGCATGCTGCGGCGCCAGCCGCGCATCTGGACGACGGTCAGCCGGCCCTTCTGCCGCACCGATTCCGGCACATCGAGCACCCCGGGCGTGGTGGCCGCCTTGCGGGCGAGCTCGCCGATCGTGAGGCCGTGCACGTACGGCATGCGGAACGCACCGACGCCGCTCATCAGTTCGCGGTCGAGCACGGGGCCGTCGACCTTCAGGCCGCCGAGCGGATTCGGCCGGTCGAGCACGACGACCTCGACGCCGTGGGTAAAGCAGGCGTCCATCGCGTAACGCATCGCGACGTTGAACGTGTACGAGCGCACGCCGATGTCCTGGAGGTCGATCACCAGCGCATCGAGCCCCTGGAGCTGCGCCTTGGTCGGCTTCCGGTTGTGTCCGTGCAGCGAATACACCGGCAGCCCGGTCCGCTTGTCGATCGTGTCGGCGATGTTGGCGCTGGCCTTTTCCGTGCCGTAGAGGCCGTGCTCCGGGGCGAACAGCGCGACCAGCTTCGTCTGGCTCGCGCGGCGCAGGACGTCGATCGTCCGCTCGCCGCGCCGGTTGACGCCGGCCGGATGGGTGAGCAGCCCGATGCGCTTGCCGCGCACCACGGAAAATCCATCGGCCTCGAGCACGTCGATGCCGAGCATGACGGCCTGGTTCGACGCCGGCTTGACCACCGGTTTGGGCGCCGGCGGCAGCACCGCCACCGGCGGAGCCGCCGGAGGGGTGGGGCTGGGCGCCGGGCCGCTGCAGCCCAAAAGCCCAAGCAGCGGCACGACCACGGAGAGCAGCAGGGGGAACCGGTAGATGCGCATATCGCCCACGATCCGCCGACTGTAAGTCCGGCGGGCGGAAGGGTCCAGTGGTTTTGCCCTTGGGGGTGTAAAGTGATGGCCGCGCGGACGGACCGCTGCGATCCGCGGGTTGACCTCGTTCACCGCCCCGCTTGTAACCGCGTCGCCGCGCACGGCGCCGCGGCGTCCACCCCAGACCACGATCCCCCTTTATGAAGCCCAAATCCGTCTTCCTGGCCGAGAACACCAACCACGAGATCGAGGAGTTTCTCAAGACCCACTCGACGCTCTATGTCCCGGTCGGCGCGACCGAGCAGCACGGCCCGCATTCCGCCATCGGGACCGATGTCTTCCTCCCGCAGGAGATCGCCCGGCGGGTCTGCCTGCGCGAAGGCAACGCGCTCGTCGCGCCCCCGCTGGCCTACACGCTGTCGTATCCGCACCGCGGATTCACGAGCGAGTTCAGCCTGAGCATCGAGACGTTCATGGCCGTCGTCCGCGAGCTCGCCCTCTCCTTTGCGCGGGCCGGGTTCAAGCGCATCGTTTTTCTCAACGGTCATTTCGACAACACCTACGCGCTCGCCTATGCCTGCGCCCAGGCGGCGGAGCGCATGCCGGAGGGGGCGAAGGCCTTTCCGTTCAATTACTGGGACGGCCTGACGCCGGAACAGGCGGGCACCATGAGTGACGGCGGCAAGGATATGCACGCCGGCGCCTGCGAGGTCTCCATGCTGCTGGCGCTCAATCCCGACCTGGTGGACATGGCGCGCGCGAACACGGAGTTCCCGAATTTCCCGGAGACCATCACGAAGTCGCCGGCGCTGCACACGGCCTTCTTCTTCTCCTCCCCTGGCAGTGTCTATCGCATGACCCGATCGGGCACCTGGGGCGATGCCACCCGTGCGACCGCGGCCAAGGGCGAACAATACCTCGAAGCCGGCGTCCAGTCGGTCATCAACCTGATGCACGACATCGAGAAGACGTTCCGGGAACTCACGGTGCGCTAGCCTGATCTTTCGACAGGATGGGCAGGATGGGGGAACAAACTGCGTCTCACCTCGCGACCTAGCCCCGAATCCATCCCGTGAATCCTGTCATCCTGTCGTCCTTTTGCGTCGGGTGCGGCAGAAGGGCGCGATGGAATCATACGGTCTACAACGTCTCGCTCACTGCGCGCTGCAAATTCGCCGCGGCGTCGCGCAAGGCCTGCTCGAGCGACGTGTGATCCGGTGTGATCGAATGCACGCTCAGTTTCGCCGGCGGCTGCGCCACCGTCGCCCGACCTGCGAAGACGTGCACCTGTTTCCCCATTGAAAGTGCGCGAGCCGCGACGGCCCCCGGTCCCTTCCCCTGCAGCGAGCTGTCGTCGAAGCGGCCCTCGCCGGTGATGACCAGGTCGGCCGCCGCCAGGCGGGATTCGAGGTCGAGCCAGGCCGAGACAAACTCGAAACCGGGCACCAGTTCCGCGCCCGCCGCGGCCATCAGCCCGAAGGAGATGCCGCCCGCGGCGCCGGTGCCGGGGAGGTCGCGCAGGTGCTCCGGGCGCCCGCAGTGGGCGCACAGGAGCCGCGCCAGCCGGCCACTCTCCGCATCGAGGCGCGGCAGGTCCTCCGGCCGCAGGCCCTTCTGGGGACCGTAGGTTGCGGCCGCGCCGCAAGGGCCGAGCAGGGGGTTGCTGACGTCGCACGCGATCCGGACCGGCGGCACCGGGGGCGTCACGGCTCCTCGGATACGCGCGATGTCCGCCCAGCGCGCCGGCACGGGCGGCCGGATCACGGCGCCGCCGGCCGTCTGAAACTCGAGCCCGAGGGCGGCGAGGGCGCCGAGGCCCAGGTCGTGCGTCGCGCTGCCGCCCACGCCGAGCAGGATGGCGGCCGCGCCCTCCGCCGCGGCGAGCCGGATCAGCTCGCCGGTGCCGACGCTGCTGGTCTGCCACACGTCACGCTCGGCCGGGGCGAGGAGCGCGAGGCCGGAGGCCGACGCCATGTCGATGACCGCGATCCGGGCCGCCGCCGCCGGGCCCGGAGGCGCGGGCAGGAGCGAGCGGGCCGCGGCCGGAACCTGCGCGTACGTCATCAGCCCGAGCCCGGCCGCGGCGGGCCGGCCGCGTGGTCCCGTGACGGATACGCGCCGGAGCGTGCCGTGCACCGCGGAGGTGAGAATCTCGGCGAAGCCCTCGCCGCCATCCGAGAGCGGGCAGACGTCGATCTGCCAGTCGGCGTGGCGGGCCTGCAGCCCGGCGCGGGCGGCGGCGCAGGCTTCCGGGGCGGTCAGGGAGTCCTTGAACTTGTCGAAAGCGAGGAGGACGCGCATCTGATCCGCCACGCTGGCGCGACCGGGCGGCGGTTAAAGGGAAAATTGCCGGCCGGGGCGCACCCGGCCGCGGGTGGAGACTCGACTGACGACCCGGAGCGCGTTTGCTCGCGGGCGTGGTTGGGCAACACAACTCAGGCCCTGGTTGGAGACGAACCTGGGGCGGGGCAGTCTTGATCGCCTTTGTCACCGCGCTGGTGTTTTCCAGCGCGCGGCACGGGGCGTTTCTGGCGTGGGACGACGACATCAACATCACCGGCAACGAGCACCTGCGCGGTCTCACCCGGGAGAATGTCGGCTGGATGTTCTCGGACGCGTCGTACATGCGCCGCTACGTGCCGCTGACCTGGCTCAACTGGGCCGTCGAGTACGAGCTCTTCGGCCTGACCGCCCGCTCGAGCCACCTCGGAAACGTCCTGCTCCACGGCATCAACGCCGCGCTGGTCTTTGTTCTCCTCCTGCGCGTGCTCGCGCTCGTCCGTGGCGACCGCCGGATGCCACGCGACGTGCCCTGGCTCGCCGCCGCCGCGGGTGCGCTGGTTTGGGCGTTGCACCCGCTCCGGGTGGAGGTCGTGGCCTGGGCGTCCGGTCGGATCTACTGCCTCGCGGGATTTTTTCTCCTGCTCGCAACCCTGGCCTATCTGCAGGCTGCGACAGGGGCGCCGGACGCTCCGGAACGGCGCCGATGGCGGATCGCCGCCCTCGTGGCCCTGGCGGCGTCGCTGCTCACGTATCCCCTGGCGATCACCTTCGTCGGCGTGCTGCTGGTCGTGGATGCGTTGCTGCTGCGGCGCCTCCGGCTCGGCCCCGGGGCGTGGAGCGATCCGGTGAGCCGGACCGCGTGGCTCGAGAAGATCCCGTTCGTCCTGCTCACCGCCGCGGTGGCCCTGATCACGATCGCGGCGCGCTTTCAGGCGCGCGGAATCTGGACACCACCGCCCACGCTGGCGGAGTTCGGCGGTTTCGAGCGTCTGATGCAGGCGTTCTACATGTGGGGTCACTTCGTCTGGAAGCCGTGGGTGCCCGCCGGTCTCACCCCGGTCCCGTCGACGCTGCTCGGTTTCAATCCCTGGGGCCTGCCGTTTCTGGCCAGTGCCGCCGGTGTGCTCGGGTTGACGGTAGTCCTGGCGTGGCAGCGCCGCCGCTGGCCCGGAGCGTGCGCGTTGTGGCTCGCGCACCTGTGCCTGCTCGTGCCCGTGCTCGGGCTGACCGAGCGGCCGCAGTTTCCGAGCGACCGCTACAGCTACCTGCAGGGCGTGCTCTGGTCGCTGGCGGCGGCGTCGGCGGTCGTCTGGGCCCTGCAGCGCCTGACGCGGTGGCAGGTGCTCGCACCACTTGCACTCGGCGGGGCGGCGTGTGCGGTGCTGAGCGTGGATCAGATTCGAGTCTGGCGCGACAGCGAGACCCTGTTCCGGCATGTCCACGCCGACCTGGCTGGTCACCCGTACCGCACCGACCTCGCGATGCGACTCGGCGACACGCTGCGGCTGGCCAACCGTTTCGCCGAGGCGGAACCGTTTTATCGGGAGATCCTGCAGGTCGAGCACGCCGGCCAACGCGTCGCGGTCGCGCATTTCGGGCTGGCCCGGATGGCGCAGGCGGGCGGCCGCACCGCCGAAGCGGAAGCCCACTATCGTCAGGCGCTGCAGGCCAATCCGGGTTATGCCGAGGTGAATGTCGGTCTGGCCGAGTTGCTCCTCTCCGCCCGGCGGCCCGCGGAGGCCGTCCCTCCGCTGCGTCGCGCGGTCGAACTCTGGCCCGCCAACCTCCTCGTGCGCCACCTGCTCGGGGTTGCCCTGCTGCAGAGTGGTGAAAGCGGCGAGGCCGTCGCGGTGTTTGCGCAGGCGGTGCAAATGGAGCCGCGGTTTGTCGGCGGCTGGGGCAACCTCGTCGGCGCGCTGCTCGCCGCGGGTCGAAACGCCGAGGCGCTGGCGAGCGGCGAGGAGGCCGTGCGCCGCCATCCACGCGCGGCGGAAACCCACGTCGCACACGCCCGCGCGCTGCGGGCGGCCGGCCGCCTCAACGAAGCGGCGGCGGCTTTGACGCGGGCCCTCGCGCTCACTCCGGATCACCGGGAAGCGCGCGAACTGCTGGCCCAGGTGAACGGGGGCGCCCCCGCGCGCTGACGCGCGGCTGCGGGCCGGGTCCCGCGGACGCGTCAGTCGTGCCGGGCGAACCGCGGCTGCCGGACACCGGCATGGGTGATCATCTCGGTGAACATCGTCGCGGGCCGGACCCACAGGCCGCGTTCGCCGTAGAGCGCCTCGTAGACGACGAGCGGCTCGAGGGTTTCCGAGTGCCGCGCGAGCCCGAGCACGCGATACTCGTTACCCTTGTAGTGACGGTAGAGTCCGGGGCGCGGTTCGGAAGGCAGAGGCGGAAGGGGATGGGAGCTCACGCGGCGCAGGTGAAGGTGGTACGTTGAACTTTAAAGGTGAAAGCGAACCGCCCGTTCGCACGCGGCTCGGGTTGCCTGACTACGCGGTACGAATCAGCCGCGCTGGCCGGCACTTTCAACCTTCAACCTTCACCTTTCAACTTCGCGGCGGTGCCGCCGCACCGTCGCGTCAGTTCTCCACCCGCAGGATTCCCTTCATCAATGCGGAGTGGCCGGGGAAGGTGCACACGAACTCATAGTCGCCCGGCGTGGCAGGCGCGTTGAAAAAGATCGTGTCGCTCTCGCCCGGCTGGAGCAGGGCGGTGTGATAAAGGACCGCGTCGCTGTCCGGCACGAAGCTCTTCGCGTTGCCCTCGAGCCCGAGGGCCAGCGCGGCGGCGCCGACCTCCTGACCGCGACCCGGTTGGCACAGGACGAAGTTGTGCAGCATGTCGTCGGAGTTGCGGAAAACGAGGCGCAGGCGGGCGCCCGGTTTCACGGTGATCAGCGTCGTGTCGAACTTCAGTCCCGGCTGCGTGCCGAGCAGGATCGCGCGGTCGCCCTCGTCATTCGGCCAGTCGGACGGTGCCCGCAGCGGGTGTTTTTTCGAGGGGGCGGCCGCGGCGGCCGTCACGGGCGCGACGCACAGCTCCGCCGCCATGGGATCGGGCGCGATGATCCGGTCGCCCTCGCCGAAGCGATTCAGCGTGTAGTACGCGACCGGGTGCAGGAGCGGTTCCGTTCCGCCCTGGGCGCGGATCCCGGGGGCCTTGATCTCGTGGACGTAGCCTTCGCGCAGGCAGAGCGCCGCGATCCGCACGCTCAACCCATCGGGCGCGACCACCACCTTGCGCACGGGACAGGCGAGGCGATTGACCGGAGAACTGCCGTAGGCGCGATGATAGAGGTACGTGAATCCGCCGATGCTGTAGCTCTCGGGCTTCTCCGCCGTGGCGCGGTCGACCGGCTGCGTGAACGTGAGGACGAAGCCGTCCGGCTGCGCGCGCACGTCCTTGATTTCGAAGGGCACCCGGCCGGTCCAGTCGAGGCGTTCCAGGCCGAACTGCTTCGGCCCGACCGAGCCCCAGCCGCGCGCGGTCTCGCCGGCGAACAACGCGCCGCCATCGCCATAGGCGAGCCGGATGATGCCGCACTCGAAGCCTTCGCGAAACGGATACGCCGCGCCCTGCCAGACGCCCCGCACCTGCTCGAGTGTGACGCGCACGATTTTGCTCTGACCCTGGTCGGCGACGAAGAACTGGCCGCCGAACGGGCCGAACTTCCCGCCGGTGAGATCCTCCACCATGCCGGCCGTCGAGATGCCGAGCACGGTGTGGGGCAGCCAGACCGCGGGGGGCTTCACGCCGGGCACCTTCTGCGCGACTTCGTGCATGGGTGCGCCGAAATCCCGGATGTCTTCGGGCCGCAGCGTGACGGTCGACCCGGGCAGCCGGCTCCAGGCGAGGCCGGCCGGGTGGCCGGCAAAGTCACCGGGCGCCACATGCGTGATCCGGCCGGACCCGATCCACTCGCCCTGGTTTTCGCCGAAGAACCACTCGCCCTTCGACGTGACCATGAACCCGCTCGGCGAGCGCAGGCCCGCGGCGATCGGCGTCATCTGGCCGTCCGGCGTGATCTCGACCATCCAGCCGCGCCAGGGTGCCGGCGCCTGCGTGGCGCCGCCGAACGCGACGTTGAGGGTGACGCGCAGATTGCCGTTCGGCGTGAGGATCGGGCCGAAGTTGTACTCGTGATAGCTGCCGGAGATCGGGATCTTCGCCACCGTGGCAAACAGGTCCGCGCGGCCGTCGCCGTCGGTGTCGGCCACGCGCGTCACTTCCTG
>JAEUHA010000651.1 GCA_016793535.1 Opitutaceae bacterium | reverse complement strand
CTCGTCCGCTCAGATCGAAATGCGGACGAGGGCGTCCGCGCTCCCACAGAAATCCACCTTAGCTGACCAACCCACCATGAGTGAAGATCGCGAAGCCATCCTCTCCCGCGTCCGCGGCGCCCTGGCGCCCCTTCACACGCGGGCACCGTTGCCGAACTACGACGCGGAGATGGCGGTGTTGCGCACGCTGATCGCCGGTCGCGACCTCGTCGAACTCTTCGCGGAGCGCATCAGGAAAGTCGGCGGGCTCGCCCTGACCGATCCCACCGCGCTCGTCGCGCACCTCCGCGCGGGGGGCAGATTTCGCGGCTACTGCGACCCGGTGCTGTGGCCGCGCGTGGCGGGGCATTTCGGATCCGAGTTCACCGTCGAGCGGGATTTCGACCGCACGCGCGTCGACGACTACGCGTTCGGCATCACCCGGGCCGCGGGCGCGATCGCGGAATCCGGCACGATCATCCTGAACGATGCGACGACCTCGCGCCGGCTCGGCGCGCTGGCCCCGTGGGTGCATGTCGCGGTCGTGGAGCGCGCCGGGATCTTCTCCGACCTGCCGCAGGCCGTCGCCGCGCTGGGGGACGACCGGAATGTGATCTGGTGCACCGGTCCCTCGAAGACCGCCGACGTCGAAGGCATCCTGATCGAGGGCGTGCACGGTCCGGGCGAACAAATCGCGCTGGTGCTGTAGGGTGCGGAGTTGGGAGCTGAGAGTTGAGAGTTGAGAGACGAACCAAACGAATCGCTCGGCCGGTACCCGGCCGCGTCAGCGCCACCGGCTGGTCTGGTCTCTCAACTCTCAACCCTCAACTCTCCACTCAGTTTCATCGGTCCAAATCGTACACTTCCACCAGTGCCGTGCCGGTCGTGTTGCCGACGCCGGAAACGACGACCGTGTAGCCTCCGGGAGGCAGGCGCAGCACGACGGCGGCGTCGTTGCTGCCGGCCGGCAGCGGGAACGCGCCCGCCTGCGTGAACGCGGCCTGCAGCGCCGCGGCGTTGCCCCAGTTGTCATTGGCGGCGACGCTGAAATCCCTGCCCAGCGGCACGAGCGTGAGCTGCGGGTCGGCGAGCACGCCGGTGACGCCGAACTGGCTCAGGCCGGGGCCGACGGCGCGAATCAACACCTCCTTCGGCGCGTTGCCGCCGATCACGAAGCCGGGCACGAGGGCCTGGTCGCCGGTGCCGACGAACCCGCTCGTGGAGACATTGATGAGCCGGACACTGCCGCCCCCGGCGTCCTCGTCGTAGACCTCCGCCAGCGCAATGCCCGCGATCGCCGGGTTCTTCGACGTGATGCGCACGGTGTAACCGCTCGCGCCGCTGGTGGTGAGCGCCGTGGCGAGCGAGGCATCGGTCGAGGTGGCCGCCGCCAGCGGAAAGGCGCCGACCCGGCTGAACGCGGACGCCAGCGCTGCCGCGCCGCCCCAGTTGTCGTTCGACGCGAATGCGGTGGAGCTGCCGAGCGGAATGACGTCCAGCACCGGATCGGCCAGCGTGCCCCCGACGCCGAAGCTGCCGAGGGTCGGACCGATGGCGCGAATGACGAGTGACTTTGGCGTGTTGCCTTGCAGCACGAAACCCGGGGTGAGCGCGCCGCCGGCCGGGACGTACCCGCGGGTGGAAACGTTGATCAGGCGGCTCGTGCCCCCGGTGTTGACCGTCACCGCCGCCGGCGCCGATTCGAGGGTGGTGTTCCCGCTGCGCACGGTGACCGCATAAAAACCCATGGTCGCGGGGCCGGCGTTGCGCAGCACCAGGCTGGACTCGGTTGCGCCCGCGATCGCGACGCCGTCCTTCTGCCATTGAAAGGCGAGGCCCGGGCCGGTCGCGCCGACGGTGAGCGTGGCGGTGGCGCCGGCGGCGACGTATTGGGAAACCGGATGCGATGTGATCCCGGGCAGGGCGGCGCTCACTGTCAGGACGGCGGCAGGGGAGGTCACCAGGCCGGCGAGGTTTGAAACCACCACGGTGTACGATCCGGCGTCGGCAGCCTGGACATTGGTGAGGGTGAGCGTGGCGCCCGTCGCGCCGGGAACGAGGGTGCCGTTCTTGCGCCACTGATAGGTGGGCGCCGGGTTGGCGAGGACGGTGACCGAAAGCGTGACGGTGGATCCGGCCGCGACGGTCTGGCTCGCCGGCGGAGTCGTGATGGTCGGGCCGGCCGACGGGGTCGCCGTGATGACAAAGCTGACGAGCGTCGGCCCGTAGCTGTCGCCGCCGCCGTCCGGGCGTTCGTAGGCGAGCAGCGAGAGCGTGTAGGTGCCGACTGCGGTCGGCGTGCCGCTGATCGTACCGGTCGCGCCATTGAGCAGGCCGCTCGCGTTCATGTTCGGCACGGTGAGCCCGGGAGGCAGCTGGCCCGAGATGCGGAATGAACCCGGGGGCACGGTGGCCCCGATCACGGTGAAGGCCACGGGCGTGATCGGCGTGCCGAGGGAGCCGTAGACGTTGTTGGTGCTGACGATGAACTGCGTTGCGCCGGCGAGGGCGTGCACGGCGCCGAGGGCGGCGGCGGTTGCGGAAGCGGCCCGGACGAAGGCCGAGACCCGGACCGAGGCGCCGAACTCCGCGCCGGACGAAACCAGGCGCACGACCGGCGTCCGCTCGAGCAGCAGCAGCAGCGTGGCGGCGGGCGGAGTGAGCTGGCGGAGTCGCTGGGCGAGGCGGTGGCGCATGCGGGAAAGGAAACGCAGCGCCGGAGGCTATCCGGCGCTGCGCGAGTGGAACCGCCCTCAGTTTTGGGCCGGGGGCAGCGGACGCAACTCGTCGGGTGTAAGTTTGCCGTCAGAATTGGCGTCGAGCGCCTTCAGGCTCTGGGTGGCGTTGCTGATCTCCGTGGCGGAGAGCGCCCGGTCGCCGTCGGCGTCCAGGGCGAGCATCACGGGGTCGACGGGCCGGCCGCGCCCCGGACCGCGCTCCGCCGCACCGGCGTCGTCGGGCCGCTGCTTCCGGGCCGGGCGTTCCGGGGCGTCCGCCGGGCGCGCGGGCCGCAGGTCGTCGAACGACACCGTGCCGTCCCCGTTCTTGTCGAGGGCCCGGAGGCTGGCGGGTGCGTTGGTGATTTCCGCCGCCGACAGTTCGCGGTCCTTGTCGGTGTCGAGCGCGCGGACGATCGGGTGACCGCCGCGGCCCGGGCCGCCCGGACCGTGTCCGCCGCGCCGGGGGCCGGTCGAACCGGAATCGGTCGGGGTGGTTTGGGCGGAGAGGACGGCAGCCGTGCCCAGCGAGAGGCCGGCGATGATGTAAGCGAGGTTTTTCATGTGGATCGGCTCACCGCCTCGTCGCCGTCCGCCGGCTGGCGAACGAACCTGCGGTTGGGAGGTGAGCTTACCTGGAATGACGCCCCGATTGTTGGCCGGCGGTTAGCGGTATCAGGAGAATTGTTACGCCAGCGTAAACCCTGTCCGTCGCGGATCCGGAGGATGGTGCGGGAAATCACATAGGTCGCAGAGCCAGGGACAGAGAAACACGATGCCCACGGAACACACACGGAGCACACGGAAGGGGAACTCATCCTTCCGTGTGCTCCGAGTATTCCGTGGGCAAGGCCTCCGCTCCGATCTTTCCGTCCTCCGTGTCCTCCCGTGCAACGGATGGGCGCAGGCCGCTCAGGCCGCGAGCCCCGGCGCAGGCTGCAGCGAGGCGCCGGGCCAGCCGGACGTCGCGCGGTTGCCCGCGATGCAACGCCAGCCTTTGCCGCCGGGCTGGCGGGTGTCGGTCATCTCGCCGACGCAGGTGCGGAGATACGGACGCACCCGGTGCAGCCGGACCTTGACCGTGGCGAGGGAGAGACCGACCCGGGCCGCGATGTCGCTGTAGCTGTCGCCGGCCACGAACTGCGTGACGAGCGTGCGGTCGATCGGACTGAGGCGGTCGAGCGCGCGATCGAGGGCCGCGAGGATCTCGGTGGACGCGCTGGGCGTCGATGGGTCGGCGATCTGGTTCACCTCGTCGTCGATGGCGACCGTGTTCGGCCGGCAGTTCCGGCGCCGGATGAAGTCGAGGCTGGTGTTGCGGGCGAGCGTGAAGAGCCAGGATTCGAAGACCGACGGTTCCCGCAGCCGGCCGAGGCGGCGAAACATCTTGATGAAGACCATCTGGGTCACGTCCTCGACGGCGTCGGTCTGGCGGATGATGGAGCGGACGAAACCCGCCACGCGACGGGTGTAGCGCCGGACGAGTTCGGCCTGGGCCGCCGGGTCGCCGGCGTCCGCGCGGCGCACCAGGTCGACGAGCTCGACCGTCGCCTCCGAGTCGCTCGTGGGCGCGGCGGACCGCGGGTGGCTCGAGGCGGGGGCGTGGGCGACAAGATCGTGGTTCGGCCGGATCATGCCGCCCATTTAGCCCGGAGCGTGTTAGCCGTTTATTTTGCCGGTCCGGAGAATTGTTAGGCTCTTGTAAAGCCGGCTGAAACCCACGGGACCGGAGACTGGGAAACCACGAAACACACGAAACACACGAAACCTCCGGGGGGCTTTCGTGTGTTTCGTGTATTTCGTGGTTCCCTCACTCGTCGAACCGCAGCAGCCGCGCGCTGTTGAAGATGACGAAGAAGGCGCTGAACTCGTGCAGTACGGCGGCCAGGATCGGGCTGATGACGCCGAAGGCGGATAGCGCGACGAAAAGCGCGATGAAGGCGAGGCCCCAGAGCAGGTTCTGGTTGATGATCCGCAGGGTCCGGTCCGAAAGCGCCATGAACTGCGGCAGATGGCGCAGGTCGTTGCCCATGAGCGCCACGTCGGCCGTCTTGATCGCGACGTCGCTGCCGAGGGCGCCCATGGCCACCCCCAGGTCGCCCGCGGCGAGCGCCGGAGCGTCGTTCACCCCGTCGCCCACGACGAGCACCCGGCGGCCGGCGGCCTTCAGGGCCCGGACTTCCTCGAGTTTCTGCTCGGGCAGGCACTCGGCGCGAAAACGGGTGATGCCGGCCTCGCGCGCGATGTCGCCGGCCACGGCGGCGCGGTCTCCGGTCAGCATGACGAACTCGTCGATGCCCAGCGCCCGCAGGCTCGCGGCCGCGGCCTGGGTTTCGGCGCGCATGGCGTCCGCGAGCAGGATCGTGCCGGCGAAGAATCCGTCCCGGGCGAGGTAGAGCGTGGAGGCGCTGGCCGTGTCAGTGACATCCGCGGGGATGGTCACGCCGAGCGACTCGAGCCAGGTGCGGCGACCCGCGGCGAAATGGCGGGAGCGTACCCCACGGCCGGCGACCTCCTCGATTCCCGCGGCGCGCTCGAACGTCAGGCAGCGGCGGTGCGCCGCGGCGACGATGGCGCGGGCGACGGGATGGGTGGAGCCCGTTTCGAGCGCGGCGGCGTGCGCGAGCAGCTCGTCCTCGCCAATGCCAGGCGCGGGCGCCACCTGCAGGACGCGGAGCTGGCCCGTCGTGAGCGTGCCGGTCTTGTCGAAGACGACCGTGTCGATCGACTGCGCCACCTCGAAGAAACGCGAGCTCTTCACGAGGATCCCCAGCCGCGATGCGACCGCGAGGGCGGCCACCATCGCGGACGGCGAGGCGAGGACGAACGCGCAGGGCATCGCCACGATAATCACGGCGATGGCACGTTCGACTTCCCGGGTGAAAAAGAGCACGAACCCCGCGATGATCAGCACCAGCGGCATGTAATACCGGGTGTAGTCGTCGATCAGCCGCATGACGGGCGCTCGCGACGTCTTGGCCTCCTCGACGATGTGGGACACGCGGCCGATCACCGTGTCGTCGCCGGTCTTGGTCACGGTGAACTCGAAGACGCCCGACACGTTTGTCGTCCCCGCGTACACCGCTGAGCCGGCCTCGGCCTCGACCGGCAGCGATTCGCCGGTGATCGAGGCCTGGTCGAGCGTCGTGACGCCGGAAACGATCCGACCGTCCGCCGGCACCGTGTCGCCCGGCAGCACGCGCACGCCATCACCGACGCGCAGCTCCACCGCGTCGACCAGCTCCTCCGGGGCCCCGGCCGGTTTGTCCCCTGAGGTAAGACGGGACAGCCGGCGGGCCTTGACGCGGGAAAGGCGGGTGAGGGAGCGGACCGCCTCCTCGACGCCCAGCGTGGTGTGTTCCTCGAGGATCTGGCCGACGATGAGGATCGCGGCGACGATGGTGCCGGTCGCGTATTGTCCGATCGCGAAGCAGGCGAGGATCGCGAGCGCCACGAACTGGTCCATGTAGTACTTCGTCGCCTCGAAGCCGTCGGCTTTCAGCGAGGTCAGGCTGTCGATCAGGACGGGAACGGCGGCGAGGCCCAGGCCGAGCATGGCCCAGAGCGAAAACACCTCGGCCTGGTCGGGCCGCAGCCAGGGCAGCACGACGCTGAGCGCGAGGCACAGCAGACCGAGCGCGACGAGCACAAGGCGGAGGTGGAGCCCGGAGAAGGGAAACCTGGGAGCGCGGACGCCCTCGTCCGCAGGTTCGGACGATGCGGCCGGGGGCGGCCGCGCTCCCGGATGAGAGGCCGAATCGGTGGCGCTGGGCACCTTCATTTCACCTCGCGCAGGTAGAGGTTGAACTGGCCGCCGTCGCCGGGAACGAGCGTCTTGGTCTTCACGCGGGGCAGCACGTACTCGAACGTCTCGGCCCGGAGGCGCGCTTCGACGAGGGCGGGCGAGGCGCGATGCTCGGCGAGCAGGGCGAGAAACGACGCGGCTTCGCCGCGGGCGCGGGTGACGAGTTCGCGGGCATCGGCGGTGGCCTGCCGGCGGGTGCGGAACGCCTCGCTCTCGGCCCGGGGCATCGTCTGGGCGCGGTAGGTGCGCGCCTGCTCGAGTGTCGTGCGGGATTCGACCTGCGCGCTCGTGACGTCGGCAAACGCCGCGGCGGTCGCCTGCGGCGGCGCGATCGCGTTCACCTCGAACGCGACGATCTCGACGCCGAGCCGCAGCGCGTCGCAGCGCTCCTGCGCCTGCTGGCGCACGCGGGTGCGGAACCCCTCGACGCCCGAGCCAAGCGCGTCGTCGATCTTCATCCGGGCCAGCGCCTGGGTCGCGGCGTCGGTCACGAGAGCGTCGAGTAAGGCGGGCAGGGTGGCGGCGGGCGCGGCGGCGACGTAGGCGAACGGATCGGTGATCCGGTACCGCAGCGTGAGGCGGGCCTGGACGATGTTCGCATCGCCGGTGAGCGTGTAGCCGTCGAACACCGGGTGGAGGCCCTTGCCGGCGGGGACGGCGTTGGCGGCGAGCCCGACGTTGGCCGCGGGTAGCACGGCGAGCAGCGACGCCGGGATTTGAGGGGGAGGCGGCGCGGCGTTGGCGGCGGGCGGGTTCGCCGGTGCGGCGGCGGTCTCCTCCGGCGCCCAGGCGTTCAGAAACACCTCGTGCTGGGTGCGGGTCGGCACCTTGACCACGCGGTCGATCGGCGGCGGGAGCGCGAAGCAGAGTCCGGGCGGGTGCACCTCGCGCTGGAGTTGGCCGAGCCGGTAAACCAGCGCGTCCTCGTTGGGTGCGACCCGCGTGATGCCTGAACCGAGGTACACCGCCACGAGTCCGAGCAGCAGCCAGCGGAGCAGCTTGATCGTCGCGGCGAGCGCGCCGAACAGGGCCTGCCCGGAGCTGACGCGGGCGGCGCGGCGGCGGACGGAATCAGGCGCGGGCTCGCTCATGCGGTTCCCCCCGGGGAGCGCGCACGCTCTCGTTCGCTTTGGGCCAAATGCGGACGAGGGCGTCCGCGCTCCCAGGGGAGGCAACGAAATGCGGCGTTCATCGGGCCGGTTTGAGCTGATTGAACGGCGCGGTGTCCGTGTCGAGGATCAGCGTGGTGTTCTCGCGCGTGACTTTCCGCAGCGTCTCCAGCTCGCGGAGGAAGGTGTAGAACTTCGGGTCCTGCGCGTGCGCCTCGGCGTAGATGCGGGCGGCGTCGGCCTCCGCCTGGCCGCGGGTTTCCTCGGCGAACTTCTGGGCCTCGGCGAGCAGGACGGTGCGTTCGGCGTCGGTCTTCGCCCGCAGCTCCTCCGCCTCGCGTCGGCCCTCGGCCCGGAATTTCGCGGCATACTGGCCGCGCTCGGCCTTCATGCGTTCGAAGA
The DNA here is from genome assembly GCA_016793535.1 of Opitutaceae bacterium. GTDB lineage: Bacteria > Verrucomicrobiota > Verrucomicrobiia > Opitutales > Opitutaceae > ER46. Next base: position 7,234 of record JAEUHA010000651.1, on the reverse strand, counting down.
CGTAGAGGGTGTTCGCCTCCGGGAGCGCGATCCGTTTCAGCCCGACCTGTTCGATCGCGATGCCGAACGCCGCGAGCGCCTGCGGCCGGATCGTTTCCGCCAGGCGCTGCTCGAGCTCGGCGAGTTTCAGTTTCGCCGGATCGGTGCTGACCAGCTCCTGGAAATCGTAGCGGCCGAGCAGCGCGTTGCGGGCGCTGGTGGCGAGGCTGTCGAGCTTCGTCGGCGCGGCGGCCGGCGTGCCGAGGGACTGCAGGAACTTCAGGGGCTCGGCCACGCGCCAGGCGAGGAAGACGGGGACGATGACGTTGCGCTTGTCCTGGGTGAGCGCCTCCGAGATCCGCGTATCATAAAAAGCGAGACGCTTGTCGTACCGGTGCACGGTGTCGACGGGCCACGGCCACTTGAAGTAGAGCCCGGGATCGGCGAGCGTGCGGACGGGTGAGCCGAAGCGCGTGAGGACGGCGGATTCGTGGCTCGCGACCTGGAAGCTGAACATCGCGCAGCCGAGGACCGTGACGACGATCGCGGCGATCAGGATGCGGGTGACGACTTGGAGCGAGGACATGGGAAAGGGTAGGCGTGGTTCAGTCCTGGGAGCGCGGACGCCCTCGTCCGCAGGTTCGAAGGTGCGGCCGGGGACGGCCGCGCTCCCAGGGGCGATCGAGCTCGGAAGGAGTTTGTTTCGCACGTCATGACGACTCACCGCGCCGGCGCGGCCATTCCCGGACTCGCCGGGTCGAAGCCCAGGAAGATGTTCGCCCGGCCGCGCAGTTGCGGCGGGATGAGGACGAGCTGCCGGACCTCGCCGAGGGCGGCCTCGAGGGTTTCGAGTCGGCGGCGGGTGGTAAATACGCCGGGTTCGGCGCGGTAGGCGGCGAGGGGAGCGAGGAAACGCGCGGCTTCGCCGGCGGCGCGGCTGCGGCGCTCGGTGGCGGCGGTGGCGGCCTGCAGGCGGATCTGCGTGACGCTGACGTGGGCGGCGGCCGTGGCCTGCACGGCGTAGGTGCGCGCGTGGTCGGCCAGCGCGGCGCGCTGCTCCTCGGCGCTGATCACTTCCTGGTAGGCCGGGGCGACGGGCACCGGCGGATGCACGTCCTTGAGCCCGACGAACACGATCTCGAGTCCGAACCCGAGCCGGTCGACCGCCGCCTGGAGCCCGGCGTGGAGCTTGGCCGTGATTTCGCCGCGGTCGGTGGTCATGAAGCCGAACGCGGTGTGCGAAGCGGTGAGCGCGAGCAGCTCGCGGTAGCCGAGCGCCTCCAGCGCGGCGGCGGGGTCGCCCGCGCGGCTCAGGAAGGCGACGGCGTCGCGGACGCGATAGTGGATCGGGACGTTGATGGTGAGCAGCTCCTCGCCCTGGCCGACCAGCAGGTTCTGTTCGCCCTCGAAGTGCTTCTCGGTCCAGAGCACCGGTCCCGCCAGGTCGCGTTCGAAGCCGAGCGAGACCTCGCGTATCCGTTCCGTGGGGACGACGATGATCCGCGCCCAGGGCCAGGGGGCGTGCAGGTGGAGCCCGGGCGGCCGCGCCTCGGGGGCGAAGGCGCCCCGCTGCACCAGCACGCCGCGGCTGTCGACCGGCACGCGCGTGACCGCGGTGGAAAGCCAGATGCCCAGGAGGCCGAGCAGCAGCAGCGGGGCGGCGAGCTGCCGGGCGAGCCCGACGAGCCAGGTGTCGCCGAGCCGGACACCGAAGGTCCTCTCCAGTGTGGCGCCGAGCGAGCGCAGCGGGCCGCGTTCCCCGAACAGCGCGGGCAGCAGCACGCTGCGGCCGAAGGCGGCGTCGGCCGAACGCAGGCGCGCCGGCTGATACAGCCGCGCGAGCGCGTGGAGCAGCGTCTCGACGATCAACAGGCCCGTGGCGACCTGGAACGCGACCGCGAGCGGCGGGAGCGCGTTGCGCTGGGCGTAGAGGCGGACGAGCAGCGCGGCGACAAGCAGGGCGTGGGCGGCGGCGAGCAGGCGGGCGAACGGAACGAGGCCGGCCGGGACGGCGGCCGGCGTGTCGCGCGCAACCTGCGCGCCATAGGTCGCGAGAAAATGCAGCCCGAAGGCGAGGATCGCGGCGGCCACGCTGGCGAGCTGCAGCATCGCCTCGGTGGCCCCGGGATGGACGGCGGTGCGAGGCAGGTAGGGGGAAGCGGCGACGGCGAGGACGGCGGCGGTGCCGACGACGGCGACCACGCCGCGCAGGCGCAGCGGCAGCGGCGGCAGCACGGTGCAGACGGCGACCAGCAGCGTCCACGCGGCCAGGCCGCCGAGCGCGGGAAAGACGGCGAGCCCCGTTTGCCGGCCCAGGGCGAGGGCGGCGGCAGTGGCGACGGCGAAGACGAGCGCGAACGCGAGGACGAGCCCGCGGGGTGGCGACGTTTCGACTGCGTTGGCCATGGGGAGGTCAGGGAGTGGACGGCGGACGGTAACGGAAGTATCGGGTGTTTTTGCGGTCAGCCAATGAGTTTCGCGTGCGCGGCCCGTCGGGGCGGGGTGCCGGCAGGGGGAGGGGCGTCACGCCCCGATCGGATGATCGACCTCACCTTTGGTCGGGGCGTAAAGCCCCTCCCACAAGATGTGCCCTTGCGTCATTTCTTCTTGGCGGCGGGCGCCTGCTTCACGCGGGGGAGCGCGGGCAGGGCATTCGACGGCACGATCAGCGGGCCGGCGAGGAAGACCTGGGGCGATGCGGGGTCGACGGTCACGAGCACCGCATGAAGGTCGTTCGCGCCGAAGGTTTCGAGCCGGGTGACGTTCTCCATCGGGCCGGCGCCGTTCGCAAACGCCACCTTTGGCTCGAGCCGATAGCGGTGTTCGTCCGCGTGCACCAGCAACACCGGCTTCGCGAAGGCGCGGGCCTCGGCCTCGATCGTGGCGAGGAAGCGGGTGAAGCCCGACTCGCGTTGCGCGCGCACGGCCGCCGCGACGGCGTTGATCGGCTCGGCCTGGAAAAACAACGCGACCCCTGGGGCCTCCGTCGCGCGCGCCTCGGCGAAGGTCGCGCGGATCCAGGACGCGTTGGCGGCATCGCGGGCGCGGAATTCCTCCATCGCACCCGGGAGGTTGGGCGAGAGGTTGTTGTTGCTGCCGACCACATGGACGGTCGCGAACACCACGCCGCCGCGCGTCCAGCGGGCGTTCTCGACAAACTGCGCGTGCGCCGGATCGCGCCGCTGCGTGACGAGCGGGACCGGGTTCCGGCCGAGGCTGCGCTCCTCGGCGAAGTAGGTGGCGCGGATCTTCCCGAGCCAGACCAGTGGATCGGCGCCGTTGCGGTGGACGTCGGTCCACTCGTTGTCGCCCGGCGTGTACATCACTGCGCCGTCGATCTGGTTGAACCAGTCCTTCATGCGAACAAGGAACGCCTCGGTCGGCGCCTCGCTGCCGGACTTGGTGTCACCGCAGTGCACGGTGAAGGCCGGCCGCTGCCGGCTGATCTCGGTCAGGAGCCGCTCGAAGGCCGGAAAATTGGCTTCGCCGTAGGGCATGCAACCGAGGGCGACGAAGCTGAAGCGTTCGGCCGCCTCGGCGCCGCAGACTGCGGAAAGTCCGGCGAGCAGGAGCGTGGCCACGAGGGCGGAGCAGGCGGGGGCGGCGCGCATGGTGGCGGCAAGATGCGGGTTGGGGCGGGCGATGGAAAGGTGATTGTCGCCCCTGGGGAGAGGAGCGTCCTACCCGCGCCGCCGCAGCGTCGGTCCGTCGATCCACTCGGCGCCCAGCGTGATAGTCTTGGGCAGGTCGGGGATCCCGTGCTCCTGGCGCTGCAATTGGGCGACGAGCGACTCGATGGCCGCCACGCCCAGGCGGCCGGGCTGCAGGTCGAGCGCGGCGCACGGACCGGTGCGCTCGGTCCAGTTGAGCTGCAGGAAACCCACGTCCTCCGGCACGCGGCGGCCTCGCTCCTGCAGCCAGCCGATGATCTCGGTCTGGAGGTGCGCGATGATGACGTCGGGTTGGTGCCGGTCGAACCAGCCCAGGAACGCGGTGCGGTCGACGGGTTGGGCGAGCAGTTCCGGCAGGTACGCCGCGGGCCCGGGCGTACGGAAGAAGCTGTAGTAGCCACCCGACCACTTGTGCCGCAACCGGGCGTCGCGCGCGGCGTCGAGGACCAGCCCCGGTCGCCGGTAGCCCAGGGCCACGAGACGTTCGAGGGCGGTGAAGATCGACACATGGTGGTCGGGGAGCACCGAGTGCAGGCTGGGCCGGCTGAGACAGTAGTCCATCACCACGCCGGCCAGGCCGGACCAGTCGATCGACGACAGGTCGTGCGTCTCGGCGATCGGGAGCACGACCACGCCCTGGATATTGCGCGTGGCGAGGACGGTGCTCAGCCGCGCGAGGCTGAGGTTGTTGGGTCCGAACCAGCAGAGGTCCATGCCGTAACCGAGCTCCCGCGCCCGGCGTTCCGCGCCGCGCCACACTTCCTGGTGGAAAGTGCGCAACCGGGGGTGCGGGTCGGAACTGTAGTTGATGCCCGCGAGCAGGCCCTGGTAACTCTCCTGCGACGAGCGCCGCATCGCGGCCATGACCGAGCGGACGAGCGGATTGGGCCGGTAACCCGCGCGCCGGGCGGCGTCGACGACCCGTTTCTTCGTGGCCGGCACGACGCGCGGACTGTCGCGCAGGGCCAGCGAGATCGTCGCGACCGAGAGGCCAAGCTGGCGGGCGAGACGGCGCAGGGAGGGTTGGGGCATGTTTGGGATCTAACTGTTTTATTCCGCGGAACTCGCTTCGCCGGCAAGTGCGAACATCGGTGTGCCTTCGCGCCGGCCCGCCCAAGGCCGGCGCTCCCTGCAAACCCCCCTATGAAAACCAATACCGTTCTACCGACGGCTGCCTCCCTGGCTGCCTTGCTCCTCAGCGGTGCGCTGCACGGCGCAGCTCCCGCGACCGCTCCCGCCCGCGCGGGGGCGTCCGACGATGTGATCAAGCTGTCCGAATTCACGGTCGCCTCCGACCGCGCCTCCGGCTACCGGGCCCAGAGCGCGATCACGGCCACGGGTTTCGGTACCAACATCATCGATACGCCCGTGACGATCAACGTGCTCACCGGCGAGTTCGTCCAGGACATCGGCGCCAACCTCCAGAGCGAGGCGCTGCGCTACGTGCCCGGCATCCAGACGAATCCCAATTACGAATCCTACATCAACATCCGCGGCTTCTCCGGCCTGCAGTCGTATCGCAACGGCCAATACCGCCGGCAGCTCTATTCGACCTGGGGCATGGATCGCATCGAGGTGATCAAGGGGTCGTCCTCGATCTTCTTCGGCCTCGTCCGTCCCGGCGGCGTGGTGAACTACATTTCCAAGAAGGCCGAGTTCAAGTCCCAGGGCGGCGACGCCCGCGTGAGCGTGGGCAGCTGGGAGTTCATGAAGGGTGAGCTCAACTACAACATCGGCGGCGAGAACGTGGCCGCGCGCTTCGGCGCCGGTGCGATCGACGCGGGTGGCTGGCGCAACGACGACTTCAAGCGCGAAACCTACCTCGGCGGCGCGTTCGCGTGGCGCCCGTTCAAGGACGGCCTGCTGACCGTCGACCTCGAGACGGTGCGCCGCGTCAACCAGGACCGCGAATCCGCCGCCGTGCTCCGCAGCAACTCGCGCTACCTGGGCAACGCCGCCGTTCCCGCGAACACCGCGCCGCGCGCCTGGCTCAACGCGAACGGCTTCGCGACCGCGCCGACGTTCGACATCTTCGCGCCGGTCTTCGGCGGCGACGACCCGTACGGCCGCAAGGTCACCATGGGCAAGGAGACGTACTCCTTCTACCAATCGTACACCGCCGACCTCGAGTACACGCAGAAGGTCTTCGACGGGCTGGTCTATCAGCTGCAGTGGAACTTCGCGATCGATGACTTCGAGATCCTGCGCTCCATCGGCGGCGACCAGGAGCCGTTCGCCGACGGCACGGTCCGCTTCCGGTTCGGCAATTTCGCGAATTACCGCGACTCGTACAACTTCGACAACAAGTTCACCTACCGCTTCGCGCTCGGGCCGACCCAGCACACGGCGTCGTTCGGCCAGGAGTCGCAGCGGGTCCACCAGGACACGCCCGGCTGGTTCGACACCGCGGGCCGGTTCCAGGACGGCCGCTACGGCGCGTTCGCGGTGTGGAACCCGCGCACGCAGGCGCTGCGCAACGCCGCGCAGGAACGCGCCGCCAGTGCCGAGACGTGGAACATCTTCCGCCGCCGCACCGAGAAGCTGCTCGGCTACTACGTCGGCCTGCAGTCGGAGTTCGCCGAAGGCCGCCTCCGCACCATCATCGGCGCCCGCCGCAACGAGTACTCGCGCAAGAGCTACTACGAGCGCACGGTCGCGAATCCCGAGGGCGCGACGCCCAAGACGAAGGAAACCACGCCGCTGTACGGCGCCCTGTTCAAGATTACGCCGCAGCTCTCCGCCTTCGCCATGTACTCGGAGTCGCTCGAGCCGCAGCTCGGTGCCGACGCCGACGGCCGCGGGCTCGATCCGGTCAAGGGCAAGGGCTACGACATCGGCCTCAAGTCCGCGCTCCTCGACGGCCGGCTCGCCGGCTCGGTCTCGTTCTACGGCGTCAAGCGCGAGGACATCTCCACCCGCGACAGCGCCCGCGAAGTGGCCACCGCCCGGCAGCCGTGGTTCATCTACGGTGACGCCGAGGAATCGCAGGGCATCGAGTTCGACTTCTCGTACAATCCGATGACCAACTGGCAGATCATGGTCGGCTACTCTCACGCCACCAAGGCGGAGACCGTCACCTCGGTCACCCCGGCGCGCGTCGGCCTGCCGCTCGCGGCGTTCCCGAAGGACGTGTTCTCCGTGTGGACCAAGTACGACGTCCGTTCCGGCGCCCTCAACGGCTGGTCCTTCGGCGGCGGCCTGCGCGACAGTTCGTCCGCCCGTTTCGTCGCCGACCAGAACGTCACCGCGACGATGAAGGGTTACACGACCATCGACCTGCTCGTGCAGTACCGGTTCAAGTTCACCGGCCGCGATGTCTCCGCGCAGCTCAATGTGCGCAACTTGACCGACGAAGAATACCGGGAGGGCAACATGGGTGGCTGGGGCGACCCGCGTAACTTCCTGTTCTCGCTCGGCACCAAGTTCTGAGCCGGATCCGTTTCGGATTCCGTTCAAGGAAGAGCGCCCTGTTCCCAGGGCGCTCTTTTCGTTTTGCCCCCCTGGGAGCGCGGCCGCCCCCGGCCGCACGTGCGATCGGAATCCACTGCGGCCGGGGACGGCCGCGCTCCCACCCAGGATGGGTT
>JAEUHA010000597.1 GCA_016793535.1 Opitutaceae bacterium | reverse complement strand
CACCCCGCGGGGTACAACTTTCCAACCTATTCAGGCGCGGGGTGGGGGCACCCCGCCTACAGCTGAGGCGGGCGGCGACGTTCGCGAGCCTGCTGGCGCTGGTCGTCCGCGTATCCGCCGCGGACGTACACGTGGCCGATGCCGCCGGTTTCCGGGCGGCGGTGGCGGTGGCGAAGCCGGGCACGCGCATTCTGCTCGCGGGCGGGACGTACCGCGGCGGGTTTCATTTCGTCGACCTGCGCGGGGAGGCGGGGCGTCCGATCGTGATCGCGGCGGCCGATCCCGCGCATCCGCCGGTGTTCACCGACGGCAACAACGGTCTCCACCTGTCGAATCCCGCGCACGTCGAGCTGTCCGGTCTTACCTTCACGAAACTCGCCCACAACGGCCTCAACCTCGATGACGGCAACCGCGTGAAGGAGCCGGAGAGCGCGCGGGGCATCACGTTGCGCGGGCTGCGCATCAGCGACATCGGCGGCGACGGCAATCACGACGGGATCAAGCTCTCGGGCTTGTGGGACTTCCAGGTGCTCGACTGCACGATCGAGCGCTGGGGTACGAAGGGTGGCTCGGCCATCGACATGGTCGGCTGCCACCGGGGCCTGATCGCGGGCAATGTGATCCGCCACAACCAGCCCGAGCCGCCCAATTGCACCGGCGTGCAGGGCAAGGGCGGCACGAGCGACCTGATCATCCGGCGCAACCGTTTCGAGCACGCGGGCGGACGCGGCGTGAACATCGGGGGTGGCACGGGCCTGCCGTTTTTTCGTCCGCCGCTCGTGCCCGGCGGCGCCCACGCCGAGGCGCGGAACATCCGCGTCGAGGGCAACACCTTCGTCGGGGCGATGGCGGCGGTGGCCTTCGCGGGCGTGGATGGCGCAGTGGTGCGTTTCAACACCATCGAGCGTCCGGCCCGCTGGGCGCTGCGCATCCTGCAGGAAAACAAGGCGCCGGGCTTCGTCGCGTGCCGCAACGGGCAGTTCACCGACAACGTGATCGTCTTCGATTCGAGCCGCTGGTCGGAAGGCGGGGTCAACGTCGGTGCGGGCACGGCGCCGGAGACCTTCGGGTTTGCCCGCAACTGGTGGTACTGCGCCGACCAGCCGGACCGCAGCCGGCCGCGGCTGCCCACGCCGGAGCAGGATGGCGTGTATGGCCGCCCCGTCGCCGACGCGCGCGGCGTGGCGGGGGCGGAGGCCTGGCGGGAGTAGGGTGCGGTGCGGTTGCCCGGGATCCGGGCAGGTAGGCGGGGTGCCCTCACCCCGCAGGATTTCAAATGCGGCCGGGGACGGCCGCGCTCCCAGGGAGGATAAGCCGAATTCCCTCGCCGCGGAGTTTGGCGTGCGCATATCCATCCGCGACCCCACCTCGCTCCCCATGACCAAGCTCATTCCTCTGGCGCTCATGCTTTGTGTGACGTTGCCCGCCGCGGCCGAATGGCCCGAATTCCGGGGGCCGACCGGGCAGGGGCATGCGTCGGCGGCCGGTCTGCCGCTCGAGTGGTCCACGACGCAGAACGTCGTCTGGAAACAAGCGTTGCCCGGCCTGGGCTGGTCGTCGCCGGTCATCGGCGGTGGCAAGGTCTTTCTCACGACGGGCGTGCCCCGGACCGAGGGTGGAGCGGCGTTGCGGGCGCTCTGTGTCGATGCCGCGAGCGGCCGGCTGCTTTGGGACACGGAGGTGTTTGCCGGCCCCGACATCGAGGCGCAGCCGCTGCACAAGAAGAACAGCCCGGCGAGTCCGACGGCGATCCTCGAAGGCGACCGGGTGTACGTGCATTTCGGCCACCACGGCACCGCGGCGCTCGACCTCGAGGGCAAGGTCGTCTGGCGGAACAACCGGCTGAAGTACAATCCCGTCCACGGCAACGGCGGCTCGCCCATTCTCGTCGATGACCGGCTCATCTACAACGCCGACGGCGGCAAGGATCCCTTCGTGGTCGCGCTCGACAAGCGGACCGGGGAGGTGGTGTGGAAGGTCACGCGCTCCGTGCAGCCCAAGCAGACGTTCTCGTTCTGCACGCCGCTGCTGATCACGGTCGACGGCGTGCGGCAGGTCATCACGCCCGGGAGCGGGGCGGTGGCGGCGCTGGATCCGAAGGACGGACGCGAACTGTGGCACGTGAAGTACGGCGCCGGCTACTCGGTGGTGCCGCGGCCCGTGTACGGGGCCGGACTGATTTTCATCGGCACCGGTTACAATCGCGCCGATCTGCTGGCGATTCGACCGGGTGGGGAAGGCGATCTGACCGACACGAACATCGTGTGGCGCACGACCAAGGGCGCGCCGCTGACGCCGTCCGTGGTGGTCGTCGGCGACGAAGTGTACGTCGTGTCCGACATGGGCGTCGCCAGTTGCTTCGACGCGAAGACCGGCACCCAGCACTGGCAGGAGCGCCTGGAGGGGAATTACTCGGCCTCGCCGCTCGCGGCGGAGGGGCGGATTTATTTCCAGAACGAGACCGGCACCGGCACGGTGATCAAGGCGGGGCGTGAGTTCGCGAAGCTGGCGACGAACAAGCTCGAGGAGCGCACCCTGGCGTCCTACGGCGTCGCGGGGAAGGCGTTCTTCATCCGCACGGAATCTAGCCTGTATCGGATCGAGCGGAAGTAGGCGGGCGCGGCGTGAAGTCGCGCCCTCGGCTGTTGGCGGAGCCCAGCCAAGCGTTTTGACCGCGGATTTCGCTGATCACGCGGATAAGGAAAATATCCGCGCCATCTGCGAAATCCGCGGTTAAGTCTGGACGCTTGGGGCGTTGACGCAAATCCGCTCCTGCCGCCGGAGTGACGGTTACTCGCGCTCCGACGAATTGTCGCAGCCGCCGCTTGATTGCGGCCGGTTTTTTGTGCCTGTAGGAGCGCATGCTCCAGTCGCTCCGCATCCGCAACCTGGCCCTGCTCGAGGAAGTCGCGCTCGATTTCGAGGCGGGATTCACCGTGGTGACGGGCGAGACCGGGGCGGGGAAAAGCATTCTACTCGGGGCGTTGAGCCTCCTTGCCGGCGAACGGGCGGACAAGACGGTCATCCGGCAGGGCGCGCCGGCGGCCGAGGTGGAGGCGAGCCTGTTCTTTCCCGACGCGACGCGGATCGACGCGGCCCTCGCGGCGCTCGAACTGCCGCCGTGTGAGGACGGGCTGCTGATCTTGAAGCGCAGCCTGCCGCGCGAGAAGGCGCCGAAGATCACGGTCAACGGCAGCTTGGCGACGCTCGCGGCGCTGCAGCGGCTGGGCGAGCACTGGATCGATTTCCACGGTCCGAGCGAACCGCGTCGGCTCTTGAAGGAGAGCTGCCAGCTCGACCTGCTGGATTTGTTCGGGCGAGCGGAGGCGGCGCTGACGGCGTACGGCACGCGTTACCGGACCTGGCGCGAGCGCGTCGCCGAGCACGCACGTGTGGCGACGGAGACCAAGCTGGCCCCGGACCAGATCGATTTCCTGCGCACCCAGCTCGCGAAGCTCGACGCCCTCGAACTCACCGACGAAGCGATCGAGGCGCTGGAGCGCGATTTCCAGCGGATGAGCCGCGCGCAGGAATTGATCGAGCTCTCGTCGGCGCTGGCCGCGGGACTGATCGGGGAGGAGGGCATGCAGGGCCGGATCGCGGAGCTGCTGCGGCAGGCCCGGCAGCTCGAGAGCATCGACGGCGCGAGCCGTCCGCTGGTGGAACGCCTTTCCTCGGCGGCGGTGGAACTCAACGACCTCGGCGCGGAGTTCTCGGGGTTGAGCCAGCAGCTGCAGTTCGACCCGGAACAGGCGGAGGAATTGAGCGGCCAGATGAACACCTGGCTGGAGGTGAAACGGAAACACGGCGGCGAGGTCGCGGCCGTGGTGCGGGCGCGGGAAGACATGCGCCGGCGGCTCGACGTGCAGGGCGACCTCGAAGGCACCCTCCTGCGGTTGGAGCAGCAGATCGCGCAGGCGGAACGCGAGGCCCGCAAGGCGGCGCAGGCGCTGCGCACCATCCGGGAGAAATCGGCCCGGGAGCTGGCCAAGGTGGCGGCGAAGAGCATCGCGCAGCTGGGGTTCAAGAAGGCCGATTTCCAGGTGCGGATCGTTCCGCTCACCGAGCTGACCGCGAGCGGTGATTGTGGCGTGGAGTTTCTCTTTTCCCCCAACGTGGGCGAGGCGCCGCTGCCGCTCAACCGCATCGCCTCGAGCGGTGAGCTTGCGCGCGTGATGCTCGCACTGAAGACCGTGCTGGCCGATCTCGATGAGGTGCCGGTGCTGGTCTTCGACGAGGTCGACGCAAACGTCGGCGGCGAGATCGGGCGCGTGGTCGGCGAGAAAATGGCCGGCATCGCGCGCCGCCACCAGGTCCTGTGCGTCACGCACCTGCCGCAGGTCGCGGCGCAGGCCACCTGCCATCTCGTGGTGACGAAGGATCAGTCGAAGGACCGCGCGGTCGTGACGATCGAGCCCATCCACGCCACCCGGAAGGCGCGGGTCAGCGAACTGGCGCGGATGCTCGGCGATCGCAGCGCAAAGAGCGCGCTGGCGCACGCGGAGGAGCTGCTGGGGCGGTAGGGACTTTCTTGGGAGCGCGGACGCCCTCGTCCGCTGGTTCGATCCGATGCGGACGAGGGCGTCCGCGCTCCCAGGGGGGACTACTTCGCGGCCACCGGTTCCGGCGTCGAACGTGGCGCGGAAGCCGCCGGACGCTCCGTCAGCGTGGCGTGGCTGCGCCACTTGCTCAGCGGGATGTTCGCGAGGGCGATGATCAGAATCTGCGAGATGCCGAAGCCGGTGAGCGAGACGAAGGCCGCGTCGGTGAAACCGTAGCTGTGCAGGCCGACGCCGAGCATGTTCGTGCCGAACCAGCTCCAGGCGGTGGCGATGTTGCCGCCGACGGCGAGCGCCATCAGGCCGCGCTGCTTGATCATGCCGCCCCAGCGGGCGTGCAGGATGATCGCGTTCCAGATGACGATGATCAGGGCGCCGTTCTCCTTCGGGTCCCAGCCCCAGAAGCGGCCCCAGGACTGGTCCGCCCAGATGCCGCCGAGGATGGTGCCGACGAAGCTGAAGAGCGTCGCGAAGCAGACGATTCCGTACACCATGCGCGTGAGGGCGTCGGCCGTGCCGCGATCCAGCGTGCGCGTGAAGAGCCCGCGCAGGATGTAGATGATCGCGAGGAAGCCGGCGAGGAAGGTGGCCGAGTAGCCGGCGGTGACGACGATGACGTGCGTCGCGAGCCAGAAGTTGGAGTCGAGCACGGCGCGCATCATTTCCATCGTGTCGCCGCTGAGCGAAAGATGGTGGGCGATCACGAGGGTGGCGACGCCGATGGAACCGGCGGCCACGCTGGCGATCGCGTTGCGGAAGAATTTTTCCAGGATCAGGCAGAGGCCGACGGAACCCCAGCCGACGAAGAGCGCGGACGAATAGAGATTCGTGACGGGTGGCCGGCCTTCGAGCCACATGCGCGTGGCGATGCCGGCGGTGCAGAGCACCCAGGCCACCGCCACGAGCCAGAAGGCCGCCCGCCCGAGCGTGTCGGGCCAGGCCAGCCACGAGAACAGCGCGATGAACAGCGCGAGTCCGTACAGGATCGAGCTCCGGTAAAATGGCTGGGCGGCGTTGAACCGCGCCTCGATGTCCGACTTCTTCAGCGCCACGTCGTACCGCTTGGCGAGGTCGGCCCGGAAGAGATCGATGAGCTTGTTGAACTGCTCCGCCTTATCGTTGCGCCACGCGTGGGCGAATCCGGCGTAGGCCAGCGCGCTGGCATTGACGCGGCCGGTGCGGAACGTCTCGAGCAGCGCGCCGCCGGCGGGACGCCACGCGGTCGGGTCGGTGTTGTCGGCGTCGGGCGGAATCACGAGGAGGTTGGTCGATTCCGCCATGATCACGAACTGCTCGCCGATCTCGGTCATGGCCTTCGCCGCGGCTTCGTCATGCGGCTGATTGGCCTGTTTGGCCCGCACGGCGGCCACGCCGGCGGCGACGTTGTCCTGGAACTTGAGCAGGTCGCCGAGGAAGTCGGTGCGGTTCGGCGCCACGAGTGAGTGCCGCAGGCGCTGATAATGGACGAGATTGCCGTAGAGCTGGACGATCGCCCGCTGGAAGCGGCTGCGGGCCTGCGGCTCGACCGGCTGCGCGAGTTGCATCTGGCGCTGCACTTCGGCGATCTTCGGCTGAATCTGCTTGAGCGAAAAACGCTTCTCGCCCGCACCGTCCTCGGCCTTGAGGTCGATCAGCGCGAGCACGTCGGGATCCACGATCTCGAAGGTCTGGTACGTATCCGCCAGTTCGGGACGAAAGACGACGTCGAGCAGCCATTCGATCGGCTGCAGCGAGCGCTCATCCGGGGTTTTGACGGTCTGCCGGCCCTGCAATTGCAGCAGCGAACTGCGGGCAACCGTGTCGATTGGCTTGATCCGGCCGTTGACCAGCACGGGGAGCTTGCTGAAGCCGACGACATCGAAGGCCCCGGGATTCTTCGGCGCGCGCAGGGAACCCGCGACGTAGCCGACGGCCAGAAGAAGGGCGAGGAGGGAGAGGTACTTCTTCATGCGAAGGAGGGGCGGGGGAGGCGACGCCGGGCGACGAAGGCAAAGAGGTGCAGGCTGAACTGCCAAAGCAGCCCCAAGGTCATCATCGTACACGCGATGTAGGGGAACAGCCAACTCGGGTTGCGCACGACCTGCAGGATTGTGACGTTGGGATTATCCGGTTCAAAGCTGGCCTGGTAGAACGTCAGCCCGTCGTACCGCAGCGGGTTGTTCATATAGATGAGCACCTCGCGGTCGTCGCGGCCGTTCGGGGTCTCCAGTTTGATCCGGCTGGAGAAGTTCTTCGGGATTTCCGTGCCGGCATAGCGATCGTGGCTGAATTTCAGCAGGGTCAGCGTGAACGGCTTGTACGCCCGCGTGAACCGCAGCGCGATCGTGTAGGTGCGGCCGCCGTATTCGAAGCTCTGGGCCGGGATGCGCGGGTCGGCATTGACCATCCACGTGCCCACCGGGCGGTCGGGGCCGATGAGCTCGATGTACGCCGCGGGCAGGTTGCGTTCGTTCTGCTTGAACGTCATCGGGGCCGCCTGGGCGACGACCGGCACGGTGCGGCCGTTCTGCGTGGTGAAGGGCGCCGTTGTCGGATTCAGTCCCTGGATCGCCGGTGCGCCCGCCTCGGGCGGATTGCGCAGCGCCGAATTGGGATAGTAGTCCTTGATCGCGATCCGGAACGGCAGCTTGCCGTGCTGGATCGTCTCGCGCCGGGCGAGGGTGGGTTCGGGGATGACGACGACGTCGTCGAACTTCGGATCCGTCGTGTCGATGATCGCGAGCTCGTTGTCGTGAAAGCTCTCCGAATAGTTCTTCGGCTGGCCCTGCACGAGGCGCATGCTGAAGTCCTCCTGCCAGAGGCCCGTGAACAGCTCGCCGATCAGCAGGAGGATGAGCCCGATGTGCGTGAGATGGATGCCGGCCTTTTTCCAGGTGAACTTGAACCGGTAGATGTGCGCGGCGACGAGGTTGATCAGCAGCAATCCGCCGATCAGATACCCACCCGGGAAAATCGGCACCGGCACGCCGCGGACTTCCTGCAGCACGATCAGGCTGCGGAACCACTTTTCCTGGATGGCCCAGATGCCGAGGTGCACCTGGTCGATCGTCGCGGCAAAGACGAGAATCATGCCGAAGACCAGCAGCACGACCGTGAGCCGGAGGGAGACGAAGAAGTCGCGGAACTGGCGAAGCGTGTCGTTCATGCGGGGAGCGCGGGGTTATTTCGCGGCGGGCGTGGCCTTCACGGTGTCGAGGAACGCGGTGAACGCGGCCTTCTCCTTCGCGACGAGGGCGTCCGGGCCCATCAGTTTCACGAACCAGGTGGCGCCGCCGTAGGGAATCATCGCGCCGAGAATCCGCTGGGCGTTGGCGCCGGTGCCGACGATATCGACCACCGTCATCTGGAGCCCGTTGCGCTCGAGCCGCTGCCGGCTGGCCTCGAACTCCGCCGGCGCGACCGGGGGCAACTGGATCTGTCCACGCCAGCGATTCAGGTTGGCGAGGTCACCGCCGACATCGCCGGGGAACGCCGTGATCGCCAGGTCGGCTTCGCCGCCTTCGCCGGTGATCGCATAGCTGCCCTTGCGCATCGCCGAACCGGGCTTCGCCTTCCAGTGCGCCGGCGCGGTCCAGGTCAACCCGGGTCCGCTCGCGGTGGCGACAGGGGTGCTAGCCATCGCCGAGCCGCCGCCCTGAGCGGGCGCGCTGGCGCCACTGGCGGCGGCGGACATCGCCGGGTGGGGCGATTCAGGCTGGGCGGCGGCGGCCGGAGCCGTCGTGTCCTTGGAAACTCGATACGTTTCCACCTCGGGTTTGCTGCACGAGGCAAGCAGGGCCGTGAGGGCGAGCAGGGCGGGCGGGGCGCAGCGAACGATCATGGAGCGGCATTACTCAATCGGGTCCGATGAAAGTTCAAACCAAACCGGCCGGTTCCGGCGCGGTTAATCGCGGCGCCGAATCGAGTCGCATTCCTGACCATGTTGTTACCTTTTGGTGCGTGCCGATCCCCTGGCGTCACCTTTGTTCTCTCGTTACGACCATGAAAATCTCCCCTCCTCGTGGACTGTTCCTCGCCGGCGTGTTGTACGCCCTGGCTTGCCCCGCCTTTGCCCAGGTCCTTGAGCTGCGCGCGACCATCAACGCCTCGCAGGAGGTTCCGGCCAACAGTTCGACCGCGACCGGGAGCGCGATCATGCTCTACGATGTCGCGAACAACACGTTCGACTTGATCGTGACGATCAACGGCCTGGCCAACACCGCCACCGCGTCGCACGTCCACGAGGCGGCCGCGGGAACCAACGGTCCCGTGGTCACGAATCTCGGGCCGGATGCCGCCTACTCACGCACGGGCAACACCCTGCGCGCGACGTTTCGCGGCCTGACCTACGGTGGCGATCGCCGGCGGCTGATCCGCGGGGAGTCGTACTATAATCTCCATTCCGCCCAGTTCCCCGGCGGCGAGATCCGTGGTCAGCTCGTGCCTCGACCCAAGCGGCTGTATGCCAACATGGATGTGGCCCAGGAGCAGGCGGCGTTCCCCAACGTGAACCTTTCAGGCCTGAATGACTTCGGCGGTGCCGTCATGCTGTATGATCCCGCCACGCACACTATTCGACTCCGGTTGTCGCTCTTCAATTTCAACAACACCTTCACGAACTCGCACTTCCATGCGGAGATTCCCGGCCGCAGCGGACCGGTCGTGCTGGGCCTGGGCACCAATGCCAATGCCGGCGGGTACAGCAGTGCCAACGGTCACATCACGGGTTCGTTCGATATTCCCGCGGGCAACATCGATCCCTACGCGCTCCTGATCGGCGGACTTTATCTGAACTTCCACAGCGCGGCCTTCACGGGCGGCGAATTGCGCGGCCAGGTCTGGGCTTCGGACGAAGTGGCGGGCACGCGCTTCTCGGACATGTCGGTGCGCGGCTTTGTCGGCACCGGGGATCAGGTCCTCATCCAGGGCATCACGATCACGGGGCCGGAGCCGGTGCGCGCCTTGATCACGGCCAAGGGTCCGTCCCTGTCGTCCTTCGGCGTCACGGGCGCCCTCGCGAATCCGCGGCTCCAGATTTTCGATTCGGGTGGCCGGCAGATTGCGATCAGCGAAGACATCGGGACGCTCGCGGCCGGGACCGAGCTGATTTCGCTGCCGGGCGTCCCCACCAATGCGGTTGAATGCGCCCTCGCGCTCGTGCTGCCGCCGGGCAACTACACCGCGGTCGTATCCTCGGCGACGGCCGCCACGGGCGTCGCCTTGCTCGAAGTGCGCGACTTTCGCGGTTTCGGCGCGGCCCTGGCTCCCGCGTCGGGCGCTCCGGGATCGGTCGTCCAGCAGGGCGGCGCGACGTCGGCCAATGGCCGGGCGCCCGTGGAACTGTGTGGGACGGTGCCCGTGACCGTGACGGTCGCGGGGCGCTAACCCGAAACGCCACGGCTGGGAGCGCGGGCGTCCTCGTCCGCATCAGGGCCTCGCCCTGCGCAGGAGGACATCCGCGATCCCCCCGGAGAACGACCGAAGACCTCAACCCGGCGGCCCGCGGCGCCGGGTTTTTATTTTGCGAGTCCCCGCCGGCCCGGCCAAGACAGTGTCATGCCGGTTTTCCCGCTCGGCGATTCCGCCGCCGTCATCGTCCTCGGCGAGGCGGTGGATGCGCGCCTGGCAGCCCGGGTGCGCGCCGCGGCCGAGGAGATCGGCCGGCATCCGCCGGCCGGCACTGTCGATATCGTGCCGGCGTTCGCCAGCGTCGCGGTGTTTTTCGATCCAGTGCAGGCGCCGCCGTTCGACGTGCTGGCGCAGGAACTCGAGGCCCGGGTGGCCCGGGCCGACGGCGTCCGGCGCAGTGCGCCCGTCCGCCGCGTGGAAATCCCCGTCTGCTATGGCGGCGACTTCGGCCCCGACCTGGCCGCGGTGGCGGCGCACACCGGGATCAGCGCGGAGGCCGTCACGGCCCAGCACGCCGGCGGGGAATACCTCGTGCACGCGATCGGATTCTCCCCGGGCTTTCCCTACCTCGGCGGACTGCCGGCCGCGCTCGCGACCCCGCGCCGGGCGACGCCGCGACCCCGGGTGCCGGCCGGCAGCGTCGGCATTGGCGGGTCGCAGACCGGTATCTACTCTTTGGCGACACCCGGCGGCTGGAACCTGATCGGGCGCACGCCGCGCGTTCTGTTCGATCCCGCGCGGCCTGAGCCGGCGCTGCTGCGGACGGGTGACTGCGTCGTGTTCCGACCGATCCGAGCGGACGAGTTTGCTCCGCTGGCGACGGCGGAAACACCAAGGGTTCGCGGCGCGGTGCCGCCAGTGGGCCCGGCGGGTCTCCGCGTGGTCCGAGCCGGGATGTACACGACGATCCAGGATGCCGGACGGTGCGGTCACCGCGCCCTGGGCGTGCCGCTGAGCGGCGCGGCGGATCCCCTGGCGCGCCGGGTCGTCAATGCCCTCGTCGGCAATCCTGAGGATGCCGCCGGGCTCGAGTTCACCCTGGTGGGGCCGGAATTGCGGTTCGAACGCGACGCGGTGATCGCCGTCGGCGGCGCGGAATTCGAGGCGGTGCCGCGCTGGCGACCGGTGGAGGTCCGCGCGGGTACGACGCTGCGGCTGGGCGCGGCGCGCAGCGGCTGTCGCGGTTATCTGGCCATTGCGGGCGGCATCGACGTGCCCGCGGCGCTCGGCAGTCGCAGCACTTATGAACGCGGCGGGCTGGGCGGCGTGGCGGGCCGGGCGTTGGTCGACGGCGATGCGCTGCCCGTCCCGGTGGTGCACCGGCGCGTGCAGGGTCGCTGGCGGATCGACGAACGGATCCTGCCGGACTACTCGTCGGCGCCCGTCGTGCGCGTACTGGCCGGATTGCACGGCGGCGAATTCGACGGCGGCTGGCTCGCCCGGTCGTATCGCGTGAGCGCGCATTCGGACCGCATGGGCGTGCGGCTGCAGGGCGAGCCGCTCGTGCGGCGCACCGGCGGCGAACTCACGTCGCTGCCCGTGGCGCCCGGGACAATTCAGGTGCCGCCGGATGGCCAGCCGATCGTGCTGCTCGCCGATGCCCAGACCATCGGCGGCTATCCCCAGGTGGCGCACGTGGCGACGGTGGATCTGCCGCTGCTCGCCCAACTGCGGCCCGGCGACACGGTTCGCTTCGAACTCATTCCGCTGGCGGAGGCGCGCGCGTTGCTCGCGGCGCGCGAGAAGAGCCTGGGGCTGCTGCACGAAGGCCTGGCGCAGAAACTTGCTTGAACCGGCCGGGTCGTTTTCCTGACCCAATGCCGCAGGAAATTTTTCGTTTGTCCGCCGGGTCGCTTCGGTGCGCCCAGCCATGAAGCAGGTCGTCCTCAACTGCGACGTCGGGGAGGGCGCCGGGTTTGATGCGGACCTGATGCCGCTGATCACGTCCGCCAACATCGCCTGCGGCGCGCACGCGGGCAACCTCGAGACCATGATCGAGGCGGTGGAGGACGCCGCGCGCCACCGGGTGATGGTGGGGGCGCACCCGGGGTACTTTGACCTGGACAACTTCGGGCGGGTCGAGCGCGACATCACGCCGGCGGAGGCGGCCCGGCTGGTGAGCATGCAGATCGAGCAGTTGTTCGAGGTGGCGGGATCGCGGCTGCGGCACGTGAAGCTGCACGGGGCGCTGTACAACCAGGTTTCGCATGACCTGCGGCTCGCCGACGCGGTGGTGTCGGACCTCGTGCGACTCTGGCCCGACCTGATTCTCTACGCCCTGGCCGGCAGCCCGCTCGCCGGCCTGGCGAGCGCCCGCGGGCTGCGGGTGGCGGAGGAGGTGTTTGCGGACCGGACTTATCAGTCGGATGGCTCGCTGACCCCGCGAACGTCGCCGGACGCGCTGATCACCAACGAGGACGCCATGGTGAGCCAGGTGCTGCAAATGGTGCAGGAGGGAAGGGTGCGCACGACCGACGGCCGGGAGGTGGCGGTCACGGCGGAGACGGTCTGCCTGCATGGCGATTCCCCGCACGCGGTGGGTTTTGCCGAGCGACTGCGCAAGGAACTCGCGGTGGCCGGCATCGCCGTGAAGGCGTTCGGCACCTGAGGGCACGCGGGAATTCATCATGCCGGCCCTGCGCACTTCAGTCCCCGGCGCGACGCGGCGTTCGTCCCGTCGGACGGTGCTGCTGACCGGATTCGAGCCCTTCGGTGGCGACGTGCGCAATCCGTCGGCGGAAATCGTGGCGGCCCTGCAGGGCCGCATCATCCGCGGGCGGCGGGTCGTCGGAGTCGTCCTGCCGTGTGCGTTCACGACGTCGACGGCGACCCTGCGCCGGCTGCTGCGCGAACACCGGCCCGAACTCGTGCTCGCCACCGGCCTGGCGGGTGGCCGGGCCGGCCTCTCGGTGGAACGCATTGCGATCAACGTCCAGGATGCGCGGATACCCGACAACGCCGGCGCGCAACCCATCGATCGTCCGGTGGTGCGCGGCGGCCCGGCCGCGTACTGGTCGACGCTTCCGGTCAAGGCGATCGTCGCCCGGCTGCGCCGGGAGGGGCTGCCCGCGGATGTTTCGCAGACGGCGGGCACCTTCGTCTGCAACCATGTATTCTATTTCCTGATGCATGCCCTCCGTCGGAGACGGGGCGTCCGCGGCGGATTCGTGCACGTGCCCTGGCTGCCCGAACAGGCCGAACCAGGCGGGCCGGCGATGCCGCTCGCGACGGTGGCCACGGCGATTGCGGCGGCCATCGAGACGGCGCTGACCGTCCGGCGGGATCTGCGGACGTCGGGCGGCGCGACGCAGTGAGCGGGCGACGGGCGGGGACGAGGCGCCGCCGTGTTTGGCCGGGGATCCGACTCAGCGCGCCTCGATCACCAGCAGGCAGACATCATCCTCGAACTGGGTCTGTCCGCTGTGCACCTGCACCTCGTGGAGAATCCGGTCGCTCAATTCGGCGCCGGAAAGTCCGGGCGCGGCCAGCAGCAGGGTGCGCAGGCGATCCTCGCCGTACATCGTGCCGGCGGGATCGGAGGCTTCGAGGATGCCGTCGGTGTAGCCGAGAAACACGTCGCCCGGGAGGAACGGACACTCGTGGCGCGAATACGTGAAATCGCCCAGCAGGCCGGCGGCGGGCTCGGGGTCGGCGGGGGCGAGCCGGATGACGCTGCCCCCCGCGGCGCGCCGCACCAGCGGGGGCGGATGGCCGGCGTTTCCGTAGACCAGCGTGCGCGCCTGCGTGTCGATCACGCCGAAAAACACCGTGGCGAAGACCGGCTGCCCGGTGTGCTCGACGATGGGCATGAGGCTGTGGTTAAGCTCGGCGAGGACGTGCGCCGGATCCAGGGCGCGGTCGCGCAGTTCGCCGACGACGCCGCGAATGAGCGCGGTGAGCAGGCCGGCGCGGACGCCGTGGCCCATGACGTCGCAGACCAGCACGCCGCAGTGGGTGTCGGACAGCTGCAGCACTTCGAAGAAGTCGCCACCGAGCGTGGTGGTGGGAATGTAGCGCTGGGCGAAGCGCAGCGCGCTCGCCTCGGTGGTCGCGTCGCGGGGGAAGATCGGGTGGGGCCGGCTGAGAAACGACTCCTGGACCTGGCGGGCCATGGCGAGGTCGGTTTCCATCTCGAGGCTGCGCCGGCGCAATTCCTCCTCGGCGCGCTTGCGCCGGGTGATGTCGTGGCTGATGCCGACCAGGCCGATCAGTTCCTGGCGGATGTCCCGGAGGGGAACCTTGGTGACGAGCGACCAGTGCACATCGCCCTCGGGGCCGAAGTCGGATTTCTCCTGGTTGATGATCGGCGGACCGTCCCCGAGCACCTGGCGGTCGTCGGCCAGCGCCTGCCGGCCGCGCTCGCCGGGAAAGAAGTCGAGGGTCGTGCGCCCGAGCGCCTCCTCCTGTGACCGGAGGCCCAGGATGGCGAGGTGCGCCTTGTTGTTGAGGACGTAGCGCGAGGCCTTGTCCTTTACGTAGAGCCGGCTCGGGAGGTGATCGATGATCGTCCGGAGCAGGTTGCGCTCCTCGAGCAGCCGGTCCTCGGCCTCCTTCGTGGCAGTGACATCGCGCGTGACGCCGAATGTCCCGACGATCCGGCCGCTGGCGTCGCGCCAGGGCATTTTCGTGGACGACGCCCAGCCCTTGCGGCCGTCGCGCATGGTGAGGCGTTCCAGTTGGGAGATGATCGGCTTGCCGGTGCGGATGATCTCCTGCTCATCGCGGAAGGCGTGCTCCGCGTGCTCCCGGGAGAAGAAATCGAAATCGGACTTGCCCACGCAGGCCTCCGGCGAGGGAGCGCCGAGCGAACGCGCATGGGCGGCGTTGTTGCGGACAAACCGGCTTTCGAGATCCTTGAAGTAGATCCGGTCCGGACTCGTGTCCATGAGGACCCGCAGGATCGACGAATCGAGGGATTCGCCGCTGGGCAGGTGATCGGGGCCGGACGAACGGGAGGACGGTTCGCTCATGGGAGGCGCAACGTTGGCCGCCCGCGGCGGGGCAGGCAACTTCCGTTGTGGCGCCGTCCGCCGGTCAGGTATTGAAGCGGAACAGCGCGACGTCGCCGTCGGCGAACACGTAGTCCTTGCCCTCGAGCCGGTACTTACCGGCCTCGCGCGCGGCGGCGACGCTGCCGAGCGACGAGAGGTCCTTGTAGGAAACCACCTCGGCCTTGATGAAGCCCTTTTCGAAATCCGTGTGGATCACGCCCGCCGCCTGCGGAGCCTTCCAGCCCTTCTTGATCGTCCAGGCCCGCACTTCCTTTTCACCGGCGGTGAAATAAGTCTGGAGGCCGAGGAGCTGATAGGTGCCGCGGATCAGCGCGGACACGCCGGAATCATCGACGCCAAGGTCCTTGAGAAACGCCTTGGCTTCCTCGGGCGGAAGGTCGATCAGCTCGGACTCGATCTTGGCGCTGATCGGCACATAAGCGGCGTCGTGGTGCGTGCGGACGTACTCCGCGACTTTCTGCACGAAGGGATTCTGTTCCGCGGTCGCGAGGTCACTCTCGGCGACATTGCACGCGAAGAGCACGGGCTTGGCGGTGAGAAGCTGAAAGAGCTTCATCATCGCCTTTTCGTCGTCGGAGGCGGCGAGGGTGTTCGCGGTCTTGCCGGAATTGAGATGCGGCTCGAGCTTCTGGAGCAGGGCCACCTCGGCCTGGGCCTCCTTGTCGCCCGACTTGGCCTTCTTCTGCGTTTTGTCGATGCGCTTCGTCACGGCATCGAGGTCGGCCAGCACCAGCTCGGTCGTGATGACCTCGATGTCGCGGACGGGATCGATGCCGCCCATCGTGTGGACGATGTCACTGTCTTCAAAGCACCGGACCACCTGGACGATCGCATCGACCTCGCGGATGTTGGCGAGAAACTGGTTGCCGAGGCCTTCGCCCTTGCTGGCGCCGGCGACGAGCCCGGCGATGTCGACGAACTCGATCGCGGCGGGGATCACGACCTGCGTCTTGGCGATCTTCTGCAGGACGTAGGCGCGTTCGTCGGGCACGGTCACGACACCGACGTTGGGATCGATCGTGCAGAACGGGTAGTTCGCCGCTTCGGCCTTGCGCGAACGGGTGAGCGCGTTGAAGAGAGTGGATTTGCCCACGTTGGGCAGGCCGACGATGCCAGCTTTGAGCATAAGAAGGGCGAAGAGAGCGGTTCGAACCGGTGCTTGACAAGCCGATTGTGGGGCGGTCTTGTTCTCAGCTTTTCCAAGCAAGAATCGCTCCGCTCATCATCCGACATGGCTCTCAAAATCCGTCTCACCAAGGTTGGTTCCGTTCACCAGCCCCTCTATCGTGTGGTCGTCGCCGAGGCGCGCTCGCGCCGCGACGGCGCGGCGGTTGAAAATCTCGGCACCTACACGCCCAAGACCAAGGGCAACCCGATCACCCTCAATATGGAGCGGGTCGAGTACTGGCTGAGCAAAGGGGCGAAGCCGACCAACACGATGCACGCCATGATCAAGAAGGCGCGCCGGGCCGCCGCCCCCGCAGCCTGAGCAAGTCTTATCACAGGAGCTCACGGAGGTGGCACAGTCTGCCGCCCGGAGAGCTTGATCGAAAACCTCGGATACGTTCCGGGGTTTTTTTGTGCTCCGCGAACCGCGGTGACCTCCTTTAGAGTCTGTCTCACACCAATCGTCCCAAGCTTTTCAGCTTAACCGCGGATTATGCGGATGACGCGGATAGGGGAAACATCAGCGCCATCCGCGAAATCGGCGGTCGAAATGCTTGGGAGGCATTCAGCGAGAAGTACAAAAGCAAAGTCCTCTTGGTATAAAATGTCCCTGACGATCGACGTCCTCACGCTCTTCCCCCGCATGCTCGACGGCTTTCTGGCCGAGAGCATTCTGGGCAAGGGGATTGCGGCCGGGCATCTGGCAGTGAAGGTGCACGACCTGAGGAATTGGGCGGTCGACAAGCACCGGACCGCGGACGACCGGCCCTTTGGCGGCGGCGCGGGCATGGTGATGAAACCGGAACCCGTGTTTTCCGCGATCGAACAGGTCCAGACGCCAGGCTGCCGCCGGATCTACCTCACGCCGGACGGCACACCCTTCACGTCGGCGATCGCGCGCGAACTCTCGCAGCAGCAGCACCTGGTGTTGTTGAGCGGACATTATGAAGGGATCGACCAGCGGATCCGCGATCGTTTGATCGACCAGGAGCTCTCCATCGGCGATTACGTACTCACCAATGGCACGCTGGCCGCGGCAGTTGTGATCGATGCGCTGGCGCGGTTTATCCCCGGCGTTCTCGGGGAGGAAAAGTCATTGACGCACGAATCCTTCACCAGCAAGTTGCTCGACTTTCCTCAATACACACGTCCCGCCGAGTTTCGGGGCATGTCCGTGCCCGAGGTTCTCCTCTCGGGCAACCATGCTGAAATCGAAAAATGGCGGTACGCGCGCCAGCTGGAAAAGACCCGTCAGGTCAGACCCGATTTACTCAAATAACTCATCGCCATGAACCCGATCATCAAAGAAATCACCGCCTCCCAGGTGAAAAAAGACACCACGCCGTTCAAGGTCGGCGACGGTGTGCGCGTGCACACCAAGGTCCGTGAAGGTGACAAGGAGCGGGTGCAGATTTACGCGGGGATC
>JAEUHA010000702.1 GCA_016793535.1 Opitutaceae bacterium | reverse complement strand
CCCCGGCCGCATTCCGATCCCTGCGGCCGGGGACGGCCGCGCTCCCAGGAGAGGGGAGGCGACTACGGCGCCGGAAAGAGTTTTCTCAATCCCTCCGCACTCGCCGCGCACACGCCGCGCTCGGTGATGAGGCCGGTCACGAGTCGCGCGGGAGTGACGTCGAAGGCCGGATTCGCCGCCGCGCTGCCCTCGGGGAGGAGTGCGACCGTGGCGACGGTGCCATCGGACCGCCGGCCGGTGATGTGACTCAGTTCCCGTGCGTCGCGCTCCTCGATCGGAATCTCGCGCAACCCGTCGCGCAACGTCCAGTCGATGCTGGGTGACGGGGCGGCGACATAGAACGGCACGCCGTTGTCGTAGGCGGCGAGCGCCTTCAGGTAGGTGCCGATCTTGTTGCAGACGTCGCCGGTCGCGGTGGTGCGGTCGGTGCCGACGATCACGAGGTCGACCTGCCCGTGCTGCATCAGGTGGCCGCCGGCGTTGTCGGCGATCACCGTGTGCGGCACGCCGTGGTTGAGCAGTTCCCAGGCGGTGAGGCTGGCGCCCTGGTTGCGGGGGCGCGTTTCGTCGACCCAGACGTGGACGGGCAGGCCGGCATCGTGAGCGGCGTAGATGGGCGCGGTGGCGGTGCCGACATCGACCGTGGCGAGCCAGCCGGCGTTGCAGTGCGTGAGCACGTTGAGGCGTTCGCCGGAGCGCTTGCGCGCGGCGATCGTCTGCAGCAACGGCAGCCCCGCGGCGGCGATGCCGCGGTTCAGGGCGACGTCCTCGTCGCAGATCTCCACGGCCAGCCGGCGGGCGGCGTCGGCGCGTGCGTTGGCCGGCAGCCGGCCGACGGCCGCACGCACGCGGTCGAGCGCCCAGCGGAGGTTCACGGCGGTCGGGCGCGTGCCGAGCAGCGTGGCGTGGGCCTGCGTGAGTCCGGCATCGGTCGCGTCCGCGCGCAGGGCCAGCCACATGCCCCAGGCGGCCGTGGCGCCGATCAACGGCGCGCCGCGCACCAGCATGGCGCGAATCGCGTGGGCCGCGGCGTCGAGCGACGCCAGCCGCGCGGTCACGAACGCGTGCGGCAGCCGGGTCTGGTCGATGATCTCGACCGCCAGGCCGTCGGAGGAGGGCCAGATCGTGCGGGTGGGGCGGCCGGAGACGTTCATGCGCAGGGCGAAGGTGGAAAGCCATGGTCCTGGCGGCAATGGCGAAGCCAGCCCTGATTGGGTCCCCTGGGAGCGCGGCCGTCCCCGGCCGCCTTTCGAGTCCTGCGGCCGGGGACGGCCGCCCTCCCAGGATCGGGAGAAACCACGGAGCGCCGTGTGGCACTTTCGAGTAACCGACCGGTGCAAACTCAGCCTTGCGCGTCCCCGCGCGTGCGTGCGTGGATGGAGGGGTTGCGCCCTGGCTGGCGCGACGTTCACCCGCCCCATGACTTCCCTCCGCCGCCTTGCCTGGCTCCTGCTGCTCTCCCTCGTCCCATGCGGGTTGGCCGGGGCCCAATCCGCCGGCTCGAAACCCAACATCATCCTCATCGTCAGCGACGACCAGGGTTTCGACCTCGCGGCGTTCGGGGCAAAGGAGTTCGTCACCCCCCACCTCGACCGGCTGGCTGCGGAGGGGGTGCGCGGGACGAGCTTCTACGTCACGGCGTCCGTGTGCACCCCCTCGCGCAGCGGCCTCATCACCGGCCGGTACCCGCAGCGCAACGGCACGTACGAGATGATCCGGAACGACATGGTCAACTACGGCCACCGGTATACGCAGTCCGAATACGCGATGTCGCCCGAGATGACGCTCGGCCTCGACGTGCGCGAGAAGACCTTTGGCGACGTGCTGCGGGCGGCGGGCTACACCAACGCCGTCTTCGGCAAGTGGGACATGGGACAGGCCCGGCGTTTCCTGCCCCTGCAGCGCGGGTTCGACGTGTTCTACGGCCACGGCAACAACGGCATCGATTTCTACACCCACGAGCGGTACGGCGCGCCCTCGATGTTCCGGGGCAACGAGCTCACCACCGCCGAGAAGGGCACGTACGCGACGGACATCTTCGGCCGCGAGGCGGTGAACTTCATCCGCGCCAACCGCGCCCGTCCGTTCTTCCTCTACCTGCCGTTCAACGCCCCGCACGGGGCGTCCAACCTGGAGAAGGACTCGCTGCAGGTCCCCGCCTCGTATCTGAAAAAGTACTACCCGGATCGCGACCCCAGCGACCGCGCGGTGAAGTATGCCGGCATGATCTCGGCGATGGACGAGCACATCGGGAACATCGTCGCCACGCTGCGCGAGCTGGGCCTCGACCGGAACACGCTCGTGCTGTTCTTCGCCGACAACGGCCGCAACGGCAGCCAGATCGACGGCGTGAAGCTGCGCGGCGGCAAGGGCTCCGGGTTCGAGGGCGGCCTGCGTTCGCCGCTGATCGCGTGGTGGCCCGGCGTGATTCCCGCCGGCCGGACCACGTCCGAGTTCCTCACCGCACTCGAGCTGCTGCCGACGTTCGCCGCGATCAGCGGCGCGCCCGCGCCCGGCGTCCACCTCGACGGCTTCAACATGCTGCCGGTGCTGCAGGGAAAACAGAAATCACCGCGCACGGAGATGTTCTGGGACTGGCCGTCCGTCTACCAGGCGGCGCGCGTCGGCCACTACAAGTGGGTCGCGTACGTCCAGCGCGGCAACCCCAAGAACCTCCCGCCGAAGGAAGAGTTCTTCGACGTGGTGGCCGACCCCGGTGAGACCCGGAACCTGATCAACGAGAAGCGCGCCGAGGTCGCGCAGGTGAAGGCGCGTTTCGCCGCCTGGCGCGCCGAGATGGAGGCCGCGGAACCGCGCGGCCC
>JAEUHA010000564.1 GCA_016793535.1 Opitutaceae bacterium | reverse complement strand
CTCCCCGACGCGAAACTCGAACTCGCCGGCGAATCCCGCATCGGACCGTCGGTGGGCAAGGAGATCCAGTGGAACGCCCACAAGTCCGTCCACTGGGCCCTCGACGCCATACTCGTCTACGAGGCCTTCCGCTTCGAAATGGGCTACGGCGTCGGCGCCGTGGTTTCGACCGTGCACGACTTGCTGATCACGATCGGATTCTTCGTGCTGTTTGACCGACAGTTCAACGCGCCGATGGTCGCCGCGATCCTGCTGATCATCGGCTATTCGGTGAACGACACCGTCGTGGTGTTCGACCGGATACGCGAGGAGCTCAAGCTCAACCCGACCGGGTCGCTGAAGGACATCGTGAACCGTTCGCTCAACCTCACGCTTTCGCGCACGATCGTCACCGGCGGCACCACGCTGCTCACGGCGATCACGCTGATCGCGGTGACGACCGGCGACGTGAACGACATCGCGTTCACGCTGCTCATCGGTGTGCTCACGGGTACGTTCTCGTCGCTCTATATCGCCAGCCCGGTCTTCTTCTGGTGGCACAAGGGCGATCGCAAGCACGTCGAGGCGCACCACGACGTGGCGCCGAAGTACGAGTGGCAGGGCACCAGCAAGGCTTCCGAGTAGGCCGCGGGGTGGGGGCGGCTCAGCGAGCCGCCCTGGGTTGGGTCATCGATCACGACCCCGGCCGGCTCCGCGAGCCAGCCCCGCCTTCCTGTTTTCCCCATGCGCTGGACTCATACGCCGCTGCCGGCCGCCGAGGTCGAAGCGCTGAGCAAGCGCGCCGGCGTGAGCCGGGTGCTCGCGGAGCTCCTGCTGCGGGCCGGTTTGGGCGACGGCGATGCCGCCACCGCCTTCCTGCAGCCGGCCCTGGCGGGCCTCAACGATCCCTTCCTCCTGCATAATCTCGAAGCCGCCGCCTCGCGGCTGCGGCAGGCCATTGCGGAACGGGAGCAGGTGGTCGTGCTGGGCGACTACGACGTCGACGGCGTCAGCAGCACCGCGCTGCTGGTCACCGTGCTCCGGCGGTTCGGGTTGAATCCCCGCTTCATCGTGCCCCGCCGCTCCGAGGATGGCTACGGCTTGTCCCGCAGCGCCATCGACCGGGCGCTCGAGGGCGGACGGCCGGACCTGTTCATCGCCCTCGATTGCGGCACCAATTCGCACGCCGAGGCGCTCTTTCTCCGCGAGCTCGGCGTCGACGTGATGGTCATCGACCATCATCGCTCGAAGGAACAGCCCCTCGACCAGTGCCTGCTGATCAACCCGCACGTGCACCCGGGCGCCGGCGACAGCGACGGCGCGTGGCGTCACCTCTGTACGGTTGGGCTGGTGTTCAAGCTCTGTCACGGGCTGCTGAAGCAGCTGCGCGCCGAAAACCACCCTGTGGCCTACCGGATCAAGCTGCGCGATCACCTCGATCTCGTCGCCCTTGGCACCGTGGCTGACCTCGTGCCGCTGGTGGGCGAGAACCGGATCCTGGCGCGCCATGGCCTCCGCATCCTGCAGGAGACCCAGCGGCCCGGACTGCGTTCGCTGATGGACGTGGCGAGCGTGAAGCCAGCCCATGGCGTCACGCCGACGGATATCTCCTTCCGGCTCGGACCGCGCATCAATGCCAGCGGCCGGCTGGCCGACGCGGCGCTCTCCGTGGAGTTGTTGCTCAGCGACGACGTGGCGTTCTGCACCGAAACCGCGCGGCAGCTCGATGCCTTCAATCGTGAGCGGCAGGAAATCGAACGGGCCATTACCGAAGAGGCCGAACGGACGATCGAAAACCAGTTCATGACGCACGCCGGCGTGGTGTTGTTCGCCGAGAACTGGCACCCGGGCGTGGTCGGCATCGTCGCCGGCCGGGTAACGCGGAAATACAACCGCCCCTGCGTGGTCCTGGGCAACGAGGGCGACCTCGCGAAGGGTTCGGGGCGCAGCGTGGACGGGGTGAACCTGGTCGAGGTGCTCGGCGCGTGCAGTGAACACCTCACCAGCTGGGGCGGTCACCCGATGGCCGTGGGCGTTGCCTTGCCAAAGCTCCATCTCGAAAGTTTCCGGGCCCGCTTTGCCGCCGCGGTGCGGGAACATGTCGGGGGCGATATCGCCGAGGCACGGCTCGACCTCGCCGCCTGGCTGACGGCCGAGCAGATCAACGAGCGGATGATGGAGGAACTCGACGGCCTGCATCCGTTCGGCCAGGGCAATCCCGAGCCGGTCTTCGGCGTGCGCGGCGTCGTGCTGCGGCAGGCCCCCGAGATTTTCAAGGAGCTGCATTTTCGGTTCCAGTTCGAGGACGCGCGCGGCCGGCGGCTGCATGGCGTGGCGTGGAAGCTGGCGCACCGCCTGCCCCCGGTCGGCCGGCCCGTCGATCTCGCGGTCGAGCTGAAGTGGAATCACTTCAATCACCGGCGGCTGTTGCAACTGGTCCTCATTGATTGGCGGGACTCCGCCGCGGTTGGCGGCGGAGAATAAGCGTCGAGGGGCAACGTGGAGGCCGACGGCGCGCGGCCCGAGTGGGAACCGACGGTGCGAACGTGAAACGGTGGGGCGTTCGCTTCCTGTTCCGATCGTTCCAAACGTCTACCCTTAACGGCAGATCACGCCGATCGCGCGGATTAAGGAAGAATCCGCGCCAGCCGCGAAATCCGCGGTCGATCGACTTGGGCGGCAGTGAGCGAGAAGCACAAAGCGAAGTCCGCTCGGTCTCACCGCTCAGAGTTTACGCTGCTCACTTTCGCCGCGCCGCGGCGAAATTCTCGCTTGCGCTTGGCGGCGAATCCTTGCTTGTTCTCGCCCTCTTTCACGCACCCGTAGCTCAATTGGATAGAGCATCTGACTACGGATCAGAAGGTTTGGGGTTCGACTCCCTACGGGTGCGCCACTTTTCCCTTCGCTGAAGGTTCTCGCGGCTCCATCGTTTCGTACGAAGGAGCCGCTTTTTTGTGGTCCAACGGTCCGCGCCTTTTCCGCGCGCCCGGTTATGCGAGGATGCCGCGCACGAGGTGGGCGGGCTCCACGCCGGTCAGGCGGAAATCGAGGCCTTGGAAACGATGCGTGAGGCGCTCGTGGTCGACGCCCAGCAGGTGCAGGATCGTGGCGTGGAGGTCGCGCACGTGCACCGGGTTCTCCGCCACATTGTAACTGAAGTCGTCGGTCGCCCCGTAGGTCAGGCCGGGTTTCACCCCGCCGCCGGCGAGCCACATCGTAAAGCACCGCGGGTGGTGATCGCGTCCCGCCTCCGGGCTGTCCCACTGACCCTGGCCCGCCACCCCGCGGCCGAATTCCCCGCCCCAGATGACGAGCGTGTCGTCGAGCAGCCCGCGGCGCTTGAGATCGGTGACGAGCGCAGCGCTGGGCTGGTCGGTGTCGCGGCAACGGGCCGTGCACCACGACGTCAGCCGGCTGTGATGATCCCAGTCGGGATGGAACAACTGGACGAAGCGCACTCCGCGCTCGACCAGCCGGCGCGCGAGGATGCAGTTGGCCGCGTAGCTGCCCGCCCGGCGCGAGTCGGGCCCGTAAAGCTGAAACACCTCGTCGGGTTCGTCGCGCAGGTCGGTCAGCTCCGGCACGCTGGCCTGCATCCGGTACGCCATTTCGTACTGGCGGATGCGCGTCGCGATCTCCGGATCGCCGGTCTGATCGAGTCGCATCTGGTTCAGCTCACCGAGTCCGTCGAGCATGCCGCGCCGCACGTCGCGCGGCAGGCCGTCGGGATCGCGCAGGTAGAGCACCGGGTCACGGGCGTTGCGCAGCTTCACGCCCTGGTACCGCGAGGGGAGAAA
>JAEUHA010000537.1 GCA_016793535.1 Opitutaceae bacterium | reverse complement strand
ATCGGGTAAGTGCGGACGAGGGCGTCCGCGCTCCCAGGACGTCATTGACTCTCGTGTCGTGGGTTCATCGCCTCAGGATATGAAAGCACCCCGTCGGCCGCGGTTCGCATTCCTCCTGGCCGCGCTGCTGTCAACCGTGGCCGCCTTCACGTCGGCCGCGGACCGGCCCCGGCTCGCGGTCCTGACCGACATCGGCGGAGATCCCGACGACCAGCAATCGATGATCCGGCTCATGGTCTACGCGAACGCGTTCGAGCTCGAACTCCTGCTGGCAAGTGCAGCCGGTACGCCGGGCGAATTGAAGCAGGCGGTCACGCGGCCCGATCTGATTCGCCAGATCGTGGATGCCTACGGCGAGGTGCGGCCCCATTTGCTGCGTCATGCCTCCGGGTGGCCGACCGTCGAGCAGTTGCGCGCGCGGATCGTTTCCGGCAACCCGCAGCGCGGTCGCGCGCACATCGGTGACGGGCACGACACCGCCGGCTCGCGCGCGCTGATCGAGCGGATCGATGCCGGTGACGCGACGCGGCCCCTCCATATTTCCATCTGGGGCGGCCAGACCGATTTCGCGCAGGCGCTGTGGCGGGTGAAACAGGATCGCGGCGCGGCGGGACTGGCGGCGTTCGTGCGGAAGTTCCGCGTCTACGACATCAACGACCAGGACCGCATCGCGGAGTGGATGCGCGCGGAATTTCCGGGAATGTTCTACATTCTCGCCCATGCGTACCCCGGCCGGGACAAGCGCGAGGGCACCTATCGCGGGATGTACCTGACCGGTGATGAGTCGCTGACGAGCCGCGCGTGGATCGACGAACACGTGCGCAGCCGCGGACCGCTGGGCGCGCTGTATCCGACGAAGACCTGGACCGCGCCGAACCCTCACGCGTGTCTTAAGGAAGGCGATACGCCGTCCTGGTTCTTCTTCCTGCCGCAGGGCGGCAATGATCCCGCGGATCCGACCAGGCCGGGGTGGGGCGGGCAGTTCGTCCGCGAACCCGACGGCTGGTACCGTGACCTGCCGGCGAAGCCCGGCTTCGAGCCGCGTGAGGCGGTGAGCCGCTGGCGCCCGGAGTTCCAGCGCGACTTTGCGGAACGCATGAGCTGGTGCGTGGCGGATCCCGCCAGGTCTTCACGCTAGGCGGCGCTCAGTCGGCCAAGCTCAGTTGAGTGACGAGACTTGAGGAGCCTCAGAAGAACCGCCCCTCCGTTGTTACCGAACGAATCAATCGATCTTACAGGAGCGCGCGAAGCGCCGCAGAGGGCAGGCCTCTCTGCGTTCCTCTGCGATCTCCTGTTAGGTCCGGTTGTTTTTTTTGGAGGCTCCTTCAGGGTTGAGAGCCAAAGCAAGCGAGGCGTAGCCAATATTCCAGACGCATGGCGTATGCCGGGCGTCCAAGCGCTTGGATTTTACCGCGGATAACGCGGATGACGCGGATAAGAAAAGTATCCGCGCCATCCGCGCTATCCGCGGTCGATAGGCTTGGGCGGCAGTCAGTGAAAGGTACAAACGCAGAGTCGCCGTGGTAGTGCACGACCTCGGCCGACCGGTCTCTCAACTTTCAACTGCATCCCTCCGCCTCACCCCTGCGTGAATTTCCGGATGTGCTTTGCGATGACGGCCATCGCGCGGTCCGGGTCCTGGACGTTGCGCGGATAGTAGTAGTAGGCGGCGAAGTCCGGCTTGAGCGCCAGCACCGCGGGATAGTGCCGGTCCATGGCGTCGATCATCGAGGCGTGGAGATTATGATTCTCCATCAGGAAGAAACTTTTCCGGCCGGGCACGGCGTGCGCCGCCTTGATGAAGGCCTCACCCTTGCCGCTGAGCAGGATCTTGCCCTTGCCGCTCTCCTGGCCGTCTCCGCCGCCTTCCATGAGCTTGTCGGCGGCGGCGTCCCAAGGCCGGCCGTCGGTGCCGTAATAGTCGAGGTTCTGCACGCCGGCGCCGGCGGCGAGCTCGTCGGCGCCGTTGTGCGCCTGTTGAAAGAGGAAGGTCAGCTTGTCGGGCCAGCGCTGCTTGGCGAAGGCGGTGACCTTCGACCAGAAATCGCGCGCGGCGCCGTAATGGGCCGTCATCGGGGCGTTGGGGCCGAGCGCGGCGACGGCGTGTTTCGACTGGTCGAAGATGAAACACTTCGGCTCGTCGATGATGAAGCCGGCGAGGTCCGGATGCTGGCGGTAGAGCTCGGCGAGGGTGTCGCAGAAGAACTTCAACGTATCCGGATGGTGGACACTGCTGATGCCGCCCGAGACCTTCGGCATGATCGCCGACCTGCCCTGCTTGTTCACGATCAGCGTGTGCGGATTGAGCATCGAGAAGAGGCTCGGGACCTTCGGGGCGCCGGCGGTAAGGCCGCCCCAGCGCGACGGCACCGCAATCACCCTCATGCCCACGCGCCGCGCCTCGGCGGCGATCAGGGCGTGGTTCTCATGTGCGGCGAACAGGTCCTGCTCGAGCACGCCGACGCATACATACTGCGTGCCGATGTCCGCCATCCACTCCATGTCGGCGCGGATGTGGCGCGGCACGTAGGTGTACATGTGCGCGTTGAGGTAGTACGCGGCGATGGCCGTCGAGGTGCGGTTGACGGGTTTGGTCGGACCCGAAGGAGCCGCGGTGACGGGCAAGGCCGAGGCGGCGATTCCGGCGGAGGTGGCGAGGAAGTAGCGGCGGTTCATGCGGGGCACGGCAGGGAAGGGGAGAGCAGGTGGAACTAACGTACGGCCGGCTTCTTCTCCGGTTCGTCGGGCAGGCGGCCGTGGTAGCCGCGGAAAATGTCGAGCGGATCCTCCATCGTGCCACCCTGGTCGCCGGTGTCGGCGATCCAGCGGTCCACGCGTGCGCGCAGCTCGCGCAGGGTGGCGGCGTGGGCGGGATCAGCGGCGAGGTTGCGCACCTCGTGCGGATCGGCGGCGAGGTCGTAGAGCTCCTCGATCGGCTTTCTCGGGGCGGCGAACAGGGCGGCCTCGGGGCTGAGCTGGCCGGCGCGGGCAAGCTCGCGGACGAGGTTCCAGGTCGGGTATTGGCGTTCCTTGTACGCGTTGTGCTGTTGGTAGGGGACCTCCGGGAAGTAGTTGCGGATGTACTTCCAGCGGTCGGTGCGGACCGCCCGCATGCGGTCGACCGACGTGTCCATCCGGTCGCGGGCGGCGAACACGTGCGTCCGCGGTTCGGCGCCGGGGGCGAGGAAGTTGCGGCCCTGCATGGCGGGTCCGGGCGTGAGGCCGGCGAGGCCGAGCAGCGCGGCGGACACGTCGATCGAGGACACGAGGCGGTCGTCGAAGGTGCCGGCGCGCCGGCGGTCGGGCCAGGCGATCAGGAGCGGTACGTGAATGCCGCCGTCGTAGAGGAACTGCTTCGAGCGGAACAGGCACTGGCCGTTGTCGCCCATGAACGCCACCGCGGTGTTGCCCGCGAGCCCGTCACGCTCGAGGCGGGCGAGCACCTCGCCCACGTACGAATCCATGAGCGCCACGGCATCGAGGTAGTTGGCGTATTCCTCCCGCGCCACGGGATGATCCGGATAGAAGGGCGGGAGCTTCACGCGGGTGGCGTCCACGCGGCCGACCGGTGAGTCCTTCGAACGGGCGAGGGTCCAGCCGTCGCCCTTGTGGCTCTCCTGGATCGTGATCTGCGCGAAGAACGGCTGGCCGGGCCGGCGCTGGTTCCAATCGTGGCCGTCGAAGGGTTTCTCGACCATGAAGTTGAAGTCGGTCTTGCCGCTGCCGGCGGCGCCGGTGATCTTGAGCCCGGTCGCCGCGCTCTTCTTCGCCTTGCCCGGCTGCGCGGAGAGATTGGCGGTGAAGTAACCGGCGCGGCGGAACGTGTCTGTGATGGTTTCCACGCCCGGCGGCAGCGGCCGCTTGTTCCACTGCCAGGTGCGGTGCTGGTGCGCGCCGATGCTCGTCTGGTACATGCCGGTCATGATCGCAGAGCGGCTCGGCGAGCAGACGGGTGACGTGGTGAACGCGCGGGTGTAGCGCACACCCCGGGCCGCGAGGGCGTCGAGGTGGGGCGTGCGCACGAGCGGCTCGCCGTAGCACGCGAGCTGCGGCCCGATGTCCTCGGCGAGGATGAAGAGGATGTTGGGCGCGGCGGACGGTGGCGTCGCGGGCGCGGCGCCAAAGGCGGTGGCGGCGAGGAGGAGGGACGCGAGAGGGAGGAAAATCGTTCGCATGACGGGGCAGGCCGGACGAGCGGAGCGGCGGCGTGGCGCGGGCGCAGGATGCATCGGTGGGCAGCGGCGTGGAAAATGCAAGGCCGGCCCGCGTGGCGTTAGCACTCGACGTCGCCCCGCCGGTCCCTTCCCGTTAGGCCCCTCTCGCGCATGAAGCGGTTACTGCCCCTGATATTCGTCGGCTTGAGTGCGGCCGCGGCCGCGCCGGACCTTCGCCCTCTGCAGGGCGCGCCCTGGGCCCGACATGTCATCGACGGCGAGGGGCGCGGTTCGGACGGCACGAAGCTCCTCGATCTCAATGGCGATGGATGGCCCGACGTCACGACGGGCTGGGAGGAGGAGGGCGAGACGCGCGTCTACCTCAACCCTGGGCCGAAGGGGGCGGTGCGGGAGCCGTGGCCGAAGGTCACGGTGGGAAAGACCCCGTCCGCCGAGGATGCGGTGTTCGCCGATCTCGACGGCGACGGCGCGCCCGACGTCGTCTCCGCGACGGAGGGCGCCTCCCAGCGGGTGTTCATTCACTGGGGGCCCCGGGATCGTAACCGGATTCTGGATGCGGGCGCGTGGCGGCAGGAGGTGCTGCCGGTCGCGACCGGCGTCACGCGCTGGATGTTCATCGAGCCACTGCAGTTCGACGGCCGCCATGGGGTGGATCTCATCGCCGGTTCCAAGCCCGGGCCGGCTGGCCAGAAGGCGTTTGTCGGCTGGTTCGAGGCGCCCGCCTCGGCGCGTGACGTGGCCGCGTGGAAATGGCATCCGCTGGCCGACGCCGGCTGGATCATGTCGATCGAACCGGTCGACATGGACGGCGATGGCGACCTGGACATCCTCTACTCCGACCGCAACGGCCCGACGCGGGGCATCTTCTGGCTGGAGAATCCCGGGGCCGCCGAGATCGCGCGCGGCCGGCGGCCGGCGCGGCACCGCGTGCTCACGGCCGAGGTGCAGCAGGTGATGTTTTTGACCGTGGGTGACGTGGACCGCGACGGACGGCCGGACATCGTGGCCGGCGTCGAAGTCGGCCCGGTAAGGCGCGAGCAGCCCAATCAGAACAGCCGCATCGTCTGGCTGCGCCGTCTGGACGGCACGGGTCGCGCCTGGTCCGAGCAGGTGTTTCACGTGCCGGCGAACACCGGCAACATCAAGGGCCTGGCGGTGGGCGATATCAACGGCGACGGTCGCGCGGACATCGTGGCCAGTTGTGAAAACGCCCACGGCGAACGGCGCGGCGTCTATTGGCTGCGCCAGGGCGCGACGACGGCGGAACGCGACTGGACGCCCTTCGACCTCGCCGGGATTCCGGGCATCAAGTACGATCTCGTGCGGCTGCTCGACCTCGATGGCGACGGCGACCTCGACGTGCTCGTCAACGATGAGCAGGAAGCGGGGCGCGGCCTCGGCGTGGTCTGGTACGAGAACCCGCTCCGCTGATGACGCCGTTCGGGAGCAGCCGGTCGTTTCTTCTGTGGGAGGGGCTTCACGCCCCGAGCTGTCGCGGGATAAGCCCGCTCCCCCCAGTTTCCACCCCGCGTGAACTGAGATCGCACCTGCTGGACTATTTATGAAAGCGTTCATCCTCCTACCGGCCTCCGGCCTGGCGTTGGCGATTGCATTGGCCGTGGCATCCGTCCGCGCGCAGACCGGCGGCCTCCATCTGGCACAGGGCCTCCTGGCCGGCGAGGTGACGTCGAATTCGGCGCTCCTGCAAACGCGGCTGACCGCCGTCCCGGGACTTGCCGCGGGCGACGTGGCGGGCGCGCCGGGCACGGGCCGTTTCGAGATCGCGACGACGGCGGACTTCAGCGACGCGAAGATCACGGCGTGGCTCGACGCGAACCCCGCGGGGGATTTCATCCTGAAGACACAGGTCGACGGCCTGCGGCCGGGCACGACGTATCACTATCGTGTGGCCTACGGCCCGGACCGCGCGCGGACGCGGCAGAGCGAGCCGGCCCGTTTCAAGACCCTGCCGGCCGCCGCCGCCGCGGCACCGGTCAATTTCATCCTCACCAGCTGCCTGAACTACGCCTTCTTCCACGAGGGGCACCAGACCAAGTCGGGCAAGGACAGCAAGACCGCCTACAAGGGCGCGGACCGGATGCAGGGTTATCCCGGGCTCGAGCCGATGATCCGGCTGCAGCCGGATTTCGTGATCATCGATGGCGATGCCGTGTACTACGATCATCCCGTCGCGACCCGGGCGAAGACCCAGGCGGAGCTGCGCCGGAAATGGCACGAGCAATACGTGATGCCGCGCTTCGTGCAGCTGTTCGCCCGGTCGGCGACCTACTGGCTGAAGGACGACCACGACTACCGTATCAATGACGGCGATACCACGGGCGACTACGAGCCGTCGCACGCGCTCGGGATCGCGACCTTCCGCGAGCAGGTGCCGGTGGTGAATCCCGCCGATCCGAAGGCGGTGACGTACCGCACGCACCGCATGGGCCGCGACCTGCAGCTCTGGTTCGTCGAGGGGCGCGACTACCGGAGCCCGAACGCCATGCCGGACGGGCCGGACAAGACGATCTGGGGCGCCGAGCAGAAGGCCTGGCTGCAGCGCACGCTCAAGGAGAGCGACGCGACGTTCAAGATCCTCGTGTCGCCGACGCCGCTCATCGGACCCGACGATGCGAGCAAGAAGGACAATCACGTCAACGAGCGCGGCTTCCGCCACGAGGGCGAGGCGTTCCTCGCCTGGCTGAAGGCCAACGGCATTCCGCCCGGGCGCTTCTTCATCATCAACGGCGACCGGCATTGGAAGTACCACTCGCAGCACGCGACCGGCTTCGAGGAGTTCGGCTGCGGGGCGCTGAACCGGGAAAACTCCCGGCTCGGCCGCGCCCCCGGTGACCCCGGCTCGACCGATCCGCAGTCCAAGGTGCGGCAGTTTTACACCGACCAGCCCGCCAGCGGCGGTTTCCTGCGGGTGGCGCTGCAGCCGGGCGGGGCGGGCAAGCCGGCGACGCTGACGTTTGCGCAGCATGACGACGCGGGGAAGGTGCTGTATCAGCACGTAAGCCAGGCTCGATAGGACTTCTCCTGGGAGCGCGGCCGTCCCCGGCCGCATTGCATCAAACTGCGGCCGGGGAC
>JAEUHA010000534.1 GCA_016793535.1 Opitutaceae bacterium | reverse complement strand
CCTCTGGCGCCAGTTCGTCTCGCCCGCATGAGCGTGCGCCGCCTCATCCTCCTGCTGGTGGGACTCGCCGGCGCGGCCCTGGCCCGGGCGCACGATCCCGGCCTGAGCACGGCGCAGGCGGATCTGCGCGGCGGCAGCCTGTATCTGACGAACGGATTCGCCCCGGCCGACGCGCAGGAGTTTCTGCCGGTGACGCTGCGGCGCGACGGCACCTGGACGCAGGCGGACTTCGAGGCGGCGCACGAGCAGTTCCTCGCCGTGGCGCCCCGGCTCTGGGAGGTGAAGGCCGGCGAGCGCCTGGTCGCGCCGCGGGAGGTGCGCGTGGAGCTGCTCCCGGACGACAACATCAGCTTCTTCCTCACGTTTCCCGCGGTCGGCGGAGCGGACCGGATCACCCTGCGAGCCACCCGCGTGCCGGACCTGCCCAATGGTCACCGGCAGTTTGTCATCGTGGCGGACGAGCGGGGCTCCGTCATCACGAAGAAGCTGCTGAGTGCGCGCGACCCGACGATCGAGGTTGCCATCACGACCGGGGCGGAGGGAGCGGTGGCCGTGGAAAATCAGGACGCGCCGACCTTCTGGGGCTTCGTCTGGCTGGGGATGGAGCATATCTGGCTGGGATACGACCACCTGCTGTTCTTGTTCGCCCTCCTGCTCGTCTGCCGGAGCTTCCGCTCGATCGTCGGCATCGTGTCCTGCTTCACGCTCGCGCACTCCCTGACGCTGGCGCTGGCGACGTTCAACGTGGTCAACCTGCCGTCGCGCTGGGTGGAGGCCGCGATCGCCGCGTCGATCGTCTACGTCGGCGTGGAGAATCTGCTGCGCCGGGGGACCGAGCCGCGTGGCCGGTGGCTGCTGACCTTTGCCTTTGGACTGATCCACGGATTTGGCTTTGCCAGCGTGCTGCGCGACCTCGGCGTCGGCAGCGGCGCCCAGGGGATCGCGATGCCGCTCTTCACGTTCAACCTCGGCGTGGAAATCGGCCAGGTCATCGTGGCGGCGGCCGTGCTGCCGCTGCTGTGGCGGGCGAGGAAGCACGACGGGTTCGTGCGCCGCGGCGTGCCGGCACTGTCGGCCCTGGTGGCGCTCGCGGGGCTGGTCTGGCTCGTGCAGCGTACGGTGCTGGGCTGAGTTCCGGCGTGCTTACGCCGCGGCCGCGCGGCCGGATGCCGAAAGTTTCGCCGCGGCGACTTTACCGGTTTCGCGGCATCCCGCGCGGCGTCCGCCCCGAAGTAACGGGTGCATGTTCTCCACTCTTCTGCGCTGCGTGCTGGGTTTCGGATTGGCAGGCACGGCGGCGGCGATCGACCTGAATCGCGAACTCGTGCTGACGCCGCCGGCGTCCGCCACGGCCGAGGATCTCACGATCCTGCGCTGGCAGCAGGACCTGCAGCGACCGGAAGCGACGGCGGAATCGTGGGAGCGCCTCGCCTGGGCGTACGTCGCCAAGGCGCGGCGCACGCTCGATCCCGGGTTCTACACGCTGGCGGAGCGAACCGCCGACGTGCTTGAGGCGGCGCATGGCGCCCGGCCGGAGGCGGCGCTGGTGCGCGGCCACGTCCGGCAAAACCTCCATCAGTTTCGCGCCGCCGAGACGATCGCCCGCCGGCTCGTGGCCGAACGCGGCGCGCCCGCGGACCTCGCTCTCCTCAGTGATGTGCTCGTGGATCTGGGACGGGTACCGGAGGCGGTCACGGTGCTGCAGCGCCTGCTCAACCTCAAACCGGGCGTGGAGGCGTACAGCCGGGTGAGTCACGTCCGGTGGCTCAAGGGTGACCTGGAGGGCGCCAGGGCCGCCCTGGCCACCGCATGGCGCGCGACGCACGCGCAGGACCGGGAAGTGCGTGCGTGGCTGATGAGTCGCCGGGCGGCGCTGGAGTTGCAGGCCGGCGACGCGCCGGGTTCGCTGGCTGCGGCCGAGGCCGCGCTCGCCGCGGCGGCGGACTATCCTCCGGCGCTGCTGGCCCGGGGGCGGGCGTTGCTCGTGCTGGACCGGGCGGACGAGGCGGTGGCCGACCTGGTCCGGGCGGAGGCCCTGTATCCAATGCCGGAATATCAATGGTGGCTGGCGGATGCCCTCGACGTGGTCGGGCGGAGCGCGGCCGCCGAGGAGGTGCGACAGCGGCTCCGCCGCAAAGGCGCGGCCTCCGATCCGCGCACGCTGGCGGTTTTCCTGGCGACGCGACGGGAGAACGCGGCCGGTGCCGTGAGTCTGGCGGAGCGGGAGCTGGCGGAGCGCGGCGACGTATTTTCCCACGCTGCGCTGGCCTGGGCGCGATTTGCGGCGGGTGACGTCGCCGGAGCGGACGCGGCGCTGCAGGTGGCCCTGGCGGAAGGCACGCGGGACGCCCGGCTCGATCTTCACGCTGCGGAGATCGCCCGCGCGGCGGGCCGGCCCGCCGCCGCTGAAACCCATTTTGCCCGCGCCCTTGCCGCCGCGGGAATGCTCACCCCGACGGAACGTGAACGCCTCCGGCGGCACGCCGCACCCCAGATTTCCGGCGCTGCCGCCGGCTCTTCCCATCCACCCACGACCCATCCATGAAACTGCACCCCTGTCTTCGCACCGCGACCGCGCTGGTCGCCGCCTGTTCGACCCTGCTACACCCTCCCGCGCGCGCCTCCAGCCACATGGACGCGCCCCTGGTGACCCTGGACCCGGCGGCGAACACCACCGACCTCTACGCGTTCCTCAGCACCCGCAACAACGTCAAGTACCTCACGGTCGCCCTGGGCGTCTACCCGCACGAGGAGCCCGGCATCGGGCCGAACAAGTACAACTTCGACGACAACGTCCTCTACCAGGTCTTCCTCTCTCGCGGTGCCGACCTGGCCACGGGAGCGGACTCGGTGGCGTACCAGTTTGAGTTTTCCACCAGCTACAAGACGCGCGACTCCCTGCTGCAGTCGTACGTCGGCGTGGTCCAGGCCAACGGCGACGCCGGGCAGAACCTCACGCAGACCTACACCGTGCGCAAGGTGGCCGGTGGCGCGGTGACCACGCTGGGCACCGGCATCGTGCCGCCCAACAACCAGGGCGTGGCGACGCCCCGGTACAACCGAAACGGGAGCGGTGACCTGCCGGCCCGGGAGGGGGTCGCGAACGAAGCGCAACTGGATGACTACACCCGCGGCGCGATCGCGAATCTGAATAATGGATACCGAGCCTGGGCGGGCCAGCGGGAGGACGGCTTCTACGGCGACATCAACGCGATCTTCGACCTGCTGGCCTTGAAGTCGGGCGGGAACCGCTTCGACAGCCAGGGCGGCTTCAACCTGCACATGATCGCGCTGGAAATCCCCCTCAGCGACATCGGCGGCGACCAGCAGGTGGTGGGCGTTTACGCCACGACGAGCCGGCGGGCGTCGACCGTGCTCTCCGATGGCCCGGGATCGGCCGGCCTCGTCGCAAACGGCGGATGGGTGCAGGTCGGGCGGCAGGGCAATCCGCTGTTCTGCGAGGCGTTCATCGCGATTCGCGACAAGGACCTCTACAACCGCACGAAGCCGACCAGCGACGGAGCGTTGTTTCGCAAGTACGCCGAGACGCCGGAACTCGCGGCCCTGATCAATGCCCTGGTGCTGAAGGGTGACGTGGCGCCGACGACGAACCGCGCCGACCTCGCCGCCATCTTCATTCCCGACCTGATCAAGGTGGATCTTTCCACCGCCCCGGCGCGGCGTGCCGGAGGCGGCGCGGGCCACGCCAGCGTGCCGGATGACGCGGGATTCTCGCGCCTCGGCGTCTTCGGCG
Source organism: Opitutaceae bacterium (assembly GCA_016793535.1). GTDB lineage: Bacteria > Verrucomicrobiota > Verrucomicrobiia > Opitutales > Opitutaceae > ER46. Next base: position 1,067 of record JAEUHA010000534.1, on the reverse strand, counting down.
GGGATGTGCTCGAGAGCCCGCTGGCGGGCCATCCGTTCCGGCTGCCCGGCAGCGCGATCGGGGCCGACGCGGCGAAGTCTTACGTGCCGGGCGGCTGGCCGAACGGGCGCCGCTTCGGCGACGACGTGATCGATATCGGCGTCACGGCGATCATCAGCGACCTGCGGTCACTCCCGCTGACGATTCGTTCCGCCGATGGCATCGACAACGTGAGCGTCAACGACTCGAGCTACAACAAGGTGTTTCCCTACGGCGCGACGCCCCACAACGGCCGCAACTATGAGCACAACGCCAAGGCGGCGCCGACCCCGCTGCTCAACTTTGCGACGCGCGGCAACATCGGCACGGGTGACAACATCCTGATCGGCGGATTCGTGATCCGCGGCAACGCGCCGGTGCGGGTGCTGATTCGAGGCACCGGCCCGTCGTTGACGAATTTCGGCGTGGCCGGTGCGGTCAACGACACGATCGTGCAAGTATGGCAGGGCGGTACGATGCTCGCCGAGAACGACGATTGGCGCTCGGGCCAGCAGGCCTTGATCAGCGCGTCAGGGTACGCGCCGCTGAATGATCGCGAAGGTGCGGTGCTGGTCACGCTGCAGCCCGGCGCCTACACCACGACCATCCGCGGGAAGAACGGCGCGACCGGAGTCGGCCTCGTCGAAGCCTTCCTGGTCGACTAGGACTGGTCTGCGAAATCGTTTCTTCGCTGCGCTCAGAATGACGAACCCTTTGCAGACAAGCCCCAGTGTTGGTTCAGAAATGGGGTGACCTTGAATCGGAGGGCGCTGCTTCGTCCGCGCCGCGGCGTCGACCAGGCGCCGCCCTTCGAGGAGGCGAGGGATCATCGCTCATCCAGTGATGAACGCGGCGTGACCGATCGGGATCACGCGCGGAGCCGAGGACCTGGCCGTTGGGGCCGGGCCCTCGGCTTTGGCGTGAGGAACCGGAGGCAGGCCGTTGAAAGTTGAAGGTTGAATGCTGAACGGCCCGAACCAGCCGGGACGAACAACCGGTGAGCGGACGGAAGGCGAATGCTCCTTTCGGTGCGGGCTGCCGGCTGGCAG
>JAEUHA010000503.1 GCA_016793535.1 Opitutaceae bacterium | reverse complement strand
CGGTGGGGGGCTAAGCGGTCGGGCCCACCGTGGGTGCGCGCCGGTCATGTGCGCCTTTGTAAAACCCCCACGCCGGTTCCCGGGGGTGCGTAGGGGGGCGCCCCCGCTCCCAGGAGGGCCTCTTCCGGATGGTCCAAAAGTGGTATGCGTTCGGGCCCGCTTGCCCGGCTTTTTGGGTGGCACGCGTCCGGCTCCCGCTTAGTAACTTCCGAGTTACCCCGCCGCTCATGAGCTTCCGCCTGTCCATCCCTGTTGCCGCGCTGCTGGCCGTTGCCGGCGGTCCGGGGGCGGTTGCGGCGGCCGAGGCGGGACCGGCGACGGTCTCGTTCAACGAACACATCCAGCCGATCCTGTCGGAGAATTGCTATCAGTGCCACGGGACGGACGCCAAGGGCCGCAAAGGCAAACTCCGGCTCGACGCAGCCGAGTTTGCCTTCGCGCCGCGGCCGGACGGTCCGGTCATCGTCAAGGGCGACCCCGACGGCAGCCCGCTGATCCGGCGGATCGAATCCAAGGATGAAAAGCAGGTGATGCCGCCCCCCGAGGCGCACAAGTCCCTCAAGCCGGCCGAAATCGCGCTGCTCCGACAGTGGATTCGCGAAGGTGCGCCGTACGAGAAGCACTGGGCCTTCCTGAAACCGGCGCACCCGCCGGTGCCGGCGCCGGTGCGGCCGGGCTGGGTGCGCAACCCGATCGACGCGTTTGTGCTGGAGAAGCTCGCCCGCGAGGGGCTCACGCCCGCGCCGGAGGCGGACCCGCATGCGCTGATTCGCCGCGTCACGTTCGATCTCACCGGGCTGGCGCCGACGCCGGCGGAAATCGAGGCGTTCGTCTCGGACCCGTCGCCCACCGCGTACGAACGGCTGGTCGACCGCCTGCTCGCGAGTCCGCGCTACGGCGAGCACCGGGCGCACTACTGGCTGGATGCGGCGCGCCACGCGGACACGACCGGCACGCACCGTGACCCGCTGCGGCAGACCTGGCCCTACCGCGACTACGTCATCCGCGCGTACAACGCCAACAAGCCGTTCGACCAGTTCGCGCGGGAGCAGCTCGCCGGCGACCTGTATCCGGCGGACAACTTCGACCAGCTGGTCGCCACCGGCTTCAACCGCGCGCACATCACCACGAGCGCGGTCGGCGAAGTCACGGAAGACCTGCAGATGCACAATGTCACGGATCGGACGAACACCGTCTCGACGATCTTCCTCGGGCTGACCGCCGGCTGCGCGGCGTGCCACGACCACAAGTTCGATCCGGTCACGCAGAAGGACTACTATGCGCTCGGGGCGTTCTTCAACAACTCGCTCGATCCGCCGGCGGACAACGAGGATCCGACGCACTTTCCGACACTTGCCCTGCCCCCGGCCGGACAAGCCGGCCGGGCGCAGGCCGTCCTGCAGCAGCGCGCGGAGATCGAGCGCCGGCTCGCGGAGCGTACGGCCCAGGTGGATACGCTGATCCGGGATTGGATCGCCTCCGGCGCGGCCGGCCGGCTGCCGGCGGTCGACCCGGAAAAGCTGCAGGTGCGCTTCCGCTTTGACGAGGGCAAGGGACGGGTGGTGCGCAACAGCGCGCCCGGAGCGGACCCGGTGGAGTACACGTTGGAAAAGGACCCGCCCTGGTGGACCTACGAAGCGGTGAAACACTGGCCGCCGATGCGGCTCGCGACGACCACGCGGCTGCCGGAGAACCGGCTGGGCGACTTCGAGGCGACGGACGCCTTCACGGTGGCAGGCTGGTTCAAGCCCCGCACGGGCCGGCCTTCGCGGCAAGGGGCGCTGATTTCCCGGTACTCGCTCGCGGGCCAGGGGCGCGGCTGGGACTTGTATTGGGACTACGCGGACCCGAAGGGCACGAACCCCAACCAGCGCTGGGCGCAGGGCCGGCTGATCGTGAACCTGGTGGCGGACGGTGCGGAGAACGCGATCACGGTCCGCGCGCCGCGGGTCTTCGGCCGCGTCGAGTGGGTGCATCTGGCGGCGACCTACGACGGCTCCGGCCGGGCGGCCGGACTGCGCCTCTACGTCAACGGCGAGCTCCAGGACCTCGAGGTTCTCAAGGACACCCTGAACGGCAGCATCCGTACCGACGCACCGCTCCAGCTCGCGCGCCGCACGGACGGCCCGACGGAGAAGGAAGCGGACCGGAATCCGCTGCTCGAGTCCGCGTTTCAGGATATCCGGCTCTATGGCCGCGTGCTGACCGGGGACGAGATCCACGGCACGATGGAGCGCGACGTGGTCACGGAACTCGTGGCGCGTCCGGCGTCGGGCTGGACCGCGGACGACCGCCGCGTGGTGGAGAACTATTTCCTGCGCCATGTCGATCCGACCGCGAAAGCGCTCCTGGCGGAGAAGGTGCGGCTCGACCTTGAACTGGAGCGGCTGGGCGAGGGCGGGGTGGAGACGAACGTTTTCCGCGAGCGGGACGTCATGGCGTCGGGCTACATTCTCGATCGCGGCCTCTACAACCAGCGCAAGGAACGCGTCTGGGCCAGCGTGCCCGCCTTCCTCCCGCCGCTGCCGGCCGGAGCCGCGCCGGACCGGCTGGGGCTCGCGCGTTGGCTGTTCTCCGCGGAGAATCCGCTCACCGCGCGGGTGACGGTGAACCGCATGTGGCAGGAGGTTTTCGGCACCGGCATCGTGGCCACCCTCGGCGATTTCGGCGTGATCGGGCAGCGGCCCAGCCACCCGCGGCTGCTCGACTGGCTGGCGGTGGATTTCCGCGAGAGCGGCTGGGACGTGAAGCGCTTCTACCGTCAGATCGTGCTGTCGGCCACCTACCGGCAGTCCGCGCGCGTGACCCCGGAGCTGCGCGAGCGGGATCCGGACAACCGGCTGCTGGCGCGCGGCCCGCGGTTCCGGCTCGATGCCGAGATGATCCGCGACAGCGCCCTGCTTGCGGGCGGCCTCCTCGTGGAGAAGCCCGGCGGGCCGGCGGTGCACATGTACGAGCCGCCCGGCATCTGGGAGGCGATGTCGATGACCGGCAGCAACACCCGGACCCACAAGCAGTCGGAGGGCGACGGCCTGTATCGACGGAGTGTGTACACCTTCGTGAAGCGTTTCTCCGCGCCGCCGATCCTGGCGACCTTCGATGCCTCGAAGCGCGACGTGTGTGTCGTGCAGCGCGAGCGCACCAACACGCCGCTGCAGGCGCTGCTGACCCTCAACGCGCCCCACTTCCTCGAGGCCTCGCGGCACCTCGCGCAGCGGGCGATGCACCTGGCCGACACGAGTCCCGGGCAGAAGGTGGATTTCATGGCGCAGAGCCTCCTGACCGCCCCGCTGCGCGCGCCGCAGCGGAATCTCCTGGTGCGTTCCTATGAAAGCTTCCGCGCGAGCTTCACCGAGGAGCGCGCTCGCGAGTACGTGACCGTGGGCGCCAGCCCCGTCGATCCCACCCTGAATGTCCGCGAGCTGGCCGCGTGGACCGTCGTGGCGAATCAGCTCCTCAATACCGACCAAGCCTTGAACAAATAAGCGGTGGGAGCGGCTTCACACCGCGACCTGAATTCCTTCGCCCCTTCCCCCGCATCTGGTCGCGGCGCAAAGCCGCATCTAAAACGCGATTCTCCCATGAGCCACCTTCCCGTCGACCCCCACCACATCCCGGCCCGGTTTGATCCCGCGGTGGAGCGCGGCCTGCGGCGGGAATACGTGCGGCATGAGACCCGGCGCCAGTTCTTCACCCAGGTGGGGCGCGGACTCGGCGTCGCGGCGCTGTCGTCGCTGCTGGGTCCGTCGTTGCGGGGCGCGGTGGCGGGCGCCCTGGCCGGTCCCGGACCGCTGCCGCACGTTGCGCCGCGGGCGAAGCGCGCGATCTGCCTCGTGATGGGCGGGGGGCCGTCGCAGCTCGACACCTGGGACTACAAGCCGGACCTGAAGCTCGACATGGAGATGCCGCTGTCGGTACTCGGCGGCGGCTTTGAGCTGCGCATGGGCATGGCCAGCGCGCAGTCGAAGTTTCCGATCCAGCCGTCGCTGTACAAGTTTGCCCGGCACGGCCAGGCGGGCATGTGGGTCAGCGAACTGCTGCCGTGGACGGCGAAGATCGTCGACGAGCTGGCGGTCATCAAGTCGATGCACACCGACTCGGTGAACCACGACCCCGCGCTGACGATGATGCTCACGGGCATCACGCAGGCGGGGAAGCCCTCGATGGGCGCGTGGATTTCCTACGGCCTCGGCAGTATGAACGACAACCTGCCGACCTTCGTCGTGCTCACCTCGAAATTCGTCGACGATCCGGGCGAGGCGATCTTCTCGCGGCTGTGGGGCAGCGGCTTCCTCGCGCCCCATCACGGCGGCGTGACGTTCCGCACCGACGGCGGTGACGCCGTGCTTTACCTGAAGGATCCGGCCGGGATGGATCGCGCGCAGAAACGGATGCTGCTCGACGGCGTGCAGGCGCTCAACCAGGCGACGTACGAGGAAGTGGGTGACCCCGAGACGCACGCCCGCATCGAGCAGTACGAGATGGCGTTCCGGCTGCAGTCCTCGGTGCCGGAGCTGACCGACCTGAGCGACGAACCGGCGGAGACGTTCGAGCTCTACGGACCGAAATCGCGCAGCCCGGGTACGTTTGCCCACAACTGTCTCCTGGCTCGGCGCATGGCGGAACGCGGCGTGCGTTTCAGCCAGATCTTCCACCGGGGGTGGGACCATCACAGCAAACTGCCGGAGAAGCTGCCCAAGCTGTGCGAGGACATCGACCAGCCGTGCTACGCGCTCATCACCGACCTGAAGCGCCGCGGCCTGCTCGACGACACGCTGGTCCTGTGGGGCGGTGAGTTCGGCCGCACCGTGTATTCGGAAGGCGTCAAGGTGCGCGACTCGTACGGCCGCGATCACCATCCGAAGTGTTTCACCGTCTGGGCGGCCGGCGGCGGCTTGAAGCGCGGCCTCACGTACGGTGAGACCGATGAGTTCTCCTACAACGTCGCGCGGGATCCCGTGCACATGCGTGACTTCCACGCCACGGTGCTCCACCAGCTCGGGCTCGATCACAACCGGCTCACCTTCCGCTTCCAGGGACTCGACCAGAAGCTGACCGGAACCAACCCCGCCCACGTCGTGCGCGGGCTGATCGCGTGAGCAGGGCGACGGACAAGCTCCCGTTTCCCCGGACGCCTGCCGAGTTTGCGCGCTACCGGATCTGGGACTGCTATGGCCTGCTCTCCTGGGCGCGCGCCGGCACGGGCAAGGCGGCCGGCCAGCCCCAGACGATCGAGGAATCCTACCAGGCGATCCGGCCCCAGCTCGAGCGGTTCGCGTTCGAGCGGTTTTGTCCGCTGCTGCGGCTCACGCCCGCCGAGACCCCGGACATCGTGCGCTGCCTCGAGCGCTGGCCGGGCCGGCTCCTGGGCTTCACGTACGTGCACGCGACCGACGTGAAGGTCGCGCTCGCGGAGCTCGACCGCTGGATCAAGGACGGCCCGATGGTCGGCATCTACCTGCCCAGCTCGGCGCAGAACGTGCCCTGCACGCACCCCAACTACGAACCGATCGTGCGCCGCGCGCACGAGCTCGGCGCGGTGATCCAGCAGCACACGTGGTTCAAGACCCAGGGCAAGGACAGCGCCGGCGAGTCCACGCCGTCGGAGCTGGCCGAACTCGCGCGCCGTCATCCCGACATCACCTTTGTCTGCGTGCACGCCGGCGGCGAATGGGAAAAAGGCATCCGCGCGGTGCGCGACTGCGGCAACGTCGTGGTCGAGACCTCGGGCTTCGACCCGACCGCCGGCTTCATCGAGATGGCCGTGCGCGAACTCGGCGCGAACCGGATCATCTTCGGCAGCCACGCCCCGAGCCGCAGCTTCGGGACCGAGCTGGCGAAGATCCTCGGGGCGAACATCAGCGAGGCGGACAAATTCCTGATCTTCGGGGAGAACTTCCGCCGTCTGCTCACGCCGTTGCTCTGGCGGCGCGGTTGGTCGCTGACATGAGTCGGGCAATGGGGCTCAACCGGCCGCGTATGGTTTCCTGGATACGCCGCGTGACGGCCGGGCTGCTGCTCCTCGGCAGCGTGGCCGGCGCGGCCGAGCCCGCGGCGGCCGCGACCAAAGCCGCGAAGACCGTGCCACCCGCGCCCCGTCCGGCGCTGCGCGTCTGCCTCGTGTCCGGCGCGAACGACTCGCAGCCCTATGCGACCGACACCACGCTGGCGGAGCTGGCGGAGTACCTGCGCCGGGAGGACAAGATGGTCTGCGAGGTCGTGGTGATGAATCCGGGCGGCACCGGGTTCGTGAACCTGGAGCGACTGCTCGAGGCCGATGCGGCGGTGTTCTTCGTGCGCCGCAAGACACCCGATGCGGCACAGCTCGCGCTCCTGCGGCAGTTTTTCGCCTCGGGGAAAGGTTTCATCGCGCTGCGTTCGACGAGCCATGCCTGGGAGAACTGGCCGGACTTCGACGTCGAGATCCTCGGGGCGCGTTACGGCCGGAACGGCACGGGAAATTTCGGCAACGCCGAGCGGCTCCTCTTCAAGCCCCATGCGATCTGGGAGGGCGTGACCAACCCGACGAAGATCGGCGTGGCGTTGACGACGCGGCGCGACCTGTACCGCTACGACGAACTGGCGCCCGACCTCGACGTCATCCTCGAGGGCGAGACGAAGAACGGCCGGATGCCCGTGGCCTGGACGCGCACGCGCGAGGGCGGGGGACGGCTCTTTCATGTCGCGCTGGGCTACGCGGAGGAAGTCGCGATGCCCGGCTATCGCCGGATGGTGCGCAACGCGCTCTATTGGGTGACGAAGACGCCGGTGCCGGTGGAAAAGCCGGCGGCGAAGAAGACGGAAGACTGATCCTCCCCGCGCGAGAACGCTTACTTTCGCTGACCGGTCAGTTTCAAGTAAGCCTCGGCATAGCGTCGCCCGAGCGTGCGGTACGACTCGGCGTCGAAGTGGACCTTGTCGCCCTTGTGGTTGAGTCCGGCCGCGCTGACGTAGGCGGTATGCGGGACGTGGGTTGGGAGGCGGCGGTGGACCTCGTCCACCTGCGTCCGAAACGCGTCCCAGGGTACACCGGCGAACTGGCCCATTTGTCCGGCGATGAACGGCACGGCCGGGGCGTCGAGTTCCTGCCGGAGCCGTGCGATCAAGTCGTGGAGCTTGGCGGCGTAGGCGGGGGCGAGGTCGGGCTTCGAGTCGGATTCACCTTGGTGCCAGAGGATGCCCTTCAACGTCCCCGCGCGCAGCGCGACCTTCGCGCGGCGGAGCGCATCGTCCCAGGGATGACTCTTCGTCGGCTCGTAGTACGCTCCCGGACGCCAGACGTCGATCGGCGATCCGCCCACCGCGCAGGGTATCAGCCCAATGGTTACGCCTGGCGTGGCCTGGGCGATCTCGATGCCGAACGTGCGTCCGAGGCCGACGCCGACGGCGCCGGGTTTGTCGAAGTGCATCGGATCGACCGCCGGCACCCATGCGCCCGCCTGGTTCAGCATGAGCACGCGCGGGGGTGCGACCTTGTCCTCCGGCGCCAGCACGCCACGTCCGGCCATGTTCGACTGGCCCACGAGGAGAAAGAGGTGAAATGACTCCTTCGGCGGCAGGTCCGCGGCCCGCGCGATGCCGGACAGGACCGGGACTACAAGGCCCAGGAAAACGGTGGAGAAGACGCGACGGGTCATGGCGCAAGGACTTTGGGTTTCGGAGTAAGATCTGCGATCCGGTTGCCCGCGGATTACGTGGCGGGTGCGGAAGAACGCGGACGTGGGGAGTGGGGTTCGACGGAATCGCATCCGCATGGTTCGCTTCATCCGCGGTCCAATTCGGCCAGGGGACCCTGCACTCACGCGTGCAACAGGCGCCGCGGGTTTTCCTCCAGCAGCGCCCGGGTCTCGGCCTCGGTCAGGGTCGATTCGTACAGCTTGATCACGGCCGCCTCATAAATGAACAGCGGCGCGTGCGTGCCGACGACGAGCCGTCCGGGAGGCAGACGCCGCAGGTGCCGGCCGACGCTCCCGGCTGCCTCCACGCGGGCGATGTCGAAGGCGATGCCCGGGCTGGCGGCGAGCTTGGCGCCGAGCGCGCTCTCCAGCACTTTGCCGCTGTTGAGCAGGAGTACGCGGGCCTTGGGATTCGCCGCCATGAGTTCCGGCAGCGGCGTGGCGTCGACGTCGGCGACCTGGAGCAGCGGATGGTGCGTGCGAAAATCCTCGAGCTGGACGGCGATCTGCACGAGCAGGCCGCGTTCGGTCGCGAGGGCGAGCAGACGCTTGAAGAGGGGATCCGCCAGCGTGTAGCCGTGGTAGTTGGGATGCAGCCGGATGCCGGGCATCCGGTGCGTCTCGTGGCAGCGGCGCACGTCGTCTTCCCAGCCGGGCAGCGCGGGGTTCACCGAGCCAAAGGCGAGGAGGCGGCCGCCGCTCGCGCGGCACTCGTCCGCCAGTCGCTGGTTCACGCCGGCGAGATCGCGGTGCAGGATGCCCTCGAAGCTGCCGGCCCAGGCCTGGGCGACGCCGTGCTCGGACATTTTCGCGAGCAGCGCGGCGGTCTGGTCGAGAGGCAGGCGGCGGAACGGCCAGTGAAACAGGCTGACATTCGTATCCACGGCCTGGAGTCGGGGCGCGGCGGACGCGGGGGTCGCGGGAGCGGGCGCGGCGGCGACGGTCTGCAGGGCGGCGCCGGTGGCGAGGGTGGCCTTGAGGAAGTCGCGGCGTTGCATGACAGGAGTTCGGGACGTCAGCGGGTGGGCGGGAGAAAGAGTGCCCGGGACCGGACTCGAACCGGCACTTCCTTGCGGAAATCTGATTTTAAGTCAGATGCGTCTGCCATTTCGCCACCCGGGCGGACAGCGGGTGACTTCTAGCCTCGGGGCAAGGTTGAACGCCAGCCGGAATGTGGGAGCGGCTTCATGCCGCGGCCCCACGTGAGACCGGGCACCAGATCGGGGCGTGAAGCCGCTCCCACCGTTGCCGGCCGACCCGCAACCGGGGAATTGAGCCTTGATCGCCGGGAAGGGGCGTCCCACGGTGCGCCGGGTGAAAATCGGTTTTCTCGGCGGGAGCTTCGATCCCGTGCACTTTGGTCACCTGCTCGCTGCGCAGGACGCGTATGAACAGTACGGGCTCGACCGCCTGATCCTCGTGCCCGCGGCGCAGGCGCCCTTGAAGCCCAATGACGTCCAGTCGTCGTCAGAAGACCGGCTCGCGATGCTGCGCGCGGCGGTGGAATGGGATCATCGCTTCGAGGTGTCCGACGTGGAGCTGAAGCGCGGGGGCGTGAGCTACACCATCGATTCCGCCCGACATTTCCGGGCGCTCTATCCCCACGATGACCTCTATTGGGTAATTGGCGGCGACCAACTGCCCAAGCTGCACCTTTGGAAAGATATCGTGGAGCTCGCCCGGCTGGTGGAGTTCATCTTTCTCGAGCGGCCGGGATTCCCGGTGCGCGAACATCCGGACATCGACGGGCTCCGGCTGCACCGATGCGACGGCCACCTGCTCGCCATCAGCTCGACGGAATTGCGCGACCGTTGCCGGCGGAATCTCTCGCTCGACTATTTCGTGCCGCACAAGGCGATTGTTTACATCAAAGAACACTCCCTTTATCGCGAGACCACATGAAATCCAAGAAGTCCGCCACGTTCGAACTCGTCCAGCTCTGCTGCCGCGTGCTCGACGACAAGAAAGCCGGGGACCTCACGGTGCTCGATGTGTCCGGTCAGTCGTCGATCACTGACTATCTCGTGCTGGCCACGGCCACGTCCGCGCCGCACCTCCGCGCGCTGCGAGTGGAGCTCGAAAAGGCGCTGGATGCGAACCAGGTGCGCCTCGTGGGCATGGAGACCGCGCAGGAGAGCGGCTGGTTCGTGATCGATGCCTTCGATGTGATGATTCACCTCTTCCTCGAGGAAACACGGGAGCGTTACGGCCTGGAACGGCTTTGGCGCGACGCCAGCGAGGTCGCCTTGGGCAAAGTTCTGCCGTCCACCAAGCCGAAGGCGAAGGCCGCGAAGCCCCGGACCGCGGGGGCGCGCAAGCCGGCCGCGCGAAAGCGCTCGAGTACGTAAGTGTATATATAGGAGAGGCCGCGCCGGGGCGTCTGGCGCGGAGCTTTCCACCCCCGTGCGAGGGGGTTTGCGGTGGTTACGGTTGGGATCTATACTTAGTGAGCCCTAACAGCTTACAAGTTTTTGACCTTGCTGGATTGCCGGGTCTGTACATGCTGTGGATCACTGCTCACGCCTGAGCATTTTTATATTATAGATTATAGAAATTGGACCGATAAGAGGAAGTCATCACCATGAAAAACTATACCCACCGGAAGGGCTTTACGCTCGTCGAAATCATGATCGTAGTCGTCATCATCGGCCTCCTGGCCGCGATGGCGATTCCCGCGTTTCAAAAGGTCCGCGTAGCATCGCAGGACAAGGCTGTCTTGAACAATGCGCGCCAGATGGCCGCCGCCGCCGACCAGTACTACCTGGAGAACGGTGCGGTCTTCGCCAATTCGTCCAGCCTCGTTGGCGCGACGAACTACGTGAAGGCGCTCAACACGGTCGCGAGCGAGACCTATCCGACCCAGTACACCCAGGGTGTCACGATCACGATCACGGGCATCGCGAACGCCCGCACGATCACCTACGCTCCCTAATCGAGCCTAAGGTCACTTTCAGGCCGCCCAAGCAATTGGGCGGCTTTTTTTATGCCTTCAGTCCGGGTGCCCCGCCGCCGACTCAGTAATTGACCCGTCAATCGTACGCGGTTTCCCCTGTGGATCAGCCTCAACCCTGTGCCGATGCATCACCCGTAAGCGCGCGTGGCCAAAGCAGGCTCGTTCGCGGGTCTGAACGCACTCCAGCTCCATCCATTCTTATGAAGTCCGCAATCCGCACCCAACGAGGGGGATTTACCCTGGTCGAAATCATGGTCGTCGTGGTGATCATCGGGTTGCTGGCGGCCCTCGCCCTGCCGCAGTGGCAGAAGGTGCGCACCAATTCCCAGGACAAGGGCGTGCTCAATAACGCGCGCCAGCTGGCCGCCGCCGCGGACCAGTACTTTCTCGAGTCGGGCAGCGGCAGCGCGGCCTTTTCCAATCTCGTCGGCGCCACGCTGTATGTGAAGGTCCTGGCCACGGTGGCGTCGGAAGTCTACCCGACCGATTTTACCCAAGGTATCACGATCACCGTCAGCGGCGTGGGCGGCGCCCGCACCATCACGTACGCGCCGTAGGCCGCGGACGGGAATCCGGAAACGGATGTAAAACCCCGCGGGCAGCGCGGTTTGGCGTTTGCCCTGCGCCGTCGGCTTCCGTTGTTGTCCTGCATTCCGTCCGGACCTCCGTCCGGGCGACTGCATGATCTTCGCGTCCCTTCGAGCCCTCCTCTCCGACCGCCGCGTCTGGCTGCTGCTCCTGATCGCGCTGCTGGCCGTGGTGCTGGGGTTCGTGGCCGTGCCCGACCAGCTCGCCATCAAGCTGGTTTCCAAGGTCGGCTTCTGGTTCGTGCTCGTGGCCTTCGTACTCTGGCTGCGCAGCCTGTGGCAGACGTTCGCACCCGACCTGCGCGGTCTTCACTGGCGATCGCTCGACTGGGTTTCGATCGCGATCGTCGGAGTGGGCGGCGTCGTGCTCCTCTCGCACGAGTCGTTCGGCTTCAAGATCGTCATGGACGAAATCATGCTCCTCGGGACGTCGATGAGCATGCACCTCGACAAGAGCGCGCTCACGCCGCTGCGGGGCAATGATATCCAGGGCGCGTTCGTGATCCTCGAGGGCATCGTCGACAAGCGGCCGCTGTTCTTCCCGTTCCTCGTTTCGTTGCTGCACGATCTGTTCGGCTACCGGCCGGCCAATGCGTTCGTCCTCAACAGCGGCCTGACGTTCATCTTTCTCGGGCTCGTGTGTCTGCTCGGCCGGATGCTGGCCGGACGCTGGGCGGGCTGGCTCGGGGTCGTGCTGTTCACGGGCCTGCCGCTGCTGGCCCACAACAGCACAGGGGGCGGCTTCGAACTGCTAAACCTCACGATGATCCTCGCCACGTTGCTGCTGGGCGTCCGTTGGGTGCGGCAGCGCGACGTCCCGTCGCTCACGGCCTTCTGTTTTACCGCCCTGCTGCTGGCGCAGGTGCGCTACGAATCGGTCATCTACCTCCTGCCCGTCGCCCTGCTGGTGCTCTTCGTGTGGTTCCAGGAACAGCGTGCGATCCTTTCCTGGCCGGTGATTTTCGCCCCGCTGCTGATGGTGCACTATCCGCTCCAGCACCGGATCTTCGATGTGCGTTCGTCGGCGTGGGAAATGTTCAGCAAGCCGGGCTACTCGAAGCCGTTCTCGCTGGAGTACATCCCCGAGAACATCGGACATGCGTTGAAGTTCTTCTTCGGTGCCGCCTCGGACCAGCCCAACTCGATCGTGCTCTCCGCCCTGGGCATGATCGCCGTGCCGTTCTTCCTCCTGCTGGTGGTGAAGCGGCTGCGCACCCTGGCCACGGAGCCGCCGGCGTCCGTCGGCGTCATTATTTTCAGTCTCGGGTTCGCCCTGCAGTTTCTGCTGCTCATGTGCTATTTCTGGGGCAAGTTCGACGACGCCGTGATCCGGCGGCTGAGCCTGCCCACGCACCTGGCGATGGTCGTGGCGCTGCTCGCGATCCTGCCGCAGTTCGGGCGGCCGGCCGTCATGCGGACGCTGCTCGTCGTCGCCGCCGTCGGCCTGCTGGCGCGCAGCGTGCCGTCGATGGCCGCCCACGCCTACAGCCAGGAGTACATTCCCGGTCGGGAAACGGCCTGGCGCCGCGCCTTCATGGCCGCGCAGGCCCGGCCCGATTACCTGATGATCGACAACGATTCGACGCTGTGGGTCACGCACAAGGTGTCCGCGACGCCGACCGTCGTGGCCGTGAAGCGGCGTGAGGACATCGCGTTTCACCTGCGCAACCGGACGTTCTCCGACGTCTATGTTTTCCAGCGTCTCACCATCAATCCCGACACGAACGAGCGCACCTTGCGCGAGGGCGATGACCTGGGTCCCGACTTCGTGCTCGAAACCGTCCAGGAGGAGCGCCTCCAGGTGCTCACCGTCTCGCGGATCAGCCGCGTGAAGGAGATCCGCTCCGACGGCGTTCCGATCAGCGTCCGCCCGCCGTCGCCCGCCGCCGCGGGTCCCGCGAAGTCGCGGGCGGAGATCGAGGAGGGGCGGAAGCGCTTTCTCGAACAGTACATGAAACAGCTGCCGTGATGACGCGCTGGTCCAGGCTGCTGCGCGAGCGGTCGGTACGCCCCGCCCTGTGGCTGTTCGCGGCCTGTGCCATCGCCGCGGTGGTGGTGGGGTTCAAGCTGGTGACGCCCGCGCAGGCGGAGAAGCTGATCGTGCGCGGCGGGTACTATTACATCCTCGGTGTGTTCGCGCTGTGGCTGTACTTTTCGTCCCGGGTGCTGGCGACCCGGCGTGCGCTCTGGACCGCGTGGCTCCGCCGGCCCGGGCTGGTGGGACTGGCGCTCGCGGCCGCGGCGGGATTCGCCCTCTGGTCGGACATGTTCGCGCACAAGGTGCTCTTCGATGAATACGTGCTGCAGGGTACGGCGTGGCACATGCACCTGACGAAGGAGGTGGGCACGCCGCTCCGCGCGTACGATTTCGCGGGCACCTGGCTCGTGATCGACACGTTCCTCGACAAACGGCCGTACTTCTTCTCGTTCCTCATCGCGCTGCTGCACGACCTCACGGGTTACCGGCTGGAAAACGTCTTCGTCCTCAACGCCGCGCTCACGCTCGCCACGCTCGCCGCGGTGTACTGGCTGGTCCGCACCCTGACCGGCCGCGTCGGCCCGGCGCTCCTTGCGGTGGGGCTGCTCGCGACGCTGCCGCTCTTCGGCCAGAACGCCACGGGCGCGAGCATGGAACTGCTCAACGTGGCCATGATCGTCGGCGTGATGGTCGCGGCGACGCTGTATCTCCGCGCGCCCGACGCGGACCGGCTCGCCTGCCTTGTGCTCGCCACGATCCTGCTCGCGCAGACGCGCTACGAGTCCGTGCTTTTCGTCGCCCCGTCCGCCGCGGTCATCGTGCTGGGCTGGTGGCGCGCCGGCCGGATCATCCTGCCCTGGCCGGCCGTGATCGCCCCGCTGCTGCTCGTCCCTTACGCGTGGCACGACCGTTTCGTCGGCAGCAAGCCGATCCTCTGGCAGCTGCGCGAAGGCGAGGCCTCGCGTTTCGCGTGGCACTACGCGCCGGGCAATCTCGAAGGCGCGTGGAACTTCTTCTCCAGCACGTCGCCCGGCCAGCCCAACTCGCTCTGGCTCGTGCTCCTCGGGGCGGCGGGCCTCGCCTGGGCGCTCGTACGCCTGGCGCGCTGGTGGCGGACGGCGGCGGGGCGTGAGGTATTGCCCGCGGTGATACCGGTGACCGCGCTTTTCGGACTCACCATCGCGGCCAACCTCGGCCTGCTGATGTTCTATTACTGGAGCCGGCTCGACGAACCGATCGCGACGCGCTTTGCGCTGCCGTTCTGCCTGGTGCTCGCGCTGACCGCGGGCTGGTTCGTGCACTGGCTCGACCGCCACCGCCTGCCCGCCACCCGCGTCGCGGCCGCCGGACTCGCCGTCTGGCTCCTGGTCTTCGCCGCACCCGCCTACGCGCACCGCTTCTACACGACGCAGAACATGGTGATGCACGAAACCAACTGGGAGGTCGAACAGGCCCGCGCCCGCAAGCGCGGCGTCCTGTGGATCACCGCCAAGGCCACCATGCCCTTTCTGCTCGAACGCATTCCCGCGGTGAACACCACCATCGCCAGCGTGCGCGCACCGCAAATCGCGTGGCACCTGCGCGAGGGCACCTTCCGCGACGTCTTCGTCGCCCAGGTCATGCGCCCGACCACGGCGCAGGGCGACATGATCGTCGACCCCGATGAAGTGCTGCCGCCCGCTTTCCAACTCGAAACCGTCGCGGAGAAACGCTTCGGCGGCCGCTGGATCCGGATCAGCCGGCTCACCGGCATCGACTTACCGCCAGCGGGGAACCAGCCCGGACAATAATTCCGATCGGACTTTGTTTTATCCTACTCACGGGATGCCGCCCAAGCCGATTGACCGCGGATTGCGCTGATCGCGCGGATGCTTTCTTGATCCGCGTAATCGGCGTAATCCGCGGTCAAGTGTAGAAGGCTTGGGGTGATGGGTGTAAGATGGGAGCCCGCGCCGAGAATACTCTTCGCGCCGGTTTGCGTTCGCGCCTTCGCGCGTTCGCGTGAGCCCTAGCCCAAACGCGCACTCAGCGCGCCCGCTGCACGGTCCGTTCGATGAGCGACTGCCACTCCGTCGCCGAATCACCCACCGCCCCACGGAGCTCCTCCGCCGTCAGCCGATAGATCCGGATCGAGTGCCCGACGACGCCGTCCGGCGGGCGCACGCGGAGGTAGTGGCAAAGCCGCGCAAACCGGAGCAGTTCGTAACGCTTCCACGCCGTGGTCCAATTCTCCGCCGGGGCGTCGCGCAGCAGTTCGGCGCGCCGCCGGGGATCGTCCTGGTAGGCGAGCAGCGTCGGTTCGATGGCGCGCAACTGCTGAAACTCCCGTTCCCGCTCGAGGGTCCAGTCCCCGCGGATCGTGCTGTAGACATGCTGCAGCATCGTGGCGCCGATCGCGTAGACGCCGGGCGCCAACGCATGCCAGCGCCGCGGCGCGCCCACTTCCGGCAGCGACGGCAGCGCCGTGGCCCGGATGCCCTCGTAGCCCGGGTCCCCGGTGCCGAAATACGCGAGGAACACCGGCTCCCCTCGCGCACCGGTGTCGAGCCAGCGCTTCAACCCGGGCAGGTCCTGGCCCCAGTCGAGCGAACTGTCGACGAGGTGACGCCAGCCGTTCTCCGAACCACCGACGGCCTGGTTGAAATACGCGAGGTAGTGCGGCCGGGCGCGCCACGACTCACCCGCATGCCAGAGGGTCAGTCCCACGATTCCCGCCAGCACCACGGGCCGGCGCAGGTCGATCCACCGTCCCAGCCACCCTGCGGCGATGAACAGCACGGGATACGTCGGCAGGATGTGCCGGTGCCCGATGTTCAGGTGGCTCGCCAGCGAGGTCAGCCAGTAGATGACAAACAGGGCCGCCAGCGGCAGCAGCGGGCGCAGCGTGCGGGCGAGCGCGGCGGTGCCGGCCTGCGTGCGTATCCGCAGCGCGGTGACGCCACCGGCGACCGCGCCACCGGCGAGCAGTAGCAGGAAGGGCAGCGTGGTCTTGATCAGGAAGGCGAAGGGGAAAAACAGCACCCAGCCCGTCACGCTGTAGTCACCGCTCATGAACGCCCCGCGCGCGCGGGAAAACTGCAGCACGAAGGTCAGCCCGTAGAGCCACGCCTCGGGCAGCACGCGCCACTCCTTCAGCCACCAGATGACTTTGGCCGGCAGGCCGATGCCGTTCAGCATCCAGCCCCAGCCGTGGTTGAAGGTGGCGCCCTCCGCGAGCGCAGGCGCGAACGCGCCGTAACGGAAGCCGTAGAAGAGCCAGAGGACGCCCCAGGTCACCACGGCGTGCGCCGCGGTCGAGCGCAGCAGCCGCAGCAGCGGCGCCTTCCAGCCGGTGCGCGCCGCCTCGCCCGCGGCCCAGCCGAGGCCGGTCAGCGCGAGCATCGGGGGCAGCAGCACCGCGGAGAACTTGGCGACGAACGCGAAGCCGAGCGTGACCGCACTGACCGCCGCCCACGCCAGGCCCGGGGACTGCAGGTGCCGCCACCACGCGCCGACCGACGCGACGAAGCAGAACGTCATCACCACGTCCGAGGTGGCCAGCGCGCCGTGCGCGAGAAAGGCCGGACAGAACACGAACAGCGCCAGCGACAGGAAGCCGCCCCGCCAGCCGAAGAGGGCGCGCGACCAGAAAAAGACGATCAACGCCGTTGCGGCGCTCACGAGCGCGATCATCGCGCGGCCGAGAAACAGCCACTGGTCGGCCGAAATTCCCTGCCGGTAGAAGGTCGTGTGCCCGTAGTTCCACACGTCCGCCGTCCGCCAGGTGTCGAGCGTCGGCGGCGGCAGCGGCACGCCCGCCAGGCTCATCGGCAGCGCCGCGAGTCGTTGCGGGAGGTTGCCGTTCTCCGGCTGGAGGCGGAAGTCGCCGCGGGTGTTGTAGGCGTGGCCGGCGACGAGGTGGGCGATCTCGTCGGAGGTCATGCTCTTCTCGGCCGTCGCCGTGACGGCGAGAATCGCGTGCAGCAGCGCGCCGAGGACGGCGAGCGCTACGAGAAACGCGGATGACGGACGCTTCATGGGGTCGGCCGGCCTCCCACGCCGCCGCGCAGCGTCCAGTTTCCCACCGTCAGCTCACCGGCCTCGGCGGGCAGCATCAGGCGCGCGATGCCCCAGTCGGACCAGTCGTTGCGAAACGCCATCATCCGCATCGCGGGTGGCAGCTGGCTGGCGGCATGGGTGGGGGACGGCGTCTTGCCCGCCTTGATCCGCACGTACATGCCGTCCTCGTCATGGTAGTACCGCCGGTCGCTGTAGAGCGTCACGAGCGGATGCACCGGGAACCACACCGCGCCGCGGTACTGCGCGGCAATCCGCTCCGCCTGCCGGTAGTCATCGATCCGGGGCTGAAGGTCGAGTCGCGGTTCGTGCCAGAGCCGGCCGCAGGCGATCCCCGCCGCGAGCAATCCGGTGCCCAGGAGCGCGGACCAGCGGGCGCGTTCGGCGGCGGGGGCGGCGAGGAGGGTCGCAAGCACCGGCGGCAGCCAGAGCACAAAGCTGTGGATCGAGTTGGTCCAGCCCCCCAGCTTCAGCAGGCCGGCGAGGCCGAGCGGGAGGGTGCAGAGCCACGTGACCGCGGCGAGCCGCAGGGCCGGCGCGGTGAAGCGGTGGCGCAGGAGCAGCATGACGATTGCCGGCAGCGCGACCTGGATTGCCAGCGCGGACCAGACCATTCCGAGCCGCTGCGCGAGGTCCGGCGCCCAGCCGAAGCTGCCCGGAATCTGCACGAGCGTGAACCACAGTCCGTCCCAGCCGAACACCGCGATCGCCGCGCCACCGATGGCGGCGCCGGTCACGACGCAGCGCACCGCGTGCCGCAGGGCTTCCGTGCGTCCCGCCGTCACGCCGAGCCACACCACCTGCGCGAGCGGAATCCCCAGCGCGATCTGCTTGCAGGCCACGGCGGCCGTGCCGATCGCGGCCGCCGCCCAGAGGGCGGCCGGCGCGCGCGTGCGCACGAGCAGGAGATTGCCGATCAGGCCGCAGGCGACGGCGAGGTTGTCCGAGAACAGCACCGAGTAGTGCAGCTCGGGCCACAACGCGAAGCTGCCGAGCAGCGCCGCGAACCGGCCGAGCCGGACGTGCGGGCCGTGCCCATCGACTGGCCACAGGAAACACACGAGCGCGAGCGGCACGAGCGTGAGCGCCGCATTCATTCCCGCCGCGATCATCAGGGCGTCGGCGGCGCTGGCGGCCCACGAGGCCGGCCAGAGGAACAACACGGGCAGCGGACCGTACATCCACGTGTTGATCGTGCCGGCTTCGGCGAGCGGGTAGATGGGCCAGCCCTGCGCGAGCGCGATCGTCGGGGCGAGCCGCATGTCGTTCCACGGAATCGACGGGAAGCGGCAGAAGCGCGTCCACAACCACAGGGCCAGCAGCGCCGCCGCCGCGAGCAGCGCGATGCGCGCGGCCGAGCGCAACACGGCCAGCGCCGGACCCTCGGGCGCAGGGGTGGTCCGGTCCGGTGGCGACACCGGGTTCACCGCCACCGACCCGCGGCCGGAGTGAGGAGGGCACTCATGGAAAGCGCAGTGTTTTGCCGCGGTTTGGGCTGTCGAGAGCAAACTCGGCCCACCTCCCGGACAGGAAACGGTTTACGGGGTTTTGAACTTGGACCGCCGCCGGGGTTGAAACAAGGTGACGCCCCCGCCCGGATGGACGCCGCCGAATACACCAACATCGCCGCCCTCGAGGCCGAGCATTGGTACTATGCCGGCAAGCGGCAGTTCGTGCGGGAATGGATCCAGCGCGTGCGACCGCCCCGGCGGGACGATGTCCTGCTCGACTGCGGCGCGGGCACGGGACGGTTCGCGGAGGAGATGGCGGCCCTGTGCCGCGTGCTCGTGCTCGACGACCATGAGGAAGCGCTGCGGATCCTGCGCACGCGGTTCAAGCCGGAGCAGATCCTCAGCCTGGCGGGCGATCGCGTGCCGTTGCCGGATGCCTCGCTGGAGTACGTCACCGCGCTCGATGTGCTGGAACACGTGCCCGACGACGCCGCGGTGGTGAATGGCTTTCATCGCCTGCTGAAGCCGGGCGGACTCGCTGTCGTGACCGTGCCGGCGAGCATGGCGCTGTGGAGCGACTGGGACGTCGCGCTGCATCACTTCCGGCGCTACAATCGCCCCCAGCTCCGGGCGCTGTTTCCCGCGGACCAGTGGGACGTGCTGCACGCCAATTACACGAATGTGCTCGTGTACCCGGCGGTCTGGGCGGTGCGCAAGTGGCGCGCGCTGACTTCCGGCCCAAAGCGACCGGCCAGCGGCGCCACGCGCTCGGAAGACAAGATTCCCGCCCGCCCGGTGAACGCCTTCCTCCGCGCCCAGTTCACGCGACTCGCGCACTGGCGGCTGCCGTTTCCGTTCGGCGTCAGTCTCGTGCTCGTGGCGCGGCGGCGGGGTTGACCTGGCGCAATTCGACCCGGGAGCGCGGACGACCCCGTCCGCATCCGAGATGCGGAGCAGGATGCTCCGCCCACGTTGGAAAGTCATCTCGCCACGGACCCTCCCGCTACTCCCGCAGCCGCACCATTCCGACTTCGCCGCCGTCGGCGTCCCGCAGGATCACGGTCGCGCCGCCGGCCGGCGCGGGCTGCGCGTCGCGATTGTAGTAGACGGAAACGATCGTCGGACCCGCCAGCGCCACCGGCCAGGGCTGCGGTCGCGCGGCCCCGGCGGGTTCGCCGCGCGGATTGGCCGGCATGACTTCGACGCGGGCATTGCCGGCGTGCAACGCGAGCGGTCCGGCGGGAGTCGCGACCTCGATCCGGGCCACCGGGCGGCCCGAAGCCAGGAGGGCGGTGAAACGCAGCAGCGTGTTGTCGGCCGCGCTGGTTTCGGCGCCCGGCTGCCGCG
This sequence comes from Opitutaceae bacterium, assembly GCA_016793535.1. Lineage (GTDB taxonomy): Bacteria > Verrucomicrobiota > Verrucomicrobiia > Opitutales > Opitutaceae > ER46. The sequence continues at coordinate 9,761 of JAEUHA010000503.1, read as the reverse complement.
TCAGGACCTCGCCCAGCAGGAACGGCTGGATTGTCCTGCCGCGGCGGATACAGAACTCCACCCGGTCGAGCGTGAAGGCCGGCTCGAATGTCCGGTTGAGATAGTCGTACAGCAGCCCTTTCGGCGCGAGGCTGCGTTCCGCGAGGAAGTCCACGTGGCCGCGGTCGATGATCACGCCGGCGCGCGGGTGCGCCTCCAGGACGTCGATGATCGCCTGCTGGCGGCGGACATCGAGCAGCGAGAACCAGTGCGTGACGTTGGCGCGCGTCGGCGTCGGCAGGTCGGTCCAGAGGTTGAAGCTGAACATCCCGGGCAGCGAGAACAGCACGTCGGCGTGCAGGGCGGCGTTCAGGGCCAGCACCCGCGTTCGCGCCGCCGCATGGTCCGGCAGCTTGATCAGTTCCGCCCCGGGCAGCCGCAGGTGCTCGCCTTCGCGATAGCGCCCCGCCACGCCCGCGAACTTCCAGGCGGTGACGGCGAAGAAGGCCGCCAGCACGCAGTGCGCGCCGAGCGCGGTGCGACGCGACGCCGGCCAGGCCGCGGGAAAACGCGCGGCGAGCCAGGCCGCCCCTTCCCACGCGCCGAACGCGGCCAGCGGCAGCAGCAGGACCGAGCCCCACGCGATCTGGCTGCCGGGGACGGGAAAGACATGCAGGCACTGTCCGAGCACGAGGAGCGTCACCCAGGCGCGCGCGGCCGACGCGGCCGGTTTCTCACCGGCGAGGGGCCAGGCGAAAAGCCAGAGACAGGGGAGCGCCCAGCCGAACGCGAGGTAGTCGGGCCGCACGAAGGGATAGCGCGCGAGGTTGACCGCCAGCGCGAGTGCCAGCGCGATGCGCAGGCCGGCGATCGCGGTGTCGATCGCCGTCCCGTGCCGGCGGCGCAGGATCCAGGCGGCGGCGCAGGCCGCGAGGGAAAGTGTCGCCACGATCCGGATACCCGGTGGCCAGAGAAACCGGAGGCTGAAGTTGCCCGGATGCCGCAGCGGTTCGAGCAGCAGCCCGTTGAGCAGGTCATACGGTGTCGTGCCGCGCAGCAGCACCACTCCGGTCACGACCGCGGCGGTCAAGCCGGCCACGCCGAGTCCGGCGCCGAGCGTCCGCCAGCCGGCCCGGCCGGTCGCACCCGCCGCGATCGCCGCCATCACGGCCACGGCGGAGCAGGCGAACACGAGCGCGTAGCTCTGCACCCACGGCGCGGTCAGCAAGGGACGCATCAGCGCCAGCGGCAGCGCGACGCCCCACACGGCCGTGAGCGGCAGCGCCCAGCGGCGCACGTTGTCGTTGTCGTGGTGCAGGAGCCACCAGGCGCAGGCGGAGAAGGCGGCGAAGACCCCGATGTTGATCTTGGTCAGCAGCAGCGCCGCGGTGACGAGGCCGACCGCGACCGCCCAGTAGTTGAGCGCACCGCGGTCGATCCAGCGGTAGCCGGCGGCGGCGAGCAGCACGGTCAGCAGCACGATGAGGCCGCCGGGATGCGACGGCTCGTTCGCCATCACCCAGAGATACACGAACACGCCGGCCAGCACCAGGAGCCGCAGCAGGAGATGACGCGTCACGTACGCCGTCAGCGCCGCGGCCGCGAGCGCGGTGCCGGCCCACGCGCCAAGCGTGAGCAGCCGGCCGGCGGTGTGCGTGAGCGGGAAGCCGAGCGCGTGCAGCGCGGAGTAGAACACGAACGGGAACGGACCGTACTGCGTGTAAACGTCGCGGTAGAGGCCGCCGTGGTCCGCGAAGTTCCGCAGCGAGAGCAGCACGTAGCCCTCGTCGTCGTAGAACATGAACGCGCTGAACATCACCAGCGCCGCCGCGACCACGAGGCCCGCGGTCGCCACGCCCACGGCGAGCGTCTGCAGCCAGCCGGACCGTTTCCCTGCCGGGGCGTCAGTCACGCGCGGAGACCGCGGCGTCCGCCGGACGCGTCCGCGAGGTGGACTTCAGCACGTAGTTCGGGCGCCGCTTTACCTCGTCGTAGACGCGCCCGAGGTACTCGCCGAGCACGCCGATGCCGATGAGCTGCACGCCGCCGAGAAACAGCACGACCGTGACCAGCGTGGTGTAGCCGGTGGGCGCCGTCTCGATGCCGATGATGCGGCGGACCGCGTAGAAGACCGCGGCGGCGAAGCCGAGCAGCGCGATGCAGATGCCCGCGTACGTCAGCGCGCGCAGCGGCAGGTGAGAGAAGCTGAAGAGTCCGTCGAGCGCGTAGCGGACGAGCCGCCGGAAGGTCTGCTGTGGCTGGCCGGCGGCGCGCTCCTGCCGGTCGTAGGCGACGTCGGCGGTCTTGAAACCGATCCACGTGCGCAACCCCGGGAAGAACCGGTGCCGCTCCGGCAGCGCGTTGAAGGTCGCGAGCGCCTCGCGGCCGAGCAGGCCGAACGTGCCGGTGTTGGGCTCGATCGGATAGTCCGAGAGCCGGCCGAAAAGCCCGTGAAACGCGTCGAAGCCGAACCGGCGGAGTCCGGTCTCGCTCCGGGAGCGACGCACCGCGCGCACCACTTCGGCCCCGGACTGCCATGCGGCGACGAGCGCGGGGATCACTTCGGGCGGATCCTGGAGATCGGCGTCCATGGTGACGACGGCGTCGGACGCGTCCGCGTGGGCCAGCCCGGCGGTGAGCGCGGACTGGAAACCGAAATTGCGCGAGAGCTCGACCAGTTCGAAGCGCCGGTCGCGGGCCGCGTGCGCGCGGATCAGCTCCACCGTCCGGTCGCGGCTGCCGTCGTCGACCAGCACCGCGCGCCAGGCCACGGCCGGGTGGGCATCGAACACGGCGCCGAGCCGGGCGAACAGTTCCGGCAACACGGCCTCCTCGTTGAACACGGGTGTGACGACGGTGACGACGGGCGGGGGCACGGAGGATATTGAGAGCGGCGGCGACATGGTCAGGCAACGACGTTCTCGGTCGTCAGCGGGTGGGAACGGCCGCGGGGCTGGCGGCCGGCGGCGGGCTCCGATGATAAAGGGTCCAATAGGCGTGGCGGGACGTCTGGTTCAACTCCGTCAACAACGGCATCGCGAACGGGAACTGCACCGCTTCCGGATAAACGGCACCGGCGAGGGGCTTCGGCAGGTGGCCGCGAAACTCCGGCTCGCGGATGCCGTAGTTGGCGATCGAACGGGTGAGGACGCCGTCCTCGCTGTGCCACAGCCGGCCGTCGGCGTAGAAGGTGAGGACGGGCTGCTGCGGGAACCACAACGCGTGCGGGTGCGCGGCCAGCAGCCGGGCGGCGGACTCGAGATGCGCCGTGAAGGGGCCGCGCGCCGGTGACTTCAGCTCCGGTGCCCGCAGTCCGAGCGCGAGGGCGACGACGACCAGCACCCGCGCGGTGGCCAGCCGGCTGGCGGGCACGTCGCGCGTGAGCCACAGGAGCAGCAGCGCGGGAAGCAGGTAGTCGACCGAATGCAGGAGGTTGATGTCGCCGCCGATCTTGAAGTAGCCCGCGAGCCCGACCGGCAGCATCGCCGCGGCGGCGAGGGCGCTCACCTGCAGGAAGCGGCCGCTTTCCGTCTCCCGCGTCGGCCACCGCCCGCTCCGCCACAGGGCCACCAGCACGCCGATTGGCCCCAGCACCTGCAGCCCGAGCACCCACGGCCGCATGGTGAACCGCGGCCAGAACTCCGCCCACGGCAGCCGGCCGGGGATCGCGACCAGGTTCAGCCAGAGATTCTTGAAACCGAAGAGCGCGGTGAAGATCCCGAGCGCCGCCAGGCCGAAGGCCGCGACGGCGGCGGTATAGCGGACCACGGCGCCGCGGCCCGAAGCGAGTCCGAGGTAGACGAGCTGGGCGGGCAGAATGAACAGCGTGATCTGCTTCGACCACACCGCGAGGGCGCAGGCCGCCGCGGCCGCGGCCAGCCGTCCCGGGCCCGGCTGCGGGTCGCGGGCCAGCAGCCAGCACGACAGCAGGCCGAACGCGATCGCGGCGTGGTCGGCCACGTGCAGGATCAGGTGCGAACGCGGCAGCACCAGCGCCGTCACGCACCACGCGAGCGCGGCGGCGACCCGGCCGCGCTGGCGCAGCTCGGCCGAGCTGAAAAAGACCACGGCCGGCGGCAGCAGCACGAGCAGGGCGTTCACGATCGCGGCCGTCTGCAGCGCGCCCTGCGCCGTGGCCGCGAACGTGGCGGGCAGGTGGAGAAAAAGGCTCACCGGACCGTAGATCCAGGTGAAGAGCGGTCCGTCACCGATCAGCGGATACGGGTTCACGCCGTGGCGCAGGGCGAACGCCGGCGCGAGCCGGACGTCGTTCCACGAGTAAAACGGGAACTCGCACCAGGCGTTCCACAGGCACCCGAGGACTCCCAGCGCCGCCGCCACCAGGGCCAGCCGGACTACGCGCGATTCAGCCATGTTATCCGCCGGGAGCATGGGCGCCGCCCGGGACGGCGCGAGCAAAACGGTGTAAAGGAACCGTTTGGAACAGTGCCGGATCGGCCGTCGAGGACGCATCCTGCTTCCTCCCCGACCCGGGTCCCCGGATGGTGACCCCAACGGGAGGCACCTTCTGACTCGTCTGCCACGACCAGGCCGGACGCCAGGGCGACGGTTTCATGCGCGGGCGTGCCGCCGGTTCGCGCGCCACAGGACCAGCACCAGGAGCAGCGCGAGCAGGGCCAGAATCACGACGTCGTAGGCCGCATACGCGTCGCCGAAGAACGGGCGCCGGAAATGGAGTTTCGCCCGCCAGTTCACCAGCGCGTGCGGCGAGTAGCTCGCGAACGTTTCCGCCGGGGTCCGGTGGGGCGCGAACCACTGGTCGAGCAGAAAGCTCTGCGCGCCGAACTGCAGCAGGATTCCGAGCGCGACATCCGCGGTGGCGCCGGCGATCGCCAGCCGCCGCCAGCCGGGAGCGAGGGTTTCCCAGCGGGCGGCGAGAAACACCAGGCCGAGCAGCACCAGCGGCTGCAGGCAGATGTGCGCCAAACCCCAGCCGTCGCGGCCGCCGTGGACCATCACGCCGAGGACCGCGATTGTGACCAGCCCCGCCGTCCAGGCGGCACGGATACGACCCGGCGCTGCCGCGCCCGCGGACCGCAGCGCGACGAGGATGACGAGCCAGGCGACGCTGCCGAAGATGAAGACGAAGTTGATCTGGTAGAGCTGGAAGAACCAGTCGCGCCACCAGCCCCAGGGGCTCTGCTGGAGGAAGAAGGCCCAGTTCACCTCGCGGAGGAAGTGCGGCACGAGCGTGTCGCGGACGTTCAACAGCGCGGCCAGCACCTGGGCCCCGGCCGTCGCCGCCTTGTCGGTCACGCTCGAGTTGGTGAGAAACGTTCCCTTCGGCCCGTACACCGCGAGCGCCCAGCCGAACCAGGTCGCGAGCACCGCGAATCCCGCCGCGGCGGCGACGAGCGTCTCCCGCCACCAGGCGGCCTCGCGCCAGCGCCCCGCGCCGCGGGCGATCCACACCACCGCGAACACCAGCGCGTACGGTCCGGCCGAGTAGTGCGTGAGCAGCGCGGCGCCGAGCGTCACCGCGCACAGGATGCCGGCGCGCGGAAAGTCCGGGGCGGAGGTGCGCAGCAGGAAATGAAACGACGCCAGGGTGAAGAAGGCCGCGTGCAGCTTGGTCCACGCGAAGGTCGCGTTCTGGGCGAACATCGGGCTCACGAGGAAGAGCGCGACCAGGATGCGGATCGCCGGGCGCGCGGCGTCGGAGTTGCTGGCGGCGGTGCCCGGCAGGAACCGCCGCACCAGCAGCGCGGCCGGCAGGAAGGCGAGGCTGCCGAGGAACGTGCTCGACAGCTGGTAGTGGGCGAAATCGCTGCGCGTCAGCGCGAGGAACGCGCCGAACACGACGTTGGCCAGCGGCGGCCGCGAGGTCAGCGCGTCGAAGCCGTTGAACAGGACATCGCGCGGCCCGCGGGTGAGAAAAAAGTCCGTCCGCTGCATGTGCCCGAACCAGTCGCCCACCCACGCACCGCCCGAGTACGTCGCGACCAGGGCGAGCCAGCCGATGCTCCACGCCGTCACCACGCCCTGCGCCACGATCATCTCGCGCGCGGCGGGATCGCGCCAGACGTCGCGCCACGCGCGCCCGCCCACGGCGGCACCCGCCACGGCGGCCAGCGGCAGCAGCCAGAACACGACGTGTGGGAGCGCGGCGACGTACACCACCCACGCGACGAGAAACACGCCGAACCATGACAGCGCGACGCCGGCCACCAGCCGCTCCGCCGGCGTGCACGCCAGCCGGGCGGCGAGCGGCCAGCCCACGCCGGCCAGCAGGAGGGTGAAGAGCAGGACGCTGCCGAGGGTGTCAGCGATCATGGCGGCGGGGCGTGGACCCGGAGCAGGACGAGATCGGCGTCGGACCACACCGGTTGCAGCGTGCCGGCCGGATCGCGGAAGAAGGCGCTGCGGGCGAGGAAGCGCGCGTTGACCGCCCCCTGCGTGAGCAGCACGAACCCGATGCCGCCCGCACGGAGCCGGCGTGCGATCTCCGGCGGAGACAGGGAGGCGTCGAACACGAAGCGCGCGTCGGGGCTCCACAGCGGCACCGGGCGCGCGCCGTGCCGGGAGAGCAGCGCGTTGGGCCCGAGCACGAGCAGGCGTTCGCTCCCGGTGACCCGGGCCAGCTCGCGGTAGATCGGACGCTCATGATACGCGTGGAGCGCACGCCCCACGGTCAGCCAGTCGGCCGGCGGAATGCGATACACATTTGCCGGCAGCGTCAGGGTCCGCAGCGCGGCGTCGGTGGAGAAGAGCGTGAGTCCGGCCACCGCGACCCCGAGCCACCGCCGTTCCGGTATCCAGTTTGCCAATGCGGCGCCGCCGAGGACGGCGGCCACCGCCAGCGCGGGACTCAGCACGCGCAGCGAGTACATGAAGCCGGCCGCGGTGTAGCCGACCGACGCCGCCCAGAGCGCGATGAAGACCGCTGCGGCGAGCAGCAGGGCCGGCGCGCGGCGTCCGCCGAGCACGCCACCCGCGACCAGTCCGGCGAGCGCGGCGACCGTGTGGACGAGCAGCAGGCGCGGCGCCTCGGCCGGGAGCCGGCCCCAGCCGAGTTCCGCCTGGTAGCTGGCGTTGAGCCAGGCATGGACTTCGTTCACGGGAAAGAGGCCGCCCAGGGACAGGTTGAAGAGCGGATTGCCGGTGTGCAGGGCGTTGCGCAGGTACCACGGCGCGGTGGTGACGAGGGCGACGAACGCGAAGCGCAGGGCGGCCCCCGGTGACAAACGCCGGCCCGCGCACAGCGCCAGGCCGAGCAGCGGCAGCACGAGGCCGTATTCGCGCGCCAGGCCGCCGAGCCCGGCCGCGAGCCCGGCGAACCCGAGGCGGCCGGTCGTCTCTTCGGCGCGGGAACCGGGCAGATAGAGCAGCAGGGCCAGGAGCGCGATCGCCGTCAGCCCGGTCTCCTGACCCATCGCGGTCGACCAGGCCAGCAGGGGAGAGCACGCCGCCAGCGCGACCGCACCGGCGGCGGCCCGGTCTGAAAACAGGCGGCGGGCCAGCGCGTGGATGGCGGCGAGCACGAGCGCGAACTGGAGCACGACGACGGGTGCTGTCAGGGCGGGCCGCGTCGCACCGGCCAGGCCATAGATCCACGCGTACACCGAGGCGACCGCCGGCGCGATGCCGTCGGGCCAGCTGTAGATTTCGTAGTCCGCGGCGGTGACCGGCGGGTAGAAGCTCAGCGTGCCGCGGGCTAGCATCTGTTCCGCGAGGTAGTTCCACCGGAAGACCGTATCGACGCCGAACAGCGGCTGGGCCGCCGCCCGGTACACGACGACCGCGAGGACGGGCACCAGCGGCAGGAGGAGCAGCGCGTGCGGGCGCCACGCGGACGGAGCGCCGGCGGGCTCGGGCCGGCTCCGGGCGTTCCAGGCGGCGAGCGCGGCGGCCATGGTGAGCGCGGCCCAGGCGGCGCCCAGACTCAGGGGCGAAAGGGGGACACCGGCGGCATCGATGGCGATGACGACGCTGACGAGCCCCACGACCCCGGCGACGAAGCCGGCGAGCAGTGGCAGGGGCACCCGGCCGGCGCGGGCCGCAAGCCAGCCGGGGAGGACCAGCGTAATGGCGCCGAGGATACCCGTCAGCGCGTCGGCCGTCGTCATGGCTGCGGGTCCGCGCCCGGCGCTCGCCGGTAGACGAGAAAGATCGCGTCGAAGTTAAGGTAGCCGCGGCCGGGCAGGACCGGGATCGCATCGATCGCGCCGCGGGTGTCGAAGACCCGGGCAAACTCGTACGTCGTGCGCAGGGCGGGGATTTCACCGAACACCCGCTGGCCCTCGACCGGGCGGAGCACGACCCACTTGGGCTTCAGCGCCGCGATCACCTGGGCGTAGCTGCGGTGGCCCGCCTTTCGGGCGGCCACGACCTCGGGCGACGAAAGTCCGGGGAAATCGAGCATCTTTAGGCCGGAGAAGTAGCCGATGTAGCCGAGCGGCTCGAGGAACACGGTGTCGCCCGGCGCGGCCTGGGCGCGCAGCCACAACCCGATTTCCCGCCGGTGTCCGTCCTCGATCAGCGCCTGCTGCGTGCGCATCTGCCACGCGACGCAGACGAAGAGCGCCGCCTGCAGCACGACAATCAGCGCGGCGCTGATGCGGCTCACCGGCTGCGGCAGCGCGGCGGCCCAGGCGGCGCCGGGTCGTGCCTGCCAGAGCGCGTGCAGCAGATAGGCCCACGTGATCCAGCCCAGCGTCTGCCAGGCGGGATAGTACCACGGGAAGGGCGGAATGTAGGTGACGTAGAAGCCGCCGAGGAAGAAGGCGAACGATGCGATCCGCCCCGCTGGCGCGAGACGCGGCCAGACCCAGGCGAGCGCGGCGCCGACGGCGAGCACCCGCGCAGGCCAGGCGAGGACTTCCGGCCAGCCGCCGAGGAAGAAATAGGCGGGACGAAACACGTGGTGCAGCGGCACGTCGCCGACGAGCAGCCGCCAGGGATACAGGGCGAGCTTGCCGGCCGACTCCGCCAGCGTCAGGTGCTCCGCCTTGGCGAGGATCGTGTGCGGGATCGGCGAACCGTAGTACGCCCACGCGAAGAGCAGCCAGGGCAGGTACAGCACCACGCCGAGCGCGATGGCGCCGAGCACGCGGGTGATCCGCTGCCGTCCGTCGAACCCGGCCCCGGCGGCGCCGAACAGCATCCACGCGAGCGCGAGCACGGCGAAAAACACGCAGCCGTCGGGCCGCGTCCACTGCAGCCCGGTGCACGCGAGCGCGCACGGCCACAGCCGCGCACCCGCCGAGAAGGCATGCCAGGTGAATGTGACGAAGAAGACCATGAACGCGGTCTCCATGCCGTTCATCGAAAAATCCACGATCTTCGGATCGAGCACCCAGCCGATGCCGATCGCCACGATCGCCGACGTGACGAGCCGGTCGCGTTGAAATGCCCGCAGGGCGAGCCAGAGCGCCGCGCCGAGCGTGAGGGCGCTTGCCACCCGTAGCAGCCAGAGCGCGCGGATCGCGACGTCCTCGCCCCCGCCGAGGGCAAACAGGGCCGGGAGCAGCGTGCCGAGCGGCGAGGTGAACGTGTGCACGCGTTCCCCCGGCTGGAAGACCAGGCCGTTGCCCGTGGCGAGGTTCAGGCTGGCGCGAAAGGTGATGAAATAGTCCTCCCACATGTGCCCGGTGAACGCCGCGAAGGCGAGGCACGTCACGATCGCCGCCAGTCCGAAGAGGAGAGGAGTGCGAGGGGAGGGAGGATTCATGCCGGGACGGACATCACTGTAGGAACGGCTTCAGGCCGCGGAGCGTTGCCGGCATGTAGGCGGGGTGCACCCACCCCGCGGGATTCAGCGA
>JAEUHA010000471.1 GCA_016793535.1 Opitutaceae bacterium | reverse complement strand
TGCGCGGAAATCGGCAGCGTGGCGATGCGGACGCTCGCCAGCCTGGTTCATCAGAACGAGCGCGGCATCCCGCGCCATTGGCGCTGCGTGCTCGTCGAAGGCCGGTGGGTCGACGGCGCCAGTCTGCCGCCGCGCGTCGATCGGGCGTGAGCGGCTTCGACCGGACGCGGACTTCAGGTCGGCCCCCTGCGCCGGCGACTCGCGGCGCGTCGTCCCAGGTGCGAAATCGTCACTCGAATGTGTGTCATAGGCGCTTTCCATCCGCCGCCGGATGCATTTGCTCTGGCTCACCCTGACCCAACCCCTGCCTTTCCGCTTCAGAGTCGTTGCGGGGAGGCGCCCACCTCATCTGACGCCCGTATGACTGCCCTGCATTTTCGCCACTGCGTAACCGTGTTCGGCCTAGGCGGCACCCTGACCCTGGCCGGATTCGCCCAGACCGCACCGGCGGCCGCCACCGTGGCGGCCGTGCCGAACACCCCGCCGGTGGAACTCTCGCCGTTCGAGGTGCGCGCGGAAAACGACGTCGGCTACCAGGCCGCCAACACCACGAGCGGCAGCCGGCTCAATTCGCGGCTCAAGGACACGCCCGCGGCGGTCTCGGCCTTCACCCCTGAGTTCCTCTCCGACATCGCCGCGACCAACCTCGAGGAGATGCTGGCGCACGCGACCAACATCGAGATCGACGTCGAGGACGCCAACGCCGGCTTCAACAACCCGCAGGGTCGCGGGGCCGACGGCAACGACTACCAGTTCCGCATGCGCGGCTCGCCCGCCGGCGCCTCCCGCGACTTCGTCGAGTCGAGCGTGCCCGTCGACCTCTACAACGTCGAACGCGCCGAGGTCGCCAGCGGGCCGAACTCGATCCTCTTCGGTCTCGGCCAGGCGGGCGGACTCGTCTCCCTGAGCGGGAAGAAGGCGAACGTCGTCCGCAACCGCACCACGCTGAAGGCGATGTTCGGCTCCTGGAGCTTCGAGCGCTACGAGGGCGACCACAACCAGGTCATCGTGCCCCGGAAGCTCTCGCTGCGCCTGCTCGGCCTCTATCAGAACAACCAGGGCTGGCGGTATTGGGATTTCAACGACCAGGCCCGCTGGACGATCGCGGCGGCGTATCAGCCTTTCAAGCACACCACGATCCACGTGTCCTTCGAAAAGGGCCACCTGGACAACAACCTCACCCTCGGCTGGAACGGCCAGGACCAGATCACCGGCTGGGAGGACGCCGGCCGGCCGGTCTTCGACGGCACCGTCGCGCAGGGCGGCACGAATCGTTTCAACGCCAACAACAACCGGTTCACGTTCAACCAGCAGACCGGCGTCGTGACCAATTACCGCGGGGAGTTTCAGACGCAGAACCGCTATGGCGTCGAGACGCTGCTGCCGCCCTCGGTCTCGCCCTATGACTACAATCTCACGGGCCCCGGAGGAGTGCGGCACCAGACGTTCGGCACGCGCCAGATCTCCGTGCAGCAGCGGCTGCCGAAGGACGTCGTGCTCGAGCTCGCCTACTTCCGCAACCGGACCGACGTCGAGGCCAACGGCATGGCGGTCGCCGGCGCCAACCTGCGTGCCGATCCGAACCTCACGCTGCCGCGCCCCGACGGCGCGGCCGGCACCGTGCCGAATCCCTATGCGGGCCAGCTTTATTTCGAGTCGATCTGGTTCAAGGACTGGATCGTGACCGACAATGAAATCTACCGGCTGAGCGCCGCGTGGGACGTTGGCAAGTCCGACCGCTGGTTCGGGCGGCATCGCATCGCGGCGCTCGCGGAGAACTCGACCCAGGACCGGCTGCGCCGGTGGCGCGACGAGATCCTCGTCGATCAGAACAACGTACCGATCACCAACGCCACCAACGCCGAGGGCGCGCAAAACCAGCTCACCCGGCGCAACTATGTCACCGCGGGCGACTATCGCACCTACTACGGCAGCGACCCGAGCATTCCGGTCGGGGAGTTCACCTGGAACGGCCGCCAGTATCATGCCGCCTACGCTTCGCGCGCCCGGGCGAACACCCAGACGGTGAAGGAAATCACCAGCCTCATGTTCGCGAGCCAGAGCTTCTGGTTCAAGGACCGGCTCGTCACCACGCTCGGCGCCCGCCGCGACGACATCAAGTTCCGCAATGCCCAGGAGGCGCGCGTGCTCGACCCCAACGATCCGCGCGTCCGCTCCGGCCAGCTCTCCGCCGGCGAATGGTACTTCAACGGCCAGTATGTGAATCACCACTACACGCCGACGACCTTCACCGCCGGCGCGGTGCTGCACGCGACGAAGCGGCTGTCGTTCTTCTACAATCTCTCGCGCAACAACGGCCAGCCGCGCTTCGACCGCACGGTGCTGCCGAACGGCGACGTCCCCGAGCCGACGGAGGGCCGCGGACGGGACCTCGGCTTCATGCTCGATGTGCTGGGCGACGACCGGCTCTTCATCCGCACGACCTGGTTCGAGACGCAGCAGCTCAATGACTCGCCGATCCTGCCCGGCAGCAACGCGCTCGGCGTCGACAACCTCACCACGATGCTCACATCGCTGCTGACCGCCGGGAAGATCACGCAGGCGGACTACGACCGCCAGGCGATCACGTGGACGTCGGCCACCATCGACGTCTTCACCGAGGGCCTCGAGGTCGAGGTGGTGGCGAATCCGACGCGAAACCTCACGCTGCGGGCGAGCTACTCGAACTCGAAACGCCGGCGCGAGAATTTCTTCACCGAGGTGTTCGAGTTCTTCGGTTCCCGCGTGCCGCAATGGCGCCAGCTGCTCGCCAACAACCCCGCGGAGCTCGCGACGTTCAACCAGGCGGTGCAGGAGCTCGACAGCGAGATGGCCTTTCAGGTCGACCGCCAGAACGCACCGTTCGGCACCCGGCCGCACAAGATGAACGGCACGGCGCGCTATGCCTTCCGGGAAGGCAGGTTCAAGAACGCGTTCCTCGGCGGTTCGATCCGCTATCAGGGGAAGAACTTCCTCAGCCAGGACCTCGCCACGGGCAAGGTGTACTGGGGCAACGAGTCGATCCTCGGCGACGTGTTCGCCGGCTACCGGTTCCGCGTCCCGCGCTCCAAGCTCAACGCGACGGTGCAGCTCAACGTGCGCAACGTCTCCGACTCGTATCGCGCCAACATCGGCCGTTACAACGACAACTACACCGGGGTGCGCCGGGTGTATTTCAACGAGCCGCGCAGCTACCGGCTGACGACGACCCTCGACTTCTGAGAGAGAGGGCGGCGCGGCCCATGGATGTCCCGACCGATTGCCAGCGTTGCGGCGTGTGCTGCTTTTCTCCGGCGGCCCACTACGTGCGCGTCAGCGGGGACGACTGGACAAGGTTGGGCGCCGACGCGGAACGGCTCGCGCATTTCGCCGGGCGTGGCAACGAGGCCTTCATGCGGATGCGCGACGGCCATTGCGCCGCGCTGGAGGTGCGGCGCGGCGGAGAATTCTTCTGCACGATCTACGAACGCCGGCCGCAGACCTGCCGCGACCTCGGCCGGGGTTCGCCGGAGTGTCTCGGGGAGTTGGCACGGACGTCTGGGGGAGCGGCCGTCCTCGGCCGCGGGGATCGAAATGCGGCCGAGGACGGCCGCGCTCCCAGGGAAAGGAATCCCTTCTTCAACCCGTCTTCATTTCCTTGATGAAGCTCTCCGCCTCCTTGATCGAGGTCTCCATGTCGCGGATGAGCGTGGAAATGTCCGCCTGCAGCGTCCGGTTCGTGTTGCTGAGTTGCGCGAGCGCGCGGGCGTTGAGGTTGTGCTTCAGGTAGAGCACCTGGTCACGGAAGGTGGCGAGCACGGGATCCATGCGGTCGGCGGCGCGGCGCATGAGGAGGATCAGGGAATCGTAGCGGCGCCGGGTCGTCTCGAGCTGCCGTTCGCTGTCGGCCTTCAGCGACGCGCTCGCGTACTGGGCGAGCTCCTGCTTCCATTCGCGAAACAGCGCCTCGGCCACGTCCTGGACCGACGCGATCCGCTCCCGCACGTCCTTCGCGCGCGCCTCGCTCCGCTGGAACTCGCGGTTGAGGTCGTCGTACTTTTTCTGCAACTCCCCGCCGTCGACCTTCGTGACGGCGAGGAACTGCTGCAGCGCATTGGCGAACTGCAGTTTCGCCTCCGATTGCGCCTCGCGGGTCTTCTCCACGCGATCGACGAGGATCTCACGCTTTGCCACGCCCATCTTCTCCATCGCGCCGTAGTACGCGGACGAGCAGCCGGCAAGCAGCAGGACGAGGGAGATCGGAAGGGAGCGGAAGACGCGTTTCACGGTGAGTGCGACCACCAAACGCCGCGCAGGTGCCTGCGTCAAGGGATCGGGACCGGGCGTTTAGGTGTAGGCAAGGGATCGACGGGGTCAGGGCGTTACTTGTTACAGCCGCTGTAACAAGTAACGCCCTGACCCCATTTATTGCGGCGCTTCACGCCCGCCGCTGCATCAGCCGCACGAACATCTCCTCCATCCGCGGGGCGTCGATCGCCCGGACCACGGTGACATCGGGTTCGCCGAGCCCCGGGCCGGCGCCGGCGGGCCAGCTCAACGTCGCCCCGTAGCTCGCCCCGTGGTCGATCTCGATGTCCATGGCGAGTTCGAGGGTGTTCGTGGCGAGGGTCGGATCGAGCATCACCGCGGCGGCGATCTCGTCCCACATGGGATAGTCGACGCTCGCGTGCCGGAGAAAATACCGCGCCACCACGCCGTCCCCCGCGCCGGCCCGGCGCGCGAGCTCGGGCGTGAGTTTTACGGTCGCGGTGGCGTCGAGCGGCACGCAGGTGATCCGTGGCCAGCCCGCCTGCAGCATGATCGACGCTGCCTCGGGGTCCCAGCGGCAGTTGAACTCGACGCGCGGGCTGTGGACAAACTGCAGGGAGAACTCGTCGATCGTGGACACTTCCGGGCTGAACGACGCTCCCATGAACACGAGTTCGCGGGCGCGGGCGGCGAACGTGGGGTCGAGCCGCGCGGCGAGCGCGAGATTCGTGAACGGCCCCAGGGCGAGGATCGTGACCTCGCCGGGGAACTCCCGCACCTTGCGGATGAGAAAACCGGCCGCGGTTTCGTCCGCGGGCAGGGTGACGGGGTCGCCGTCGGGAAAGGGCGGGACGACATCCGCCGCGTGATAGGGCGCGCGCGTGACGGTGTTGTAGTCCGGCCAGGCGTCCATCCACGCGCCCTTGTAGGGGAGTTTCCCATACAGGGTCTCCCAGCGGCGGGTGCGGATCTCGGAGTTGAGGAGTGGATACGTCGCGCCCGGCACCACGGGCACGTCGGTGCG
>JAEUHA010000443.1 GCA_016793535.1 Opitutaceae bacterium | reverse complement strand
TGGTTGATGTTGCCCGACATTCCGTTGAGGAAAACCGTCAGCATGCCCTCGCCCTTCACCCGGGAGAGCGTCTCCGCGAGCGCGTGCGGGTAGTCAGCGGAAATCTTGTTCCCGCCCACGATCGCGACATGGAGCGCGAAGTTCACGATCGTCACCAGCGGCTTGCCGTCCTTGCTCTCGGCGTAGATCACGCCGACTTCAGGATCGATCGGGCCCATCCGTCGCAACGCATCGGACGGACGGCCACCCATCGTGACCCGGCCGTCGCGCAGCAGGTAGCGGCGGTTGAAACTGATCGTGTCCTCGTGTCCGCGACCGACAAACAACGTTGCCGCCTGGAGGTCCGCCTCCGCGAGCCGCACGCTTTCCGCAATCAGGCCCGGCAGTTTCTCGACGTACGCCGCGCTGATCGCGCGGGCGGCCTCACCCTGGAGAGCGAAGAACGGCGGATGCGTCTGCGGGCCCGCGTGGCAGTGCGTCGCCGCAATCATGACCCGTTCGGGCGCCACGCCGGTCTGCGCCGCGATCAGGGCGCGCGCCTTTTCCATGATCGGCCGGTGGATGCTGATGAGATCGCAGGACACCACCGCGGCCTTCACGCCGCCGGTCTCGAAGACGACCGCCTTGGCGTGCACGTCGGACGACACGCCGGTCGACACCGTGTTGCCGTAGGAGTTGCCCATCACCGCCCCGACCGGCGGTGTGATCACGACCTTGGCGCGGCCGACGCGGAGGTCGGCGGCGGCGAGCGGAGCGAGGGCGAGGAGGATCCCGTAGCAGGATCCGGTGAAGGCGCGGGCGAAGGGGGACATGGGGTGCGGTGTGCCCCATCGCCACTCAGGATCGGCGACGTGGCAACCCGGGAATCCGGGGACCTCCGTTATGTGGAACAGGCCTCCCCGGTAGGCGGGGTGCCCTCACCCCGCGACGCGATTCGGAAGCGCTATCCCGGGGGGTGAGGGCACCCCGCCTACAACCAGCAAACGCGCCGGCCCGCGCGTTGGAGCTTCGCGGAAAAATTCCAATCGCCCGATATTCCTTTGCCTCTCCCGCGAACTGCACGAGAACTCTCCCCACATGAATCCCAAGAGCGTCATCGGATTGATCGCCGGTGCCCTGCTGATCTTCGTCGTGGTGGTGGCCGGTTCGGCCGCCACCTACGTCGTGGAGCCGGGCCATCGCGGCGTCGAGGTGATCCTCGGCCGGGTGTCTCCGGGATACAAGCCGGAGGGCTTCGGGCTGAAGATCCCCTTTGTGACTCGGATCGTCCCGCAGCTCATCCGGCAACAGACTGCCAAGATGACCGCCGACTGTTATTCGTCCGACCTGCAGCAGGTGAAAATCGCGGTCCGGGTGCTCTATCGGGTGCCCGAGAGCTCCGTCGTCGCGGTCTATCGCGACTACGCGGGTGAACCTTTCGACGCCCTGATCAAGCCGCGCGTCGCGGAGTCGCTCAACGAGATCACCGCCCGCCGTTCCGCCGAGATCATCGTGCAGAAACGCGAGGAAGTGAAAAGCCAGGCGCTCGAAAGCGCGCGCCGCAAGGTCGGTGACGTGCTGGTCATCGAGGACCTCGTGCTCGAGGACATCAATCTGACGGATGCGCTCGAGAACGCGATCGAGGCGAAGATGGTGCAGGAACAGGAGGCCGCGCGGGCGCGGTTCGCCCAGCAGCAGGCCCAGATCGAGGCCAGCACCGCGGTCATCAAGGCCAAGGGCGAAGCCGAGTCGATCGCACTGCGCGGCGCCGCGCTGCGGGAAAACCCGAGCGTGCTCGAACTGCAGATCATCGAACGCTGGGACGGCATCACGCCGCTGGTCGTCGGCCCCGGGGCGACGGGCGCCAACATGATGCTGCCGCTGGGCGATTTCTCGACCGGCTCTAAACCGCAGGAAAAGGAGGGACCGCGATGAATCCACGCGCCTTTGGAGGCCCCAACGACGGCGATCTCGATCCGCGAACCGCGAAGCGCGCCATCGGCGTGGGCATCCTGCTGTTCGTCCTTGTCGTGGTCGCGTCATCGGCAACGTACGTCGTACAACCCGGAACGCGCGGCGTCGCCGTCACGCTCGGCACCGTTTCCCCCGGCTTCAAGCCGGAGGGCTTCGGCTTCAAGCAGCCGTTCGTCACGACCATCCACCCGATCTCGATCCGGCAGCGCACCCGGCCCATGCCGGCGGAGTGCTACTCGTCGGACCTGCAGCAGGTGAAGATGGAGGTCCATGTGCTGTACCGCATCCCCGAGACCTCGGTGGTGAAGATCTTCCAGGAATACGCCGGCGAGCCGTTCGACAACCTGATCGCGCCGCGCGTGCAGGAGGCGTTGAAGGAGGTCGCGGCGACCCAGAGCGCCGAGCAGATCGTCAAGCGCCGGGAAGACATCAAGACCCGCGCACTCGAACTCGCCCGGCGCAAGATCGGCGCGGACTTCCTGATCGTGACCGACCTCGTCATCTACAACCTCGCGCTCTCGTCGGAACTCGAGACCGCCATCGAGATGAAGATGGTGCAGGAACAGGAGGCCGAAAAGGCGAAGTTCACCCAGCTCAAGGCGCAGATCGAGGCCGACACCGCGATCATCCGCGCCAAGGGTGAGGCGGAAGCCATCCAGGTCCGCGGTGCCGCGCTGCGCGCCACGCCTGACTTCATCAAACTCCAGATCCTGCAAAACTGGAACGGGCGCTCGCCGCTGGTGGTCGGCGGGGGCGACTCGAATGTGATGCTGTCGCTCGAGGAACTCGGCCGGCGCGCCGCCGCGCCCGCCACTCCCGCGCGCAGCCCGACGGCGCCCCGCGCCCCGACCCCGCCGCAGAAAACCCGATGAGCCCCCGGCTGCGCGCCACGATCCAGCTGCTCGTGCTGATCGGGGTTGTGGCGCTGCTCTTCATCCTGTTTCCCCGGACGCTCGCCTTCGTCGAGCTCGCCGCCCGCGAACTGCGCTACCTGTGGTGGCTCGTGCTGCTCGTCGCCCTCGCCGGCTGGCTCATCTGGGGCGTCGGGCGGAAACGGAAGTGAACCTGGGAGCGCGGACGTCCGCGTCCGCGTGGGTCTCATGATGTCGAA
>JAEUHA010000428.1 GCA_016793535.1 Opitutaceae bacterium | reverse complement strand
GACCGCCAGCCGCGTCGAACGGCTGACCCGCGCAGCTCAGTGCGTCATGACGTAGCAGATGATGTTAATCGCGAGGGGATACGCGATCTTCTCCGCGTATTTTTCGAAGTACTCCTGGTTTTCGCCTTCGCGCTCCCAGCCATCGCTGTCGTCGGAGTTGTGCAGCGCCATGACCAGGATCCGTCCCTTCGCGTCGAAGATGACCCGGTGCTGGATCCGCGTGCCCGCTACCTTGATTCCGATGTGGATATTCGGCACCTGCGCCTTCTCGCGAATCGGGACGACAATGCGGTAGAGCGGGTGTTCGATCGGCAGTTCCTCGAACGGCAAACCAGGCAGCACTTCCCGGAAGACGCTTTCGATATGCGCCAGATCGGCGTCGCCCCAGGAGTCCGTCGTGAGCAGAAAGCCACCGTTCTGGAGGTATTTTCTCAGCCCCGTCACCTCGTCCGCCGACAGCGCCATCGCGCCCGGCGCGGACGCAAAGAGAAACGGATAGTGCGCGAGGTCGGGATCCGTGGCGCGCACCAGCCGGGCATCGGGATCGACGCGCAGCGAGGTCAGCTGCTGGAGCCGATAGGAAAGGTTGAGGTCGGCGTCCGGCAGGTCGGTGGTCCAACCCCCACCGCGGCGCGTCCCGATCGGCCGCGGTGCGCGATCGTAGCGCAGCCGCGCGAACGTGAAAACGTCCGTCCGATAGCCCACCGGGTTCTCCCACTCCGGAGTGCCCGTGCTTCGACTGCCAATCTCACGCGCCGTGCGGGCGTTGGGCGGGACGAAGATCTGCCCCCCGCCCATCCGCCCCTGGGCGAGCAGCGCGGCGCCCGTCGCCAGCACGACAAGGGACAGGCTCAGCAAAACCGGGAACCTTGCTCGACTGGGACGACACCTGCGCATGCGAAGGCGGACGCATGGAAACGCCCCAAAGATACAGGCCGGCTCCGCGCCGACGGATGACGCGGCCGGTCCGGAATGCCGTTGCCGCGCCCGCAGGGTCTGTCCCTACAATAGCCTGTCCCTTTCGAATTCGATGACGGCCTGGTCGATCGTCGCGCGACTCCTGTTCCTCGGCGTGGCCGCGGGCAGGGCGGCGGATGCCCCGGTTCCGGAGGCCGGCGACGCCCGGAACGTCGGCGGGCTCACGCTCCGCTGGTGCCCGCCCGGTACCTTTCGCATGGGCAGTCCCCCCGACGAACCAGGCCGCCGGTCCGACGAGGGACAGGTTACAGTGACGCTTTCCAGGGGGTTCTGGACGGGCCAATTCGAAGTCACCCAGCGCCAGTGGCAGCGCGAGATGGGTGAACTTCCGGGTCCGCTGAATGCCGGGGTCGGCGAGCACTATCCTGTGTACTGGGTAAGCTACTTTGCCGCAGAGGACTTCTGCCGCCGCCTCACGCTCCGGACGCGAGCCACGGGCGAGGTGCCGCCGGACTGGGAGTTCCGCCTCCCGACTGAGGCCCAGTGGGAATACGCGTGCCGCGCCGGCTCGACCACCGCCTTCGCGTTTGGCGACGCCCTGGACGCGCGTCAGGCGAACCTGGGCAAACCCTACGCCGACCGGGCCGACGGCACGCCCGGCGCAGCCGCGACCGAGGTCGGCCGCTACCCCGCGAACGCCTGGGGCCTGCACGATATGCACGGCAACGCCTTCGAATGGTGCCGCGATTGGTACCACGCCCGCCTGCCCGGCGGGACCGATCCCGATCTCAGCCAGGTCAAGGGCGAGCCGAACCGCGACGGCACGTACTCCCGGGTGCGCCGCGGCGGCGCCTGGATGGACGACGCCCGGTTCTGTCGCTCCGCCCTGCGCCTCCGCTACGAGCCGCCTCGAAGCTCCGACCACATTGGCTTCCGGGTGGTGTTGGTGCCTGTCCCCACGAGATGACTCTCGGTGACGACCGCGGCGCCGCAGGCCGCGTTCCGCGGCTCGCCACCTACCGGCTCATGTAGGGTCCGTGCACGGACCGCACGCGCAAGGACTCGTCCGCGTCGGTCAGCACGATCACAGCATACGAGTCGCCGCCCGGCGCGACGCGCACGATGATGTGCCCCTGGGCCGCCGTGATCATCGTCTTCAAATCCTCGATGTGCCGGCGTCCGGCCGCCTCGCCAAACACGCGGACGATGTGCTCCGCCCGGCCTTCCCAGCCGGCGTTGGTCATGAAGAGATCGCGCGGGCCCGGGGCGATCCGCTCCGAGCGCAGCCGCGCGAGCGTCACCGGACCGACCTGCTGCGCATCCCACACCTGGGCGATGCCCACGCGCGGCTGCAGCACGCTGAGGAAGAAGGGCGTGGTCGAGTCGGCGTTGCCGTGGTGGTTCAGGACGGTGACATCGACGGGGCCCGTCACCCAGGCGACCGCCGACTCCATGTCGCGCGCCGCCGGCACATCCGGTTTCTCCGCCGCACCGGGCAGGTCGCCGCCGGTGAAATACTCGAACCTCCCGTACCGCACGCGCAACGCCGCGCACAGCGCATTCTCGTTGGGTTTTTCCGTGGTGGCGATCCGCCGTCTCAGCGTGGTGCCTTCGCCGGTCCACACCTCGCCGTTCACGGCCAGGTGCCGGACTTCGAATTCCGGGTAACGCTGCGGCTCGCGGCGCAGGACGACTTGGTCCGCGACGCCGCCGCGGAAGCGTTCGACCTGCATGCCGTGACGCTCCACCTGTCCGGCCAAAGCCGCCTTGTAGAGTCCGGCCAGCGGGCCCGTGAAGGGCAACGGCTCACCGTAGTCCGGCCAGCCGCGATCGAACAGCCGCCCGATCCGCACGTGGCGAAACAGCTCCGGAAATCCACCCATGTGATCGGCGTGAAAATGCGAAACCACCGCGTAGTCGACCGGCGCCTCCGGCCCCAGCGGGTGCACGTGCCGGATGTAGCGGGCGATCCACTCGCCCGGCAGCCGGGAATCATCGGGCCGGCGCGGCGCCTTGAAACGCGGCGGCCGGGCCGTGTCCTGGTTCGAACCGCAGTCGATCAGCAGGGTCGTCCGATCCGGCAGCACGAGCAGGGCCGCACTGCCCTCTCCCGTATTGATATGGTGGATATCCATCGCCCCGGCCGCCGGCGGCGGCAGCACGTCGCCGACCGACGGCATGGCCGCCGCCAGGGCCCGCCAGCCGACCGCGACCACCCACCACGCCGAAGTCAGGCCGCGCAGGAAAGCGTGCATGACGTCAGCACTTCGCCGGCCCGTCGCCGAGTCAAGCCGCCGCGCGCGCCGGCCCCGGCCGCCGGGATTTCGAAGGTTGAATCCCAGCCGGTTTTTCCGCGTGCTCGCCCCCGGATGCCCCCTGCCTCACGCCCATGGTAGTCGACGCGCCCGCCCGCCAAACCGTCCGCCCGCCCGCCGCGGCGACGCTCGCGTTCATCTTCCTGCTGAGTGTCGTGGCCTACCTCGCGATCTGGCGGGCCGGATTTGTCTGGGACGACGATTCCCACCTCACGGAAAACCCGTGCATCGTCGGTCCGCTCGGGTTCGCCGGCATCTGGACCAGTGCCGAAGCCGAGTATTTTCCCCTCGTGCAAACGGTCTGGTGGGTGGTGCATCAGCTCTTCGGCCTGGCCCCGCTGCCGTATCACCTGCTCACGTGGGGGCTGCATCTTGCGACGGCGTACTTCCTTTGGCGCACGCTCGATCTCCTTGGGGTCAGGGCCGGCTGGATCGGTGCCGCGCTCTGGTTGCTGCATCCCGTCCAGGTCGAGTCGGTCGCATGGATTTCGGAAACGACCAACACCCAGTCGGGACTCTGCTTCGTCCTTTCGGTGCGGGCCTTCGTGACCTGGCTGAAGGGGACGGGTGGCCGCGGCACCTATGCGCTGGCGGTCGCGTGGGCGGTCGCGGCGATGTTGAGCAAGCCGTCGACCGTGATGCTGCCGGTCGTGTTCCTGCTGTGCTGGTGGTGGCTGCGGATTCCGTGGGAAACGCGTCGCGCGGCCCGGGTCATTCCGTTCTTCGCGCTGTCGGCGGTGGTCAGCGCGTGGACGGTGTGGGAGCAGAAGTTTCACTCCGGCGCATCCGGCCCCGAATGGGCGCTGTCACTGCCGGAGCGACTCTTGATCAGCGCCCGCAATGTCTGGTTCTACCTCGGCAAACTCGCCTGGCCGGAGCCGCTGTCGCTGATCTATCCCCGCTGGCAGCCGGACGCGGGGCGGGCGATCGATTACCTCCCGCTCGCGGCGCTGGCGGTGCTCGCCATCGGCCTGATTCGGTGGCGGACGCGCCCGCTGGGACGCGTCGTCGGTTTCACGCTGGCGACCTTTCTGGTGCTGCTCTTCCCCATCCTGGGTTTCTTCGATGTCTATTTCTTCCGGTACGCCTTCGTGGCGGATCATTTTCAGTATCTCGCCAGCATGGCTCCGGTCGCGCTGGCCGGCGCCGGGCTCTCCGCGCTCGGGACATGGCTCGAGCCCCACGTCCCGCACGGACGGCGCGCCGCCAGCCTGCTCGCGGGCGGAATTCTGGTCGCCTTCACCGCGGTGGATTGGCGGAGTGCGCAACGTTTCCACGATCCGGCCAGCCTGTGGCGGGCGACCGTCCAGGCAAACCCGGCGGCATGGATGGCACACACCAACCTCGGCATCGTGCTGGCCCAGTCACCGGGCGGCGCGCCCGAGGCCATCCGGCACTACGAGGAAGCGCTGCGGCTCAATCCCAATCACGCGGAGGCGCACTACAACCTCGGCATCGCACTGACCCGCACCCGGCAGCCGGCCGAGGCCGCCATCGCGCACTATCGCACCGCCCTGCGTCTCCGGCCGGACTACGTCAAGGCACACTACAATCTCGCCAACGAACTGGCCGCGAACCCCGCCACGCTGGCCGAGGCCGTCACCCACTACGAGCGTACGCTCGAGCTGCGCCCCGACTTCATCGAAGCGCACAACAATCTCGCGGCCACCCTGGCGGAGATGCCCGGGCGCCGCGCCGAAGCCCTGGAGCGCTACCGGCTCGCCCTGCGGCTCAACCCGCGGTCGCCGGAGTTGCACAACAACCTCGCCGCCGAGCTGGCGAAGGACAACGCCACGTCGGGGGAGGCCACCGCGCACTTCGCGGAGGCGCTGCGGCTGCGTCCTGCCTATTTCGAGGCGCACCTCGGCCTGGCCAGCGTGCTCGCCCGCGATCCCCGCCGCGTGAGCGAGGCCATCGTGCATTTCGAAGCGGCGCTGACCCTTCGGCCGCGCTCGGTCGACGCCCTCAGTCGGGCGGCGACCGCCTATCTCCAGCTCGGACGAAAATCGGAGGCGATTGAACGCCTCCGACGCGCGCTCGAGCTGGAGCCTGACTTCGCCGAGGCGCGCGAGCTGCATCGCCGCCTGACCGCCGCGCCGGCACCCTGACCGCGCGGCCGGGCGCCTGTTTCCGCCGCTGCGCCAACAGCCACGCCCAGACCCCGGGAGTGTCGCAGGTCTGCGTCCAGGCGCTGTGTCCGGCTTCCGGATACACCGTGAGCCTCACGTGCGGTGCCCTGAGCCGCTTGAAGACGTTCGCCGCCATATCGGAAAGCTGGACCGGGACCAACGCCGGAGCGTTGGGTCGTTCCAACCCATGAACCTCTCTTCCTGTCATCCTGATCCCGCAGGTGCGGGAGAAGGATCCAGCCGCGCAAGCGCCGACGGACCTCGAGCTGGATTCTTCACTACGCTCAGAATGACAAACCAGGGAGCTCATTGGCCGCGCAGCGAAGAACGACCGGAAGAAACGACGTTGAAGTCACGCCCTGGTCTGGAAGCGCGCGAGTTGGCCTTATTCGTATGCGCCGAGCAGCGCCTCGAGCTCGCGTTTCCGCGGCAGAAGTTTCTTCCGGTCGTGATACCAAAGCGCACCGCCGATGCCCGCCGCCAGCAGCGGCCAGAGCACGAACGCCGGCACGAGAATCTCGTCCCCGGCTTTGCCGACGGCGCGAAGCTGAAAGACGACGACGGGCAGCACCAGCAGCACGAGTCCGTGGAGCAGCGCCACGACTTTCACCCGGATGCGCGAGAGACGGTTTTCGTCGAGCAGCGCGCGGATGCTGGCGCGGATCGAGTGGTCGGCCCGGGGGTGGCCGGCGAAGTGCCGCCAGGATTGCCGGACGAAGAGGACCGCCGCGGCCCACGGCAGGGCGAGCAGCACGAGGGCGCCCCACTCGCGCGCGAGATCGATCGGGTCCAGCGCCGGATCGGGCGAGAGCAGGTGACGCACCGTCAGGGACGTCACGACGCTCAGCATGGCCACGACCAGGCTGAGGTGGAGAACGAAGCCGCGGCGGCGGCGGCGGAGATCAGTGATGAGTTGCATATGTTGGTGCTCCAGTTCAGCCGGGGACGGCCGGTTGTGTGGCGAACGCCACGCGTTTTCGATGTCAGCGAAGTTCATGAGCGAGGGCCTCCAGGGAAGTGACGAGTTTCTGCTTCAGGCGGGTGAGCCGGGCGCCGACGTTGGTTTCCGAGAGCCCGTGGATCTCCGCGATGCCGGCGTAGCTCACGCCGTCGAGGTGCAGCAGGATCAGCGATCGGTCGACCGGCGGGAGCTGGCGGATGGCGGCGTACACCTGTTCGAGCGCCTCCGGGGTCCGGTCCGTCACGGCTGGGCACGGCGCGGCCGGCTCCGCCGCCGCCATCGCTTCGAAGCGCGCCAGCCGCTGCGCGTAGTTCTTCCGGGTCCGCCGCCAGGTCAGCGCGGCATTGTGGGCCACGCGGTAGACAAACGTGGAGGTCAGCGCGCCGCCGCGAAACGCGGGCACCGCACGCCAGACCGCCAGGAGGAGTTCCTGCATGAGGTCGGGTCGGTCGCCCGGCTCGGCAAATCCGTTGGCCACGTGGTGCAGCACGGCGGCGTGCCGGTCGAGCCAGGCTTGGAAGTGGCGGTTTTGTTCGTCGGTGGTCACGGGTTCGCGCCAACGTTAGAAGCGGCTCGGCCGGATTCCTTACACGGTCCCGGCGCGGCCGTCAGGCCCGGACTCCCGGTCGGTGCCGGACCGCGGTTCAGGGCCGGGGAGCCCCGCGCCGAAGTGGGTAACGCGTTGGCATTGGAGTTGCGTCCAAGGGCGGTACCAAATGACCTCCCTGAGTTGAATTCACCCCCGCGTACGGCTCAGCCCGCGAGGGGGGAGGTTTCGACCACACCACACCTATGAACGTTCGTAAATCGTCGAAGCCGGCGACCTGGTTGTCGGCTCTCGTTGCAGTCGGTCTCGTGCCGTCTGCCGTCGCGCAGCAAGCCCCCGCCGCCCCTGCGCTCAAGCCTGAGGAAGCGATCAAGCTGGAGTCGTTCGTCGTCACCGGCTCGCTCATCAAGCGCATCGCCGGAGAGGGCGCCCTGCCCGTGCAGACCATCACGATCCAGGAGATCGAGCAGCGCGGCATTGCGAGCGCCGAGCAGATGCTGATGGAACTGAACATCAACGGCAACGCCCTCGACAACCTCGCGTCGAATGCCGACGTCGTCGCCGGCGCGCAGCGCGGCAACAACGGCGCCACCTCCGCCAACCTGCGCATGCAGGGCTCCGGCGCCACGCTCATTCTGCTCAACGGCCGCCGCGTTTCCTCGCACGGCCTCAACGGCGGCGTCGTCGATCTCAACTCAATCCCCTTCGCCGCGATCGAGCGCGTCGAGATCCTCAAGGACGGCGCCTCCGCCATCTACGGAACCGACGCCGTGGGCGGGGTGATCAACTTCATCCTCAAGTCCAACTACGAGGGCGCCTCGGTCAGCGCCGCGATGGACGTCACCGAGCAGGGTGGCGGCAACATCTTCCGCTACAATGCCGTCGCCGGTTTCGGCAACGTGCAGCGCAACGGCTACAACATCATGGCCTCGGTCTCGTACTCCGACCACAAGGTCCTGCGGGGCGACCAGCGCGATTTCGTCAACACCTTCCAGCCGAACCGCGGCCTCTCGCCCGACACGCGCGGCACGCCCGTCGCCACGCTGTTCGCGATCACGACGCTCCAAACCGCCCTCAGTCGCGACAACATCGACAACACCGGCCGCAGCACCGGCCCCGTCGATCCGCAGAATCCGAATCTCCGCGTCAACGGCATCAACTACGTCGATCTCCCCGGCGGTCCCGGTTACGCGGGGCTCGACGGCATGGGCCCCTACGACGAAGTGCTGTGGAACTCGGCCGCGTCGAAGTACGGTTCCGCCTGGGACACCGGCCGCGCCGCCGTGATTCAGCAGCCGGTGAAGAACACCAACATCGTCCTGCGCGGCACGTTCAAGCTGGCCGACCGCCATCGCCTGATCGTCGAGGGCGTCGCCGGCCGCTCGGAATCCAACAAGAGCTTCTCGCCCAATCAGTGGACCACCGGCACCGCCGCCAACACCACGGCGCTCGACGGCCGGACCACGGTTCCGAACCCGCTCTTCAACATGGTCTACCCTGCGACCGGCGCGAGTTACAACCGGGTCTTCAACGCCCTCGCGGCCTACTTCCCCGCGCTCGCCGCCAATCGCGGCGCCCCGCTCGCGTTCCGCTGGCGGTCGCTTCCGCTCGGCAACCGCGCGTTCACCACGACCACCGACACGTACCGCGCCATGGCCGGACTCGAAGGCCCGCTCGGCGTCCTCTCGCAGTGGGATTACCGCATCGGCGCCTCGCGCGCGCAGAGCAAGGGCAAGTCGGTTCTCAACAACGGCTACGTTTACACCGTGCCCTTCGTGAACCTGATCAACACCGGCGTCGTCGACATTTTCTCCTACACCCAGACGCCCGAAGCCATGGCGGCGATCGATCGCACGCGCGCCGACGGCGTGCAGATGTACGGTGGCACGTACCGCACCGATAACTTCGACGCGGCGGCCACCGGCCCGCTCTTCTCCCTGCCCGCCGGCAAGGTCCAGACCGCGGTCGGCATCGACTGGCGCGAAGAGACGTTCCTCTTCAACGGCGACCAGCGCGCGAATCTCAACTCGTCCGACGCGCTCATCTTCAACGCGCCCTTCGACAATGCGCTCGCCACCGCCGGCACACTCAAGCGCACGATCAAGGCGGCTTTCGTCGAGTTGCAGATCCCGATCTTCAAGGGTCTCGACCTCAACGCCGCCGGCCGCATCGACCAGTACACCGGGTTCGGCAGCAGCAAGAATCCGAAGCTCACGCTGCGCTGGGCGCCGACCGACAAGTTCCTCGTCCGCTCCGCCTACAGCACCGGCTTCCGCGTGCCGACCTTCAAGCAGATGTTCGACCCCGTGACCGAGAGCCCGCTCGCGGCCACCGGCCTGATCGACCCGGCCACCGGCCAGATCATCCCGCCCAACACCGTCACCACGCTGTTCGGCGGCAAGAGCGACCTGCAGCCCGAAGAGGCCGACATGTATTCCGCCGGCTTCGTCGTCCAGCCGTTCCGGAACATCAGCGCCAACGTCGACTGGTGGCAGGTCAACCGCACCGGCACGATCCAGAGCTTCGGCACGACGCAGATGCTCGCCAACTACGCGGTCTTCCAGGACCGGTTCCAGCGCCGGCCCGACGGCACGATCGGGCGCATCGACACGCGCTGGGTGAATGCCGGCGCGACCACGACGAAGGGCGTCGAGATCGGGATCAAGGGCGACACCGACTTCGCCAAGGGCAAGCTCAGCGCCAGCTTCGACCTCTCCTATCTGCTCAACAAGAAGTCCAAGTTCCTCCCGAACGCTCCCTGGAGCCTGAGCGAGATCAACACGTTCACGCGTTCCAGTGACATCGGACTCAAGTGGAAGCACACCGCGAGCATCGGCTATCGTCGCGGCAACTGGTCGTTCCTCGCGAACAATCTCTATCGTAACAGCTACACCGATGCCGTGCTGCCGGGTGTCGCCGCCGGCCTCGTCCGCCCGCCCGACTGGCAGGCGCGCGTGAAGCCCTACAGCATCTACGGCATCAGCGTCACCTACCGCGGCATCAAGAACACCACGATCATCGCAGGCGTGAAGAATCTCTTCGACGAAGATCCGCCCTTCTCCGCCACCTACGACACCAACACCGGTGCCGGCAGCAGCTGGGAGCCGCGCATCGCGGACCCGCGGGGTCGCTCGTTCACGCTGCGCGTCGACTACAAGTTCTTCTGAGCGTCGGTACGCTCCCAACAAAAAGGCCCGCTTTACCGCGGGCCTTTTTTTGTTCCTCGACCGGTCGCGACGGGACCGTCCTTACCCAAGTGGCGGGGGCATCCTGCCCCCGTGGGAGTCGGTCCGACTTTCCCCATCACGCGAGCAGGATGCTCGCGCCACTTCGACGAACCACGTTCGCGGCGTAGCGGGCTACCTTCGCCGGAGCGTCAGCGCACCTCGAAGATCTCGACGAGGGCGATGCCGGACGAATTCCTG
>JAEUHA010000701.1 GCA_016793535.1 Opitutaceae bacterium | reverse complement strand
CGCTGCTGCTGATTGAAGATCGTGCGCGCGTTGACGAACAGCGTGAGACCCGAAGGCAGCCGGTAGCCGAGCTGCATGTCGTGCGAGAGCCGCTCGCCCGTCATGTTCACCCAGCCGTTGGCGGGAATCGCGCCGCGGCGGTGGATGGGCACCCAGACCACGTTCCAGCGGGCGGAGATGCCCTTGTAGTCAAACGACACGCCGCCGCTGGTCAGATTCTCCGGCCGGCGGAAGTTCTCGTAGTCGTCGAAGTGCAGGATCGTGTAGTTGGCGAACGCGGAGAGCCGCTGCCACACGCCCGGGAGGAAGACCATGTTTTGCCGGTAGCTGAACTCGATCGTGCCGACGTGGGCCTTGCCGATGTTGTCCGTGGTCGTGACGCGGTAACCGCGCAGATCGAGGTCCTCCGAATTCGGGAAATCCTCGTCCGCATCCAGCACGTACACGCTGGTCCGGATCAGGTTCGTGATGTCGCGCCGCGCCGCGGAGACGGTAAAGAAGCCGGCCCGCTTCGGGAAATAATACTCGGCGCTGACGAACATGTTTCGACCGGCCTCGGCCTGGAGGTTGGGATTCGGGATCGTAGCCGCCGGCGGCGTCGAGTCGGGATTCAGCGTGATGCCGCCCGCGAGATTGCTGAGGTCGGGGCGCGTGATCGAGTCGTTGAACGACGCGCGGAAGATCAGGTCGTTCGTCAGCCGGTACGTGGCGTGCAGGTATTTCAGCCAGGTGTGGTAGTCGGAGGAATTCGACGCATCGCCGGCATAGCGGGCGGTGTAGTACGCGGCCGTCGTGGGAGCGGCGGCGGGCGGCAGGGCCGCGCCGACTTGCCGCCGGGCGAACAGATCGCCGCGATCGAGCGGACCGCGGCCGGTGCTGCGGGTCTTTTCCATCCGTACGCCGGGAGCGATGTCGAACTTCGGCGTCACCTTAAAGATCCACTGCGTGTAGGCGGAATCGATCTGCTCCTTGATGTCCCAGTGTCCGCGCAGCCGGAGCCGCAGTTCCTCGTCGGCCGAAACCGGCGCGAAACGTTCCGGGTTCGTGCCCAGCTCCCGCGCACGGGCGTAACGATCGAGACCCGGGATGCCCTGCAGGTTGCCGCCGGCGAGATTGCGCGCCTTGTAATGCGGCTCGGCCACCCAGCCTTCGTCGCCGGTGTTCGCGAGGCGGTCCGGCCCGAGGTAGACCCACGGGGCCAGGTCCATGCGGTCGACGTTGCGGATCGTCTGGCTGATGTCGCCGCCCCACTTGAAGAGGACGGGAATCTTCAGCGACGACAGGTTGTACCGCATGTCCGTCTTCGCGGTCCACTTCTGGTCCTTGCTGTTGAACTCATAGCGGCCGTTCATCGAAGGGCGGGTGCCACCGGTGGGCAGCGTCGGCTGCGTGAGCGCCTGGTAGCTGGCGAGATTGCGGAAGTCGGCACCGGCCAGCTGCGTGATATTGATCGCCGCATCGGCGCCAGCGGCGCGATTCCACTGGAGCGTCAGGCCCGGGAGCTGACCCGTGCTGGCGACGTTGAAGAAGCCCATGATCACATCGTGATAATAATTCGTGCTGCGCGACATCTGCGCCTGCGCATCCGCGCGGAACGCGCCGCGCCGGTAGGAACCGCCCGCGACGGCCGTGGTGGTGGCGCCGTGCTTGTTGAAGCCGTTGCCGTTGTGGATCTCCGCGGTGGCATTCGTCGACGTCTGCGACGTGAGTGAGTAGTCCACGCCCGTCTGCCGCGGGTCGGCGGCTCCGGCCCCGTTGACGGCGTTGTTGAACCTGAGGGTCAGGTTGCGCTGAAAATTCCGCGCCGAATACGTGTTGTAGTCGATCCGGCCGAACACCGAAAGGTCGGCGGAGACCTTGTAGTCGAGACGCAGGTTGTAGTTGCCGCGATTGGTCGTCTTCGGCGCGTCGATCAGGGCGAACGAGCTCAACCGCGGGATCTCCGTCGCGTTGTCGGCGGGGTTGGTGTTGAAGACGTACCCGTGGGACATGATGTTCTGCTCGACCATGGTCTGGGCGAAGCTGAAGCCCGCCATGACGCCCAGCTTGTCCGCATAGACATCGGAGAATTCGAGCGAACCGTTCGGCTGCAGCTTGGAGAGCTTGCGGTCGGTGGGCCCGGGCGTGCGCTTCAGGGTCATCTGATTCGAATTCATCTGCACGCTGCCCGACCAGCGGATCTGCCGGCCCTTTCGGTCGAACGCGCCCTTGCTGCGCAGGTTCACGACGCCCGCCAGCGCGCTGCCGGCGACGTCGGGCGTGGGAGTTTTGCTGAGTTCCACCGTCTCGATGCTCGAGATCGAGAGCTGCTCGAACTCGAACGCGCGGCCCGTGGCGATGTTCGAGGAGCCGGCACTGGCGACGGGCGCGCCGTCCATCATGATCACCGAGTACTTCGGATCGAGGCCGCCGATGCTGACCGTGCGCACGTCGGCATCGACGTAGTCCATCATCACGCCGGGCAGCAGCTTCATGAACTCGCCGATGTTGCCCTCGGAGACGTCACCGAACGCATCGGACGCCACGACCGACTTGATCTCGAGCGCGGCCTTCTGTTCCTGGATCGCCTGGAAGTTGCCTTCGCGCTCGGTGACGACGCGAAACTCACCCATCTTCACGACCGTCGCGTCGACTGCCTTGGTGCTCATCGAAAAATCGCGGTTCACCGTCTGGCCGGCCGCCACCGTCACGACCGCCTCGGTGGAATCGAGGCCCGCATAGCTCACCATCACCCGGACCTGGCCGGCGGGAACGCCGGTGAGCGTGTAGACGCCGCCCGACTCGGCGACCGTCGCGATGCTGGTCCCGACCACGGTGACCGTCGCACTGCGGAGATACTGGCCGGTGCCTTCATTCAGGACCCGGCCGGTGATGATTCCCGTGGCCGTCTGGGCGCGCAGGACTGGAGAGAGCAGGGAAAAAAACGCGGCGCAGAGCGCGGCCACGAAGGAAAGGCGGAAACGGACGAGCGGGAGCACGATGGTCTGCATGGTTCAGGAATGGTTGGCGGGCGCGGCCGGCGGGCCGGGGGTGGTAGGTAACTGACAGTTTACTTGTGAGGCACACGGTCAAGGCAAATGCCCCCGGGGCGCGATTCAGACCGGACGAAGGCGAGGCAGGGAACAGGAGCGGGGAGATCGGGAAGAACTGCGGTTTGCCCCTTCCCGCTCTCCCCGCCCTTCCTGTTCCTCACCCTCGGCCGCTCGCTCCCACGCCCCATCGATTTTGCCGTGACGGTGGCCCGCGTGTCCTCTTGCCTCGTAACACCATGCCCCGATCCGTCTATTCCGCCGCCCTCGACTTCGGCGCCACGAGCGGGCGCGTCATTCTCGGCCGCTGGTCGAATGACCGCCTCACGCTGACCGAAGTGCATCGGTTTCCGAACGCGTTTCGGAGTCTTGCCGGCCATGACTACTGGGAACTGGGCACGTTGTGGCACGAGGCGCTCACCGGACTGCGCAAGGCGGTTGACGCCCTGCCGCGCGGCGCGACGCTGGCCTCGATCGGCGTCGATTTCTGGGGCGTCGACCACGCGCTTGTGAACGATGCCGGCCGGCTCGTGTTTCCCGTCCACGCCTACCGCGACCCGCGCTCCCAACCCTTCCTGCGCCGGCTGGCCCACACGCGCGCCGCTCTCGACCGGATCTATGCCGCGACCGGAATCCCGAACGTATTCTACAATACGTCGCTGCACCTGGAGGAAACGGTGGCGAGCTGCCCGGCGATCACCGATCTCGCGACGCGCTGCCTCTTCCTGCCGGACTATTTCAATTTCCTGCTCTCGGGCCGGATGGAGAACGAGCTCACGATCGCGAGCACCTCGCAGTTGCTCGATGTCCACTCGACCGACTGGTCGCGCGCCGCCCTCGACTACTTCCGGCTGCCCCCGCAGTGGTTTTCGCCCCCGGTCCTCGCCGGCACGAAGCTCGGCCGGGTGCGCAAGGACGTCGCGGGCGGCCTGAAGGCGCTCGCGCAGACCCAGGTGATCGCCGTCCCCGGCCACGACACGGCCTGCGCCTACGACGCCATGCCCGCCTCGCCCGAAGGCACCGACCTGTTTCTGAGTTCGGGCACCTGGTCGCTGGTGGGATTCGAAAGCGACACCCCCGTCCTCGGTCGCGCGGCGCTGGACGCACGCATTTCCAACGAGCGCATCGGCGACGGCCGCTACCGGCCGCTGACCAACGTCATCGGCCTCTGGCTGCTCGAGGGCACGCTGAAGGACTTCTCCACCCGCCCGACGAACGATCGGGAGTGGGCCGCGCTGATCACGGCGGCGGAAAAACTCCCCGCGCCGGCCGCGCTGCTCGACGTCACCGACCCGTCCTTTGCCAATCCCGGATCGATGAAACAGGCGATCGATGCCCATCTGAAGAAACGAAAGCTCACCGCGCCGAAGAACCTGGCCGGCTACACGCGCCTGATTTGCGCCTCGCTCGGACGCGGCCATGCGGACGCGATGCGCGCGTTCGAACGGATGACCGGGAAAAAATTCCAGCGGATCCTCATGGTCGGCGGCGGCTCGAAGAACCGCGTGCTGTGCCAGGAAACGGCCGACGCCTGCGGCATCCCGGTGATCAGCTTCGCGCTCGAAGGCACCGCCGTCGGCAACCTCGCCAGCCAGCTCATCGCCCTCCGGGTGGTGAAGAACCTCGCCACGTTCCGCCGGCTCCTCGCGGCGGATCTCAAGCAGACGGTTTATCGTCCGGCCGCGGGTTGACCCCTTGGGAGCGCGGACGCCCTCGTCCGCAGGTTCGAAAAGATGCGGACGGGGACGTCTGCGCTCCCAAAAAATCAATCCACCGAGCCATCCGCCGCCGCCACTTCGAGGCCGGGCGGCGAGTCGAACTCAGACAGCCGATAAACCTCCATCCGCGAGTTGTAGAACACGCGCCGGCCGAGAGGCAGCGTGACTTCCGCTCCGTCACCCAGGCTCCGGTCGAGCAGCACATAGGTCGGACCATGGCTGACCGCCGTCGACAGGAGCGGTTTGCGGCGGTAGAAGAAGTTCGACGCCATGCTCGCGCGCAGCCGGGCCCGGGTCGTATCCAAAATATAATTCGGACCCTCAAACCACATCCGCCGCTCCGAAAGCGCCGAGTAGTAGAAGTGCACCCCGGTCAGGGTGCGGTCGAGCGCACCCCAATGATCCTTCTTCATGTTCTCCGGCGTGCAGGCATTGGCCACGAGCACGGCATTGTGCTCGGTGTTGTGCCGGACCCAGAGCAACGCCTCCTGCAGTTCCTGCATGTAGCGGTCCGGCTGGATGTCGGCCGGCGTGCGGAGAAAATCCCGCAGTCCGGAGCTGTTTCGCGCCCACCACAGCGACGTCTGTACGGCAAACGCCGCCACGCCGACGGTCACCGCGCCGCCCACCAGCACCCGTCTCACGCCGCGACTGAGCCCGTTCACCACCGCCGGGCCGACCGTCGAATGCGTTTCGTTCCACCAGTGCGCAAACCGTCGCGAAGCCGCGACGACGAAACCCGCCGTCAGCACCGCCATGGGCAGCCGCATCATCAGGAGCACGTAGAGTTCACCGTGGCTGTTCAGCTCCATCAGCATGCCCATGCCCGCGCTCGCCGCGAAAAACGCCCCGATCCACCCCACGAGCAGCGCGTCGCGGCGGTGGCGGTCCGCCCATAGCAGGTACGGCAACGCCAGCAGGCGCACGCCGCAGGTCCCGGCAAACACCACGGTCGCGCACGCCAAACTCCCGAGC
>JAEUHA010000391.1 GCA_016793535.1 Opitutaceae bacterium | reverse complement strand
GGCGGCAAGGCGAGCCTGCCATGTAACGCTTGCACGAAATACGATCTGACTTAAGGCCGGAGCCGCCCAGCTTGGTAGTCCGATCCACGCCTCCGCGTCCGGGGGCGCGGTCGACACCATGACCCCTCAACCTCACCGCTCGTCTTTCCTGCGCGCCGCCGGCGTGCTTCTCCTGTTGTCCGCGACCGTGGCCGCGCGCGGGCAGGCGCCTGCTGCCGCGCCCGCGGGCGACACCGTCGTGCTCACGCCGTTCGAAGTGCAGGCCGCCGTCGGATATACCTCGCCCGTCACGTCCTCGGGCACCCGCATCCGCGCGGAGATTCGCGAACTGCCGTTTTCGGTGGGGATCGTCACGTCCGAGTTCCTGAAGGACTTCGTCGCGTTCAACGACTACAAGGACAGTCTCGCCTACACCAGCGGCGTCGCTACGCGCGGCAATTACAACCAGGCGTATTATGTGCGTGGGCTGCAGAACGACGGGCAACTGCGCAACGGCTTCTTTCGCGCGGGCATGTTCGACGCGGTCAATGTGGACCGGATCGAAGTGATCAAGGGGCCCAACGCCTCGATCTACGGCCGCTCGTCGCCCGGTGGGGCCATCAACGTCGTGACCAAGATGCCCACGCCCTACTGGGACACGCAGCTCACGGCGCGCGGGAGTTCGCAGGACATGACCCGTTTCGAGCTCAACGTGAGCGGCCCGCTGACGCAGAACAAGCGGCTCCTGTTCCGGTTGGATGCCGCCAAGCAGAACGAGGATTTCTTCTACGACCGCGAGCTGTACCAGCAGGAGAGCGTGTCCGGTGTCCTGCAGTACCGCTTCGAGTCCGGCGGCCGGCTGACGCTCGAGGGCGACTGGCTCGACAAGCTGCAGGAGGGACCGGAGGCGCGGACATTTTTCCGGCGCGTCGGCGGCGTGATCACGTCGCAACTGGCCACGGAGCTCGGCCGGTTCTCGGCCAACCCGCCGCAGTCGTTTCTCAACCGCGAGCTGAAGGCCGGCAATCTGACCTTCGAGCAGCCGCTGACTGAGCAGATCCGATTCCGGGCGACCGCGCATGCCTCGCAGCGGCTGGATCCGTCGTATCGGACGGGTGGAGACGCGTTCTACACGGTGGAGACGCGCACGATCGCCAACCGGCTCGCCGACCTGCAGCAGGGCGGGACCAAGTACCTGGCGTTTCAGTCGGACCTGCTCTTCGACTTCAAGCTGGGCCCGACCGAGCAGAAGCTGCTCGCGGTGTTCGATTTTGGCCGGGATACCGGGCGGGATGAACGTTTCCGCGTGGCCGCCGCGGACCGGAACAACCCGCTCTTCAATGTGCCCGTCCTGAACGTCGATGCGCCGAATTTCTTCATGCCCGACCGCTCGCTGCTGCGTGACTTCTACCGCAATGATCGGACGCGGACCGAAACCAAGGCGGTGTTCGTCAGCGATCGCATCTATTTCGCCGAGAAGCGCGGCCTGCTGCTGCTGGGGGTGCGCCAGGACTGGGTGCACAACACCAGCCTGAATTATCTCAATCGTGCGGCCACGGACGAGCGCCGGAAGGCGACGACCTATCAGCTCGGTTTCAACTGGAAGCTGGCGGAGCCGGTTTCGGTGTACGCGAATCATTCGACGAGCTTTCGCGCCAACGGCCAGATCGACCCGGCGACCGGCAAGCCGTTTGACAACCAGAAGGGCCGCGGTTGGGAAGGCGGCTTCAAGGCCGAACTGCTCGACAAGCGGCTCACGCTCACGGCGGCGTACTTCGACATCACGCGGCACAACGTCGTGCGCACGAATCCCGTCACGCGCCTGCAGGAACTCACCGGTCGGGAAAACTCGAAGGGCTTCGAGCTGGATTTCCAGTTCAACGTGACGCCGGCGTGGCTGATCTTCGGCCAGGTGACGCGCATGAAGGCGCGGATCACGGTGGACGTGCAGGATCCCACGCTTGTCGGTTTCCAGCTGCCGTTCGTGCCGGACTTGAACTATGGTCTCGCGACCCGCTACCAGGTTCAGCGGGGACGCCTGGAGGGACTCTACTTCACGCTCGGGCTGAAACACGTCGGCCAGATCACGACCAACACGAGCAGCACGCCCTACCAGCGCAATTACCGGCAGCCTTCCTATTCCCAGTTGGACGGCGGCGTGGGCTACAAATGGAAGTCGGGCCAGCGGTCCGGTCATCGTGTCGCCCTCAACCTGACTGACCTCACCGACGAGCAGGCCTTCTTCGGCGATCGGATCATGAGCAAGGGATTCACCGCGACGGTCAGCTATACGCTTTCGTTCCGGTGAACCACCCTCCCTTCCCGCGTGCGGGCGCCTCCGTGCGGTCTTCGGGCGCGGGTGAGCCGCGATGACGGACGGGCTTGGGGGCCGGAGCTCTTCGTGCGTACGGACGGACGCAACGGGGACCTGGACACTTGTCGCAGTTTTGTACGCCGGGATGGCCGGATCCTCACGGCCTACTACTATTCCACCGCAGCGCAGCCCTTGCAGCACATCGCGGCCACCGTCTGGTCGCCGCCGGCGAACTGAGCGGCGGGCCATTCCCGGCGGACTACGGTCGGGAATGGCTTCGCGGCCCGCGGTCGAAACACGTTACTTGATCATCTCGGCCACGAACGCGCGCTCCTCGACGAGCTCCTTGTTGGTGGCGGCGATCTTGGACTTGGCGAAATCGTCCATCGCGTAGCTGGTGATGACCTCGTAGCTGCCGGGCGTCGTGGTGCGGACCGGCACGCCGGCCCAGACATTGGCATCAAAGCCGTACACGCCGTTGCTCTTCACGGCGATGGAGTGGATCGCGCCGGGGGTGACCAGCGAGCGCACGTGGTCGACGAGGGCGTTGGCGGCGGACGCAGCGGACGAGGCGCCGCGGGCGGCGATGATGGCGGCGCCGCGTTTGCCGACGATCTCGCAGAACGGTCCCTGGAGCCAGGCCTGGTCGTTGATGACCGCGGGCGCGGGCTTGCCGCCGATCGTGGCGTGGGCGAAGGCGGGGAACATCGTCGGACTGTGATTCCCGTAGATGAAGATGTTCTGCACGGTCGTGAGATCGACGCCGGCCTTCTTCGCGAGCTGCGTTTGGGCGCGGTTCTGGTCGAGGCGCACCATGGCGGTGAAGCGCTCGGCCGGGAGGCGTTTCGCCTGCGAGGCGGCGATCATGCAGTTCGTGTTCGCGGGATTGCCGACCACGGCGACGCGGGCATCGGCGGCGGCGACGGCATCGATGACGCGGCCCTGTTCGATGAAGATCTTGCCGTTGTCCTTCAGCAGGTCCGCGCGCTCCATGCCGGGGCCGCGCGGCTTGGCGCCGACGAGCAGGCACCAGTTGGCGTCCTTGAAGCCGACCGCGGGATCGGACGTCTGCACGATGCCCTTCAGCAGCGGGAACGCGCAGTCGTCGAGCTCCATCGCGACGCCCTCGAGCGCCTTCAACGCCTTCTCGATCGGCGCCTCGAGCAGTTGGAGGATGACCGGCTGGTCGGGGCCGAACATCGCGCCGGACGCGATGCGGAAGAGGAGGGAGTAACCGATCTGGCCGGCGGCTCCGGTGACAGCGACGCGAATGGGTGATTTCATAGGGACGAGTGGGCCCTAGTCCACGCCCGAGGGCCCGTGGCACGCAAGAATTGGTTTTCATCCGCGCGAAAAGGCGGGATTCCGCGCGACCGGAACGCACTTGTAGCTGGCGTTTTGCGGCCCGCGGCGTTTGGCAAGGCCCATGCGAACGAACGAGACGAACCGCCCCCTCCGTGCCCTGGGCGTCGGCCTCGGTTTCGGACTGCTGGCGTTTTTCGTCCCGCCGTCGTTGGCTGCGGAGCCTCCGCCGGCCGCCCTCCCGGCGCCTCCGGCCGTGGCGGCGGCCTACGTGGAGCGGGCGCTCGCGGCCAATCTCGGGCTGGCGGGCCGCGCCCTCGATGTGGAGGCGGCGCGAGCCCGGCTGGAGGAGGTGCGCGGCGCTTGGCGGCCGCGGGTGGATGTGCTGGCGCGCGCGACCCTGGCGGACGGCGGCCGGACGATCGATATCCCGACGGGCGACCTCTTGAACGGCGCGTACCGCACGCTCAACGACTACCTGCGCACCCAGGGCCGGCCCCCGGCGTTCGGCGAAGTGCCTAACCAGTCGATCGCGCTGCTCCGAAGCCACGAGCAGGAGACGAAAGTACGGGTCCTGCAGCCGTTGTACCGGCCGGAACTCAGCCGCGGCGTGGAGGCCAGCCGCGCCGCGGTGGCCGGGCGCGAGGCTCAGCTTGCGGCGCACCGGCGTGAGCTGCGCCTCGCGGTGCTCATGGCCTACTACACGTACCTCCGCAGTGAGACGGCTCTCGAGATTCTCGGTTCGGCCCAGGAACTCGCCGGCGAGGCCCGGCGCGTGAACCGGGTGCTGGCCGACACCGGCAAGCTGACCGAGGACCGGGTGCTGCGCGCCGAAGCCGACGAACTCGAACTGCAGCAGCAGCGCGTCGCGGCGGAGCGCGACCGCAATCACGCCCGGGCCTATTTCAACACCCTGTTGCAGCGGCCGCTCGCGACCGCGATCGATCGCGTCGACGAGACGGAACTGCGCCGCGCCGCCGACGTGCTGCTGGAGACGCCCGCACGGGACGACTGGGGCGCGGAGCGCCGGGAGGAACTGCTGGCCTTGCAGCGCGCGGTCGAGGCCGCGACCGCCGGCGCCGACGCCGTCAAGGCCAGGAGCCAGCCCAGCGTGGTCCTGGCCGTCGAAGGTGGAATCCAGGGCGAGAACTATCGGACCGGCGGCGAGGCACGGTTCGTGCAGGGCTCACTCGTGGCGGAGTTCAATCTATGGGACGGCCGGCAGCGGCGCAGCCAGTGGCAGCAGGCGACACTCGAGCGCCGCCGGGCCGAGCTGCAACTGGCCGATGCACGCCAGCAGCTTGAATTGCAGGTCCGGCAGGCGGCGGACGAGTGGAAGGCGGCCGCGGCCGGCTTTCGGGCCGCGCAGCGGCGGGCCGAGGCGGCGGCGCAGGCGTTTCAGCTGGTCCGCCAGCGGGAGCGCGAGGGGCTGGCGAATCAGCTCACGTTCCTGGACGGCCGCGACGCCCTCACGCGGGCCGAGCTCAGCCGCACCCTGGCGTTGCATCAGGTGTTGATGTCCGCAGCCGCCCTGGACCGTGCGGCCGCGCTTTCGCCGGCGCCCTGACGACTATGAACAGCAACCTGATCTGGGCCGGACTGGCCGCGGCCATCCTCGGCGGGGCGGGGTGCTCCAAGCCGGCTCCCGTGGTGGTGGCCCCGCCGCCCAACGTGGTTCAGACCGTGCCCGTGGCCTACTCCGACCGCGCCGTGCCGGTGCGGGCCACCGGCCTGCTGTCCCGCAAGGCGGAAGCCGAGCTGTCGTTCAAGGTGGGCGGCCTGGTCGAGGCGGTGCTTGTGCGCGCGGGCGATGCGGTGCAGCGCGGCCAGGAACTGGCGCGGCTGCGGGTCGACGAGATCGACGCCCAGGTGGCGCAGGCGCAGAGCGTCGTGGAGAAGGCGCGGCGCGACCTCGCCCGGGTGGAGAAGCTCGCCGCCGAGCGGGTTGCGACGCTGGAGAATCTCCAGGACGCGCGCACGGCGGTGGAGCTCGCGGCCGCGCAGCTCCGGATCGCGGAGTTCAACCGCAAATATGCGGTGATCGTGGCACCGGGAGACGGACGCATCCTGCGGCGGCTGGCGGAGCCGAACGAATGGGTGACCGCGGGTCGGGAGATCCTCGTGTTTGCGTCTGAGGCGGAAGGGTGGCTGGTGCGGGTCGGCCTGGCCGACGGGGATGCGGGTCGCGTTCGACTGGGCGATGCCGTGGCGGTGACTCATGGGGGCTCGTCGTCGGGACCGGCGGCCGGACGCGTGACCGCCATCTCCGAATCGGCCGACGCGGCCACGCGGACGACTCCGGTGGAGATTCAGCTCGACGGGGCGCCGGTTGGCGTGCGCTCGGGTGCCGTCGTGGTGGCGACCATCCAACCGCGGGCGGTCGAGGCCCGGCCGGTCGTGCCGGCCGCGGCGCTGGTCGAGGGCGACGCGCGTGGCGCGAGCGTGTTTCTCGTCGACGAGGCCACGCGCAAGGCGAAGCGCGTCGCGGTGGAGATCGAGACGATCGACGGCGTGGACGTTTACCTGCGCACCGCGCTTCCCCGGGGCCAGCGCGTCGTGAGCGGCGGCGCGGAGTACGTTCGCGACGGCAGCGAAGTGACGCTCAAGCCCTGATGGAGACGTCGGGCAACCGCGCATGAAGATCACCGAGCACGCCGTTCGTCACTCCCAGTTCACCCTCGTCGTTTTCCTGTGTCTCGCGGTGCTCGGCTGGAATGCCTATCGCACCATTCCGCGGCAGGAGGATCCCGACATCAAGGTCCCGGCGTTCTTCGTCGTCGCGGTTTATCCCGGCGCGAATGCGAAGGAAATCGAGCAGCTCGTGGCGAGGCCGCTGGAAGATGCGATCAAGGAGCTCGACGACGTCGACAAGATCCGTTCGACCGTGCGCGACGGTTACGCGTACATCGGCGTCGATTTCACCTACGGGACCGATCCGGAAAAGAAGTACGAGGACGTGCTGCGGCAGGTGAACGTCGAGAGGCCGCGGCTGCCGGGCGGCGTGGTCGAGATCGACGTCCGAAAGCTCCAGACGATCAACGTCGCGATGATGCAGATCGCGCTCGTCTCCGCCGACGCGAGCTACCCGCGCCTGCAGGAGCTGGCGGAGTCGCTGCGCAAGCGGGTCGAGGCGGTGCCCGGCGTCCGGCAGGCGCGCAAGCACGCCTATCCGGAAAAACAGCTGCGGGTGTCGCTCGACCTCGACCGGATCTCGCAGCAGCGCCTCTCCCTCGGCCAGATCATCACCGCGATCCAGGGGGACAACACCAGCCTGCCCGGCGGGTCGGTCGAGGTCGGCGACCGCCGCTTCAACCTCAAGACGAGCGGCAGCTACGCGAGCCTCGACGACGTGCGGATGACGCCCGTGCTCACGACCGGGTCGGCGGTCGTGTACCTGAAGGACGTGGCGGACGTCGCCTGGGCCACGGCCGACAAGGAGGACTTCGGCCGGTACAACGGGGAGCGGGCGGTTTTCGTGACGATTCGTCCGCGGGCCGCCCAGAACCTGCTCGACCTCAGCCGGGCCCTGCGGGAGGAGATCGCACGGCTCCAGCCGACGCTGCCCGGCGACGTGCGACTCGAAATCGGCTGGGATCAGGCGGCCAACGTCGAGCTGAGGCTGGGCCGCCTGGAGCACGACTTCCTCATCGCCTTCGCGCTCGTGCTCATCACGGTGCTGCCGCTCGGGTTGCGGGCGTCGATGCTCGTCGTCGTCTCGATCCCGCTTTCGCTCGCGATCGGCGTCGCGGTGCTGGCCGCCTTCGGCTACAGCCTGAACCAGCTGAGCATCGTGGGCTGCGTGATCGCGCTCGGCCTGCTGGTCGACGACTCGATCGTCGTGGTGGAAAACATCGCGCGCTTCCGGCGGATGGGCCACGGCCCCGTCGCCGCCGCGGTGCAGGGCACGCAACAGATCGCGGTGGCGGTGCTGGGCACGACCGGGACGCTGCTGTTTGCGTTTCTCCCGCTGCTCATGCTGCCGGGTGGCGCGGGTCAGTTCATCCGCAGCCTGCCCCTCGCCGTCGTCTACACCGTGCTCGCGTCGCTGCTCGTGGCGCTGACGATCATCCCGCTGCTCGCGAGCCTGGTGTTGCGCGGCGATGAGGACACGGAGGGAAATTTCCTGCTGCGCGGCCTACATCGCGGGATCGAGCGGAGCTACCGGCCGCTTCTGCACTGGTGCATGCAGCACCGGATCTGGACCCTGGTCGTGTCGGCCGCGCTCGTGGCTGGCAGCCTGGCGCTGGTGCCCCGCATCGGGTTTTCGCTCTTTCCGAAGGCGGGCGTGCCCCAGTTCCTGATCCAGATCGAGGCCGAGGATGGCGCGAGTATCACGGCCACGGATACCGTGGCGCGGCAGGTGGAGGCGGTGCTCGCGGCCACGCCGGCGGTGGCGCGCTACTTCACCACCGTCGGCAACAACAACCCGCAGATCTACTACAACGAGGGGCCGCAGGCGCCGAAGGCGAGCGTGGCGGACATCTTTGCGGCGCTGCACGAGTACGATCCCCAGCGTTCGCCCGTCGTGCTGGAGGAGCTGCGCACGAAGCTGGCGGCGATTCCCGGAGCCCGGATCGTGGTGAAGGAGTTCGAGAACGGCCCGCCGATCGAGGCGCCGATCGCGGTGCGGATCTTTGCGGAGGACCTCGACGTGCTCGCGGCGCTTTCGGCCCGGGTCGAGTCGCTGCTCCGCGGGATCGAGGGCACGCAGGCGGTCAGCAATCCCGTGCGCACCCGGCGCACCGACCTGCGGCTCGTGATCAACAAGCCCGTCGCCGCCTCCCTGGGCGTCAGCGAACTCGAAATCGACCGGGCCGTGCGCCTCGCGTTCGCCGGCCTGGAGGTCGGGCGCTTTCGCGAAAGCAACGGCGACGAACGGGTCATCCAGCTGGCCCTGCCGCGCGGCGAGCGCGCCACGCTGGAAAACTGGCCGAAGATCAAGGTGCAGAGTGCGGTGACGGGAGCGTACCTGCCGATCTCGCAGGTGGCCGAGCTGAAGTTCGAAAGCGCCCCGCCGGTCATCCAGCGGTTCAACCGGGAACGCTCCTCGACCGTCACGGCTTTCGTGCGCGACGGTTACAACGTCAACGCCCTCACCCAGCTCGCGGCCGCCGGCCTGCGCGACCTCGAATGGCCGGCCGGCGCCCGCTGGTCGTTTGGCGGAGAGGTCGAGAGTCGCAAGGAGAGTTTCGGCGGCCTCGCGGGCGCGATCGTGATCGCGGCCTTCGGGATCATGGCCATCCTCGTGCTCGAGTTCGGCAGTTTCCGCGGCACGGCGATCGTCGCCTCGGTCATTCCCCTCGGCTTCATCGGCGGACTCGTCGGCCTCTGGCTCACCGGCTATTCCCTTTCGTTCATGGCCGCGATCGGCTTCGTGGCCCTCATCGGCATCGAGATCAAGAATTCGATCCTGCTGGTGGATTTCACCAATCAACTGCGCGCACAGGGCGTCGAACTTCGGCAGGCGATCGAGCAGGCGGGCGAGATCCGGTTTCTGCCGGTCGTGCTGACGACGTTCACCGCCCTCGGTGCGCTGCTGCCGCTCGCGCTGCAGGGCAGCGGACTGTATTCCCCGCTTGCGATCGTGATCATGGGCGGGCTGGTCAGTTCGCTGCTGCTGTCCCGACTCGTGACGCCGGTGCTTTACTCGCTGATTCCGCCCGCGCGACCAGCGCCGCCGGAGTAAGCGCGAGCGGACGCTGTAGGCCTACCTCGGGCTGAAAATTACCCGATCTCATCGACCGCGGATTTCGCGGATGGTGCGGATGAAGTCTGTGTCCGTGTAATCCGCGGTTAAAGCCTGCAGGTTCAGGCGAAACG
The DNA here is from genome assembly GCA_016793535.1 of Opitutaceae bacterium. GTDB lineage: Bacteria > Verrucomicrobiota > Verrucomicrobiia > Opitutales > Opitutaceae > ER46. The sequence continues at coordinate 6,688 of JAEUHA010000391.1, read as the reverse complement.
GGGCGCGAGGGCGGCGTGGACGTTGCGGACGAGTTTTTCCGTCGTCGCCCAATCAATGCAGCCGTCGGTGATCGAAACCCCGTACCGCAGCTTCTCCTTCGGCTGGGGGAACGGCTGGTTGCCGCCCTCCAGATTGCTCTCGATCATCGCGCCCATGATGGACGTGTTGCCCGCCGCGATCTGCGCCAGGAGCGCCTGTACGACCTCGGGTTGACGTTCCGGCTGTTTGGCGGAGTTGTCGTGGGAACAGTCCACCAGGATCGCCTTCGGCAAGCCGGCCTTGGCGAGCAGGGCTTCGGTCTGGGCGATGTGAGCCGGGGAGTAGTTCGGTCCGCCGGTGCCGCCGCGCAGGACGACATGACAGTCGGGATTGCCGCGCGTCACGATGGCGGACGCCGCGCCGTCCAGATTGATGCCGAGGAACGTCTGCGGCGAGGCGGCGGCCTTGATCGCGTTGATCGCCGTGGTGATGGAGCCGTCGGTGCCGTTCTTGAAGCCCAGCGGCATCGAGAGCCCGCTCGCCATCTGGCGATGCGTCTGCGACTCGGCGGTCCGCGCACCGATCGCCGACCAGCAAATCAGATCGGCGATGTACTGGGGCGTGATGGGGTCGAGCAACTCGGTGGCCGTCGGCAGGCCGAGGTCGAGGACCTCGCGCAGGAACGTCCGGGCCGTGCGGAGGCCGGTGGCGATGTCGTGGGTGCCGTCCAGATGCGGATCCATGACCAGGCCTTTCCATCCGACGGTCGTGCGCGGTTTCTCGAAATAGACCCGCATGACGATCATGACGCGATCGGCAACCTCCCGGGCCAGCGCCGCGAGGCGGGTGGCGTACTCGCGGCCGGCTTTCAGGTCGTGAATCGAGCAGGGCCCGACGATCAGGAGGAAACGTTTGTCGTCGGTGAAGATCAGCCGGTGAATTTCACGGCGGGTCCGGGCAATGAACTCAGCCTGCACGTCGGTTTTCGGCAGCTCAGTCAGCAGCTGGGCCGGGGACGGCAGGGCTCGGGTCTCGACGACATTGATATCCGAGGTTTTTTGCATGAACTGCCAGCTTGGCCAACCGCCGTTGCGGCGCGCAAGCCTCACCTCGATCCCCCTTCGCCTCATGTCACCGCCGAATTTGGGCAAAAAAAGTGGCCGGTCGCTTACCCCTAAGCGACCGGCCTTTGCTTTCTTAGTTACCCCAAAACTCCCGCTAGGCGGGAGAAGTGTTAAACTTGATGGCAAAACGAATACGCTTCCGCTCCCTGGCGTCAACCTCCAGTTTTCAAATTCTATCACTTTTTTCTGAACCAACATTACAACAGCGATTTAATGCCTATCAACTTTTCTACTTCCCGTGCGATTTTCCCCTGGCGCCCGGCCTGCTGGCTGCGGGTGTCGGGCGAGGATGCCGCCACCTTCTTGCAGGGACAGTTCACGAACGATCTGCGGACGCTGGCGGCGGGGGGCGCCGTTTACGGTTTGTGGCTGACGGTGAAGGGCAAGGTGGTGGCGGATAGCTTCGTCCTGCCGGGCGGAGCACCGAACGCGTTTTGGGTGGGCAGCTATTTCTCGCCGGCCGACCGCGTCCGGGAGCGGCTCGAACATCACGTGATTGCGGACGATGTCGTGGTGGAGGACGAGACCGCACGCTGGGCGGGGCTCAGCCTGTGGCCCGACGATGGCGCCTCGTGGCCGCAGCCTGCGCCGGCCGGCATGGTGGGGTTTCCCGGTCGGCGCGACCGGGTCCCGACCTTGGAGTGGATGTACCCGGTGGACGCAGGTGAACCGGGCTGGGTGAGCGACCTGCGGGCGACCGGGCGGCTGATCGAACCCCAGGAGGTCGAGCGACGCCGGATCACGGCGGGGATCCCGGCCGTGCCGATGGACATCGGTCCCGGTGACCTGCCGAACGAAGGGGGACTCGAGACCACGGCCATTTCCTACCAAAAGGGCTGCTACCTCGGACAGGAGGTCATGGCTCGTTTGAAGTCGATGGGGCAGGTTCGACGGCGCCTGCTCCGCGTTCGGGGCACGGGCGCGGAGCCCCCGGCCCGGCCCGCGCCGGTCTTCCTTGGGGCGCGACCGGTGGGGGAGCTGCGCTCGGCGGTGTCCGACGGGGCCGGCGGCTGGATCGGGCTCGCGTTGCTCACGCTGCTGCACGTGCCGGCGGGCGCCGCCCTGGCGCTTGCGGCGGATGCACCGCCGACGTTGCATCGCGACGACGCGTCATGACGGAGCTCGAACAACTCACCCAACTCTGCGCGCGGCTGGGCGCGTCACCGGCGCAGGCGGCCATCATGGCGGCGCAACTGGTGAAGCGGGCCGACCAGCTCGCGACCGAACGGGGCGTCGCACGCGAAGTCGCGTTGCGCGGCCTGCTCGAGGTCGTCGTGAAGGGTCGGGCGGGCGAAGTCCCGGCGGCGTTCACGGTGGCGCCGCCTCCGCCACCCGCCGGGCCGTGAGGCCTCCGGCGTGGGCGCGCATTGACGTGGAGCCTGGCCTTGCGGGCAGGGCGGCGCTTCGTTGCGGCCGCGGCGCTGGCGAAGCGCGGCTCTCCGCTGCAAGACTGCACGGGCGCTGAGCCGGAATTAAAGGGCGGAGATTGGGTTTGACCGGAGCGAGTGCCGTTTCTTCCCTCGGCCTCTGTTTCCTTCCCGATGAACAAGGCCGCCTTGGTAGACGAAGTGCAGAAGATTCTGAGCAACGGCACTTCGAAGGCCGCCGCCGAGCGTGCCACCGAGGCAGTGCTGGCCGCGGTGAAGCGCGGGCTCCGCCGGGACAAGGAAGTCTCGCTCGTGGGCTTCGGCACTTTTGCCATCGCCACCCGGCCGGCACGCAACGGCTACAATCCGCACACGAAGGTTCCGATGAAGATCCGGGCGATGAAGACCGTTCGCTTCAAGCCGGGCATGGAGCTCCGGTCGCTCGCGTGAACCGGATCAGGGCGGGCCGGCTGGCCGCCGCGAGGTGCGGGTGCGTCGTGGTACGAAGGGAGTCCGTCCCGTCGTGAGAGCCGAGGCCGACGAGAAGTTTCGCGTCACGTACGGCCGCGCTCCGGAACTCGTTGCCCGGGCGCCGGGGCGCATCGAGTTCATCGGCAATCACACCGACTACAACGGCGGCACCGTGCTCGGTGCCGCCATCGATCGCAGCCTCTGGGTCGCGCTGGCGCGGCGCACCGACGGACAATGGAATTTTTCCAGCGCCCAACGCCCGGGCCTGGTCCGTGTGGCGGCGGGCGATTTCACCCGGCGTGCCGGAGCCGACGCCTGGGCCAACTATCCGCTCGGCGTGCTGCAGGCCTTCGGTGTCCTGGGTCTGCGGATACCGGCCGGCTTCGATTTCCTCGCCGTGTCCGATCTTCCGCCCGGCGCCGGCCTCAGCAGCAGTGCCGCGATTGAGCTCGCCTCGGCCCTCGTGTTTGCCCGCGCCGCGGGCGAAGATCCGCCGCGCGAGACGCTGGTCCGGGCGGCGCGGCACGCCGAGAATCACAACGTCGGTGAGCCTTTCGGCATACTCGACAAGGGGGTCTCCGGCTTCGGCCGGCGGGACCATCTCGTGCGCATCGACTGCCGCGGACCCAGCTACGACCGCGTGCCGCTGCCCCCCGGCGTGCACTTCTGGATCTTCAATCCGCCCGCGGCGCACGCGCTGGTCGACGGCCGGTACGCGGAGCGTCACCGCGAGTGCATGGCCGCCGCCCAGGCGCTGGGCGTCGCGTGCCTGGCGGACGCGACGCCGGCGGCGCTGGACGCGCTGCAGGGGCGGGTGACCGACGCGGTCGCGCGGCGCGCGCGGCACGTGGTGGAGGAGATTGCGCGCGTGGACGCGTGCGTCGCGGCCCTCGCGGCGGGAAACTTGGCCGAGGTCGGGCGGCTGCTGTCGGCTTCGCACCGCAGTTCGCAGGTGCTGTTCGAGAACAGCACGCCGGAGCTGGACTTCCTCGTCGCGACGCTGATCGCAACCCCGCACGTGTACGGCGCGCGGCTGACCGGCGGCGGGTTCGGCGGCGCGGTGATGGCGATGACGACGGCCGGCTTCGACGCCCGCGCGGCCGACCAGGTCGCGGCGGCCGCGGCCGCCCGCTTCGGCGCGCGGCCGCAGGTCCTGCATCTGGAAACCGCGGCCGGCGCCGAACTCTTATGACCGCTTCGTCCCGTGCCCTCCTGGAGACCGCGCGCCGCCACCTCTGCGCCCTGCAGGTGCACATTCGCGACACGATCATTGCGGCGCGCCGCCGCCAGGCCCGTCACTTCGCGCGGGTGGCGGGAGTCACCGCCGCCGACACGATCTACCATATCGACCGGCTCAGCGAGGAGGCGATCCTCGAATGGTTCGACGCCCACTGGCCGCGGGCGCTGCCGGTCGAACTGGTGATGGAGGGCCTCGAGGGCGAGCCGGTGACGTTTCCGCGCGGCACGCCGGTGGCGCGCACGGCGTGGAAGTGCATCCTTGATCCGATCGACGGCACGCGCGGGGTGATGTACGACAAGCGGTCCGCATTCATCCTCGCCGGCCTCGCGCCCCAGCGCGGCGCCCGCACGCGGCTGGGCGACATCGCGGTGGCCGTGATGACGGAGCTGCCGTGCTCCAAGCAGGATCGCGCCGACCAGTTGAGCGCGGTGCGCGGTGGAGGCGTGCGGGCCGAGACGCGGGACCTGGGGCGCGGCACGCGCCGCCGGTGGACGCCGCGGCCGTCGCGGGCGGACGGCTTCGAGCACGGCTTCGCCTCGTGGGCGCGCTTCTTCCCGGAAGGCAAGGCGCTGCTCGCGACCCTCGAGGAGGCGCTGTGGCGCGAGCTCGGGCTGCTGGGAAAGAACGGCGGCCAGCTCGTCTTCGACGACCAGTATATTTCGACCGGCGGCCAGCTTTTTGAGCTCATCGCGGGCCACGACCGGATGCTCGGCGACCTGCGCCCCCTGGCGTATGCGAAACTCGGATACTCCAGTGCCTCGCTCTGCTGCCATCCGTACGACATCTGCACCGCGCTGATCGCGCAGGAGGCGGGCTGCCTCATCGAGGCGCCCGCCGGCGGCCCGCTCCGGGTGCCGCTGGACACGACGACCCCGGTCGCGTGGATGGGATACGCCAACCCCGTGCTCGCCCGCCGCGTGCGGCCGGTGCTGCGGCGGTTGCTCACGGAGTATCTCTGAAACGAATCAAGGCGGAGAGACCACAAAACACACGAAACGCACGAAAATCCGGGGGCGCCGGTGGAGCCTCGCGGGTGAAACCGAAGGTTCGGTCGTTCATCTGCGGCGAGGGCCGGGTCCGTAGTCTTTTCGTGTATTTCGTGTGTTTCGTGGTGCTCGTCAGAACATCACGCTGAACTCCCGGAACCACGCCAGCACCGCTTCGCGGAACACGAGGAAGTAGAGCGCCGCGGCGATCGCGAGCATCGGGCCGAAGGGCACGTGGGCGCCGAAGCCCAGCGGCGCGGCCTGGCCCTCGGGTGTTTCCGACGGCGGGGCGAGCGCCGCCCGGCGGCCCGTGGCCTTCTCCCAGAGCCAGGAAACGATGAACCACACCGTGCCGACGACCGCGCCGCCGAAGACGGTGAACACCGCGCCCTGCCAGCCGCAAAACGCGCCGATCGCGCCGACGAACGTCACGTCGCCGAATCCCATCGCCTCCTTGCGCAGCAGGGTCTCGGCGGTCAGGGCGATCCACAGCACCACGCCGGAACCGATGAGCAGGCCCTGCAGCGCCGTCACGCCGCTGCGCATGCTGTCGACGATGAAGAGATCGCTGTGCTGGCCGTGCAGGGCGGGCACGAGTCCCGACAGCACCACGCCGACCGCGCCGAGCCCGATCGTGAAGACGTCGGGGATGATCATGTGGTCGAGGTCGATGAAGGTGGCCGCGACCAGGCAGCTGAGAAACAGACATCCGCAGAGCGCGACCGCCGGGGAAAACCGGAGCCAGCACGCGGCGAACAGCAGCGCGGTCAGCAGTTCGACGAACGGATAGCGAAACGAGAACTTTCGTCCGCAGCACCGGGCGCGTCCCCGCAGGAAGAGCCACGAGAGAATGGGAATGTTGTCATGCCATTTGATCGGCTGGCCGCAGCCGCAGTGGGAGCCGGGCGTCACCACCGACTGCTCCTTGGGCAACCGGTAGATCACGACGTTGAGAAAGCTGCCGACGCACGCGCCAAAGACGAAAAGGGCCAGCGGGAAGAACCACGGGAACGCGGCGGAGAACTCGGCGTAGTCAAAATCCATCCGGCGCGGTATGAACCCGCGGGGGCCAAAGCTCACGAAGAAAGTGTGCCGTGTCTCCCAGCGCGGGCGTGGTTTACGAACTATTGCCGACCCAGGGCGGCGCGCGCGGCGCCGCTCATCGTCGGGGCGGTGCGCGCGGCGGGAACACCGGTCCAGATCTCGAGCGCCTTGGCGCCCTGGTGCACCAGCATGCTGAGTCCGTTCGCGCCCGGGACTCCGGCGGCCGCGGCGGCGTGCAGCAGGGGCGTCCGGGGCGGGTTGTAGATCATGTCGTACACCGCGGCGGGACGGGGCAGGGCGCCCAGGTCGATCGGAAGGGGGTCGGAATCACGGAGGCCGGCGCTGGTGGCGTTGATGACGAGGGCCCCGGTGGGGAGATCGGACGGAGGCGTGGCGGGCGAGAAGCCGCGCACGGGGATCGTGCCCGCGACGGGCCGAAGCGTTTCCAGGAGTGTCGCGAGATTTTCCGGCGTGCG